>JABDLY010000097.1 GCA_013001755.1 Sphingomonadaceae bacterium
GCTGGTAGAGCGCCGCGACTTCCGCACAAAATAGCGAGATTTTCATGAAGATCAGCGGCGTGGACATTCGTCCCGGCAATATCATCGAATATGAAGGCGGCCTCTGGAAGGCCGTGAAGATTCAGCATACGCAGCCCGGCAAGGGCGGCGCCTATATGCAGGTCGAACTCAAGAACCTGATCGATGGCCGCAAGAACAATGTTCGTTTCCGGTCGGCCGAAACGGTCGAGAAGGTCCGGCTCGATACGCGTGAATATCAGTTCCTGTTCGCAGAGGGCGATATGCTGACCTTCATGGACAAGGAAAATTACGAACAGATCGAGCTTGCCGCCGATATGCTTGGCGATGCCGTGGCCTTTCTGCAGGACGGCATGGACGTGATGCTCGAGCTCTACGAAGAAAAGCCGATCAGCGTGCAGCTTCCCGATCAGGTCGAGGCTGAAATCGTCGAGGCCGATGCCGTGGTAAAGGGGCAGACGGCGTCATCGTCGTATAAGCCGGCGATCCTCGACAATGGCGTCCGTGTGATGGTGCCGCCGCATATCAGCGCCGGCACACGGATTATCGTCGATGTCTATGCGCAGGAATATGTGAAGAAGGCCGAATAGAATTTCCCCTCCCTTTCAAGGGAGGGGATAAAGGGGTGGGTGTAGAGCGAGCGGAAGCGAGCGTAGCTCGTGGCTCGAACTCCACCACCCCAACCCCTCCTCTGAAGAGGAGGGGCTTTGGAGAAATAAATGCCCGCAAGACCCGCCATTATCACCGTTATGGATCGCGCCGCCCGCAAGGCGGGGCAGAGTCTGCGCCGCGACTATGGCGAGGTCGAGCATTTGCAAGTTTCGCAAAAGGGGCCGGCGGACTTCGTCTCCAAGGCCGATATGAAGGCCGAGCGCATCCTTTATGACGATCTACAGATCGCGCGGCCAGGCTGGGGTTTCCTGCTTGAAGAGGCCGGCGAGATCGAAGGCGAGGAGGGCAAGCCGCGCTGGGTGATCGATCCGCTCGACGGCACGTCGAACTTCCTCCACGGAATTCCCCATTTCGCAATTTCGATCGCGGTGCAGGAGCCCAGGCCCGATGGCAGTTGGGGTGACGTCTACGCCGGGGTCGTTTACCAGCCGCTGACCGACGAACTGTTCTGGTCGGAGCGCGGCAAGGGCGCCTATCTTCACGATCGCCGATTGTTCGTTTCGGCGCGCCGCAATTTGAACGAAGCGCTGATCGCGACGGGTGTGCCGTATAAAGGCCATGGCGATCTCGAGAAATTCAACGGTATTTTCAACTCTATTGCGCCGCAAGTGGCCGGTATAAGGCGCTTCGGTTCGGCTTCGCTCGATCTCGCGTGGGTCGCGGCGGGTCGCTATGACGGTTATTGGGAAGCCGATCTGTTTCCATGGGACGTTGCGGCTGGCATCCTGCTCGTGCGAGAAGCGCGGGGTTTCGTGACCGATTTTCGCGGGGGGAGCCAGCCGATGGAACGCGCCGAATATCTTGCCGCCAATGAGGGGTTGCATTCGAGATTGCATAAATTGCTCGCGAGCGCCTTGCGTTGATCCGCTGGGCCTTTCTTGCGCTGGCGTTCGCGGCAGCTTTCCCTGCGGCCGCACAAGGTGGCGGCGCGGGCGACTGGCCTGAGATCGTTTCGGCGGATGAGGCAACGCTTGCCGATCTTCAGCGAATGGCGGTCGATTTTCCGAATAGCGGATTGATCCAGCTGCGGATCGCGCAAGCCGGAATCGCGAGCGACGATTATCCGACGGCGCGCGCTGCGCTCTGGCGCTATCTTCGCATGGGAGGCGCCCTCTCCGAACAAGGGACGGCTTTTGTGCAAACCGCTTTCGATGAAGCCGAGTGGGCGCTTTTTGCTGCACGCATGGCGGCCAACGGGTCGCCGCTCGATGGCAGCAGGCGGGCGGGCGAGGTTCCGGCCGAAAATGGCTTGATCGAGGGCGTCGCTCACGTACCCTTCATGGACAATATCGTCGCGTCGAGCGTCACCGCGCGCGCCATTTTTGGCCGCGCGACAGCCGGCAACTGGGAGCGTTACGCGCGCGAACGCACCGCGGCCGACCGGCTCGTACCCGGCAGTTTGATGGGAATGCGTTACGATTTCGAGCGCGGATGGCTGTGGGTCGCCTCGTCGGTCGTTCCCCAGACACCGAACGCCGAAAACGCCTTTTCGGGCATGATCGGCTATGGGCCCGACCGGAATGACGTTTTGTGGCTCGCGACCGACCAGGAGGATCAGCCCGGCGATGTCGCGCTCGGCCCCGATGGCAGCGCTTATCTCAGCGGCGGCGGATCGGGCGCAGTCTATGTTCGCCGGGTGGGCAGCGTCACGCTCGAGCAGCTTATTGCGCCCGGCCGATTGCGCAGCCCACAAGGGATGGAGGTGTCGCCCGACGGTTCCGCGCTGATCATCGCCGACTATAGTTACGGACTTGCGCGTTATGACTTCGCGACCGGCGCGCTCGACCAGCTTGGTCATGACGAACTCGTCATTCTCGACGGTATCGACGGCCTGTCGCGACATGGCGACGATCTCATCGCGATCCGCAACGGCGTCCGGCCGCATGCGATATTGCGGATTTCGATCAACCCGGCAGGCGACACGATCACCGCTGTCGAGCGGCTTGAGCGTGCCAATCCCGAATGGGGAGAGCCGACGCTGGGCGCCGTTTTCGACGACACGCTCTACTATATCGCCGATGCCCGGTGGCCCGATTATGGCGATGATGGCGGTCTCAATGACGATGCCGCGCCGCGCGCAACCTCGATTCGGGCGTTACCGTTGCGCTAAATGCATCTGCGGGTGCGAAAAACCCCTGTTTCTCAACGCTGCCCGTCTTGCCCCGACCGGCTCCAGCGCCTAGAAGCCCGCCTAGGTCGAACTGTATTTCGCGAGTCCCAAATTGCCCGAGACGATTTCCGTCAATCTAGCCGAATATCTGCCGATATTGCTGTTTCTCGGTATAGCGCTTGCGCTTTCGCTGGCCTTTGTCGTGCTGCCGATGATCGCCTCGCGCTTCACCGGCACCGCGCAGCCCTATGCGAATAAGCTGACCGAATATGAGTGCGGTTTTCCCGCGTTCGAGGATTCCCGCAGCCAGTTCGATGTGCGCTTCTATCTCGTCGCCATCCTCTTCATCATCTTCGATCTCGAGGCGGCGTTCCTGTTTCCTTGGGCGGTGACGGTGTTCGATCTGGGCTGGATCGCCTGGATCGCTATGATGATCTTTCTCGTCGAACTTGCCGTCGGGCTTGCCTATGCCTGGAAGAAAGGGGCGCTCGAATGGGAGTAGACCTCACGGCTCCGCCGCCGGGCACGCAGCCCGATCCGGCGTTCGCTGCCGACATCAACAGCTATATCGACGACAAGGGCTTTCTCGTCACTTCGACCGAGGAGCTGTTCCAATGGGCGCGCACGGGTTCGCTCTGGTGGATGACCTTTGGCCTGGCGTGCTGTGCGGTCGAGATGATTCACGTCAACATGCCGCGCTATGACATGGAGCGGTTCGGCGTTGCCCCCCGCGCAAGCCCGCGTCAGTCCGACGTGATGATCGTCGCCGGCACGCTGTGTAACAAGATGGCCCCGGCGCTGCGCCGCGTTTACGATCAGATGTCCGAGCCGCGCTATGTGATCTCGATGGGCAGCTGCGCCAATGGCGGCGGCTATTATCATTACAGCTATTCGGTGGTGCGCGGGTGCGACCGGATCGTTCCCGTCGACATCTATGTTCCGGGTTGCCCGCCGACCGCCGAAGCGCTGCTTTACGGCGTGATGCAGCTCCAGCGGAAGATCCGCCGCGTCGGAACGATCGAGCGTTAGGGCCATGGCGAGTCCGGCTCCCGTCATCGCCTCGAACGAAGGCGTGGCCGATGCGGTAAAGGCTGCATTGGGCGATAGTCTGGTTCACGCGCATGAGGCGGTGAACGAGATTTCGGTGACGGTGAGGCGCGAGGCGCTGGCCGAGGCGATGATCGCGCTGCGCGATAGCGATGGCCTTGAATATCAGCAGCTTATGGAAATTTCGGGCGTCGACTATCCCGACCGGCCCGAACGGTTCGAGGTTTGCTATCATCTGCTCTCGCTGACGCGAAATCACCGCATCCGCATCAAGGTGACGACCGACGAGGAAATGTCCGTTCCGTCGATCACGCATATCTGGCCGGTCGACGGCTGGCTCGAGCGCGAAGTGTTCGACATGTATGGCGTGCTGTTCGAGGGCAATCCGGATCTGCGCCGTATCCTCACCGATTACGGCTTTCGCGGCCATCCGCAGCGCAAGGATTTCCCGCTCACCGGCTATGTCGAGATGCGCTATTCCGAAGAGCATAAGCGCGTCGTCTACGAACCCGTCGAGCTCGCGCAGGATTTCCGCAGCTTCGATTTCATGAGCCCCTGGGAAGGCGCCGAATATATCCTGCCGGGCGACGAAAAGGCCGGCGAACAGGAAGGCGCACCGACGCCGGTCACCGCCGAGGAGCAGGGCGACGGCGAGAAGGAGCCGGTCGGCGACGATGCCGAGCCCACTCCGAAGACGACCGATAGCCCCGAACAGACCGGTGCCGGACCGAAAGCAGACGAGAAAGCCGCCGAGCAATCCGACGAACCCGACATTCCGGGAGGCGACAAAGATGGCTGACTATCTCGAGGAAATTCAGGGCGAGACCGATGCCGCGGATCCGACCGTCGGCGATACCGAAATCGCCAACTATACGATCAACTTCGGGCCGCAGCATCCCGCGGCGCATGGCGTGCTGCGGCTGGTGATGGAGCTCGACGGCGAGATCGTCGAACGCGTCGATCCGCATGTCGGGCTGCTCCACCGCGGCACCGAGAAGCTGATCGAGCACAAGACATATTTGCAGGCTTTGCCCTATTTCGATCGCCTCGATTACGCATCGCCGCTTTGCCAGGAGCATAGCTTCGTGCTGGCGATCGAGAAATTGCTCGATCTCGAAGTGCCGCTCCGCGCCCAATATCTGCGCGTGCTGTTCGCCGAATTGACGCGGATTTCGAACCATCTGCTCAACCTTGGCAGCCATGTCATGGATGTCGGCGCGATGACGCCCAACCTCTGGCTGTTCGAGCTGCGCGAGGATTGCCTCAACTTTTTCGAACGCGTCTCGGGCGCGCGGATGCACAGCGCCTGGTTCCGCCCCGGCGGCGTCCATCAGGATGCGCCGCTCAAGCTGCTGGCCGATATCGCCGACTGGCTCGATACCAGGCTGCCCGAATTGTTCGAGGACGCGATCAGCCTCGTCGTCGACAATCGCATCTTCAAACAGCGCAATGTCGATATCGCCGTGGTCTCGAAGGACGATGCAATTCGCTGGGGCTTTTCGGGGCCGATGATCCGCGGTTCGGGGCTGCCCTGGGATCTCCGCAAGTCGCAGCCCTATGATGTTTACGACCGGATGGATTTCGAAGTGCCTGTCGGCACCAAGGGCGATTGCTATGATCGTTTCATGGTTCGCGTCGAGGAAGTCCGCCAGTCGTCGCGGATCATCAAACAGTGCATCGCCGAATTGCCCGAAGGCCCGATTGCGAGCCTCGACCGCAAGGTCGTCCCGCCCAAGCGCGCCGAGATGAAACAGTCGATGGAAGCGCTGATCCATCATTTCAAACTCTACACCGAGGGCTTCCACGTTCCGGCTGGCGAAGTCTATGTCGCGACCGAAAGCCCCAAGGGCGAATTCGGCGTACATCTTGTCAGCGACGGCACCAACAAACCCTATCGTTGCAAGATCCGCCCGACCGCCTTCTCGCACCTGCAAGCCATGGATTTCATGTGCAAAGGCCATATGCTCGCCGACGCAACCGCGATCCTCGGCGCGATTGATGTGGTGTTCGGGGAGTGCGACCGGTGAGCATTCTTAAATCGGCAGGGCCCTTACTCTCAAGATTGCAGCGCGTTGAGTATCGTGCCTCTACGAAGCTTGTGACAATCGTATTTTTAGTACTGGCTGGATTCTACGCTTTTTGGAGTATGTCAGAATTTTCCGGATCTCCGCTTACCGACCCACTTCTGTGGATCATGATCCTACCTGTGACCTTAACGCAATGGATGGATATCGCTGCCGACTTTAGAAAGTACGGCAGGGATGATCGCGACCGAGAGGATATGCAACTCGTATGACCATCCTCCCCGCCGATAAACTCTCGCAATCCTCGACCGACACCGCACTCGAAAACGAAGCGATTCGTGAGCGTTGGCGTGCATTCGCCTGGACGGACGAAAACGCCGCGCAGGCCGCAAAAATCATCGCCCGCTATCCCGAGGGGCGACAGGCATCCGCGGTGATGCCGCTGCTCGATCTCGCGCAGCGGCAGATCGGCGAAGAAACCAATACGCAGGGCTGGCTGCTCGTGCCGGTGATCGAGTTCGTCGCCGCCGAGCTCGATATGCCCTATATGCGGGCCTACGAAGTCGCGACCTTCTACACGATGTACAATCTCGTCCCCGTCGGCCGCTATCATGTCCAGCTATGCGGAACGACGCCATGCCTGCTGCGCGGCTCCGACGATGTGATGGCGGCGTGCAAGAACAAGGGGCTGCTCAAGGGCAAGACGACGCCCGACGGCGTGTTCACGCTGACCGAAGTCGAATGCCTCGGCGCCTGCGCCAATGCGCCGATGGTCCAGATCAACGACGATAATTTCGAAGACCTCGATTATGATAGCATGACCGCGATCCTCGAGGCGCTGGCAAACGGCGAAGAGGTCACGCCCGGCCCGCAGGTCGAGCGGCAGGTGAGCTGTCCCGAAGGCGGACCGACTTCGCTGGCCGAAATGGTCGACGCCAATCACGATTATCGGAGCGAATGGTGATGGCGAGAATTGGTCCCCGTCAGCCTATGTCACTGATCCAGGCGACGATTACCTTCGTTGTCGCGTTTTTCGCGATCAATGTGGTCATCGACATCCTGCTGACGCGCGAGATTCAATGGCTGCAACACGTTATCGCCTCGCTGATCGCCGCGCCGATCTGGTATTTTTTCATTCGCTGGATGAGGTCGCGCCGTGCTTGATTTTTTCCTCGTCATTCCAGCGAAGGCTGGAATCTATCCCAGATATCGGTCTGGCGATTGCGGGTCTGGGATAGACCCCAGCCTTCGCTGGGGTGACGATGTTGTGGATTTGAATGGGAAGGCGTTCAACGATGCTCGCTGATTCCGATCGCATCTTCACCAATGTCTATGGCTTCCAGCCGTGGGACATCGATGCCGCCATAGAACGCGGCGATTGGGACGGCACGAAAAAATTGCTCGAGGATTCGCCCGACGATATCGTCGAGAAGATCAAGGCGAGCGGGTTGCGCGGCCGCGGCGGTGCAGGCTTCCCGACGGGTCTCAAATGGTCGTTCATGCCCAAGGAGAGCAAGGACGGGCGGCCGAGCTATCTCGTCATCAATGCCGATGAATCGGAGCCCGGCAGTTGCAAGGATCGCGAGATAATCCGCCATGATCCGCAAAAGCTTATCGAGGGTGCGCTGATCGCCGGATATGCGATGCGCGCCAAGGCGGCCTATATCTACATCCGCGGCGAGTTCATCCGCGAGGCCGAGAACCTCTTCGCCGCGGTCGAGCAAGCTTATGAGAAAGGCTTTATCGGCAAGAATGCCTGCGGATCGGGCTATGATTTCGACGTCTACGTCCATCGCGGCGCGGGCGCTTATATTTGCGGCGAGGAAACCGCGCTGCTCGAAAGTCTCGAAGGCAAGAAGGGCCAGCCCCGCCTGAAACCGCCATTTCCTGCCGGCGCAGGCCTCTATGGCTGCCCGACGACGGTCAACAATGTCGAGAGTATCGCGGTCGTTCCGACGATTTTACGGCGCGGGCCGGCCTGGTTTGCCGGGATCGGGCGCGAGAAGAACGAGGGCACCAAGCTCTTCCAGATTTCGGGGCATGTCGAAAAACCCTGCGTCGTCGAAGAAGCGATGAGCATTCCGTTCCGCGAGCTGATCGACAAGCATGCGGGCGGCATCACCGGCGGCTGGGATAACCTGCTCGCCGTCATTCCCGGTGGATCGTCAGTGCCGCTGGTGCCGGCCGACGAGATTATCGACGCGCCGATGGATTTCGACGGGCTCAAGGATCTCGGCTCGGGCCTCGGCACCGCGGCGGTGATCGTCATGGACAAATCGACCGATATCGTCCGCGCGATCAGTCGGATTTCCTATTTCTACAAACATGAGAGCTGCGGCCAGTGCACGCCGTGCCGCGAAGGCACAGGCTGGATGTGGCGGGTGATGGAACGGCTGCGCGAAGGCGATGCGGCGGTCGAGGAAATCGACATGCTCCAGCAAGTCACCAAACAAGTCGAAGGCCACACCATCTGCGCGCTCGGCGATGCGGCGGCATGGCCGATCCAGGGTCTCATCCGGAACTTCCGCGACGAGATCGAGGACCGGATCAAGCACAAGC
>JABDLY010000098.1 GCA_013001755.1 Sphingomonadaceae bacterium
ATCGACAAGAACGAGGATATGAAAACCGCCGCCTATCGCGAACTCGAGGAAGAAACGGGGATACCGAAGCGGCTGACCGAATTCATCGCCGAGGCCCCGGATGAGCTCACCTACGATCTGCCCGACGATCTGGTCGGCAAGGTCTGGGGCGGCAAATTTCGCGGCCAGAGGCAGAAATGGTATTTGCTGCGCTTCACCGGCAAGGACGACGATATCGATATAGAAACCGAACATCCCGAATTCGCATCATGGAAATGGGCGACGCCGAGCGAACTTCCCGACCTGATCGTCCCCTTCAAACGCGAGCTTTATCGGCAATTGCTCGCTGAATTCGCGGAATATCTGACGGGCTAGTCGTACCGATAAATCATCCATGTCATGCTGAACTCGTTTCAGCATCCACTCCTCAGCCTGCGAAGACAGTTCCGATGGAAAAGTGGGCCCTGAAACAAGTTCAGGGTGACGAAAGTTGGTTGCTAGAACGCCTAGAATAATCGAGCCTTGTGAGAGGAATCTCATTCGCTGGAATGACGATCAAGTGTTTTTCACCCGCCGCCGGAACGCATGAAGCAATGGCTCGGTATAGCCGCTCGGTTGCGTGACACCCTTGAACACCAGCGACCGCGCCGTCTGAAAGGCCGCGCCATCCGCGTTGCCCGTCATCGGTACATAATCGGCATCGCCGGCATTTTGCGCATCGACCTTCGCCGCCATCCGCTCAAGCGCCGCGTCGACTTCCCCGGCGCTGCACACGCCGTGGAGCAGCCAGTTCGCCATATGCTGCGAACTGATCCGCAAGGTCGCGCGGTCTTCCATCAGACCCACGTCATGGATATCGGGCACTTTTGAACAGCCGACACCCTGGTCGACCCAGCGGACGACATAGCCGAGGATGCCCTGCGCATTATTGTCGAGCTCTTCGCGGATTTCATCCTCGCTCCAGTTCGCGCCTTCGGCAAGCGGAATGGTCAGCAGTTTTCCGAGCGGCTGGATCGGCTCGTCCATCAGCGCTTTCTGGCGCTCGAAGACATCGACGCGGTGATAATGGATCGCGTGGAGCGTCGCCGCGGTCGGGCTCGGCACCCAGGCCGTGTTCGCGCCACTCATCGGGTGGCCGATCTTGGCCTCCATCATATCGGCCATCAAATCGGGCGCGGGCCACATGCCCTTGCCGATCTGCGCGTGGCCCGAGAAACCCGCGGCGAGACCGATCTGCACATTGCGCGCTTCATAAGCCTCGATCCACTCGGCTTCCTTCATCGCCGCTTTGCGCATCATCGCGCCCGCCTGCATCGATGTATGAATCTCGTCACCCGTGCGATCGAGGAAGCCGGTGTTGATAAAGACGATGCGGTCTTTGACGGCATGGATGCAGGCGGCGAGATTGGCCGATGTCCGGCGTTCCTCGTCCATCACGCCGACTTTGATCGTGTGGCGATCGAGCCCCAGCATATCCTCGATCGCGTCGAACAGCCGGTCGGTAAAGCCGCATTCCTCGGGCCCGTGCATCTTCGGCTTGACGATATAGACCGAACCGGCTCGGCTGTTGCTATGCCGTCCGAGCCCCTTGAGATCGTGCATCGCGATCAGGCTCGTCATGATGCCGTCGAGAATGCCCTCGGGCGCCTCGCCGCCATCGGGCAATAGCACCGCCGGATTGGTCATCAGATGGCCGACATTGCGAACGAAGAGCAGGCTGCGGCCCGACAGCGAGAGATCCGGTCCATGCGCCGCGGTATAGTCGCGATCGGCTTCGAGCGCGCGGGTCACTGTTTTCCCGCCCTTGGCGAAACGTGCTTCGAGATCGCCGCGCATCAGGCCGAGCCAATGGCGATAGGCGAGCGCCTTGTCCTCCGCATCGACGGCGGCGACCGAATCTTCGAGATCGACGATCGTCGTCAGCGCCGCTTCCATCACGACATCGGCAATCCCCGCCTTGTCGTCGCGGCCGATCGGATGGTCGCGGTCGATGGCGATTTCGATGTGCAGGCCGTTATGCCGGAGCAGGATCGCCGTCGGCGCATCGGGCGCACCGCGATAGCCGATAAAATCCTCTTCGTGCTCGAGCGCGGTAAAACCGCCGCCTTCGAGCTCGGCGCGCGCGCCGCCCTTGTGGACATACCAGCGCGTCACTTCTTTGTGCGAGTAACCGCCATGCAAAGGTTCGACTTCGTCGAGCAGATCGCGCGCCGCAGCGATCACCTGCACGCCGCGTTCGGCATCATAGCCGCCCGATCCGGTTTTTCCGGGCAGCACATCGGTGCCGTAAAACGCGTCGTACAGGCTACCCCAGCGGGCATTGGCCGCATTGAGCACGAAGCGATCGTTGAGCACCGGCACGACAAGCTGCGGCCCGGCGATCCGCGCGACCTCGGCGTCCACATTTTCGGTGCCGATGGTGAAGGGCGCGGGTTCGGGAACGAGATAGCCGATTTCGCGCAGGAAACCGGTATAGGCATCGATGTCGACCGGCTTACCCTTGCGTTCGCTATGCCACCCATCGATCTGCGCTTGCAGCGTCTCGCGCTTGGCAAGCAGATCGCGATTTTCGGGAGCGAAACGACCGAACACATCGGCAACGCCGGCCCAGAAATCATCGGCGGCGATATCGAGCCCGGGCAACGCCTCGCTCTCGACGAAATCGGCCAGTTCGCGCGCGATTTTCAGGCCGAAACGATCAACATAATCGGTCATATATGCTCCCTTGGCGACCCTTTCGGATCGCATAGTCATTGGCTTTATGGGGAGGAAGAGAACTGCCGATATGCCGATTGGCGATAACGGTTGCAACAGTTCGTCATGCTGAACTTGTTTCAGCATCCACTCCTCATTTTGCGAAGACGTTGCCGGTGGAAGAGTGGATCCTGAAACAAGTTCAGGATGACAGACAGACTGGTGTGGCGACGATGACGACAACCCGCTAAACCCCGGCCATGACATCGCTTACCACCACCGAGCAGGAAACGCTCGAACGCGCCGCCGACGAGCCGATGCTCGATCAAACGCAGGACTGGGCCCGCATAAACAGCGGCTCGGCCAATCTGGCGGGGCTCAAGACAGTCGCGGAGAAGCTCGCCGACGCCTTTGCGGACCTCCCCGGCGATCTTCAATTGCGAGAGGCGACGCCATCCGAGATCGTCAAACCCGATGGCAGCATCGAGACGCGCGAAACCGGCAGGAACCTCCATCTCACGGTGCGCCCCGATGCGCCGGTGCAGCTGCTGCTCACCGGCCATATGGACACGGTGTTCGGCGAAGATCATCCGTTTCAGGAATTGACCTGGCTCGACGATGCCACGCTCAACGGCCCCGGCGTCACCGATATGAAGGGTTGTATCTCGTTGATGCTGTCGGCGCTCAAGGCGGTCGAGACTTCGCCGCTTGCGGCGCGGATCGGCTATGAGGTCGTGATCAATTCGGACGAGGAAATAGGCTCTCCCGGCTCGGCTGCGCTGCTGGAGCAGACGGCCAAAGGCAAACTCGCCGCGCTGACCTATGAACCCGCTTTGCCCGACGGCACTTTGGCCGGCGCGCGCGGCGGCAGCGGCAACTGGTCGATCGTCATCACCGGCAAATCCGCCCATGCCGGCCGCAATCCCGAGGAAGGCCGCAGCGCCTTGCTCGCGGCGGCCGAGCTGGCTCTCAAACTCGCAGACGCGATCGGCCCCGGCCTCAAGGTCAATCCGGCGAAGATAGAGGGCGGCGGCGCGAACAATGTCGTGCCCGACCACGCGGTGATGCGCCTCAATATGCGGCCCGAAACGATCGAAGACCAGAATCGCGCCCAACGCCTGCTCGACGAAGCGGTCGGCGAAATCGGCGCGAAACGCGAGGTCGATATCCATGTCCATGGCGGCTTCGGCCGTCCGCCCAAACCGATCGACGATGGCGCGGCGAAGCTGTTCGGTCTGGTCAAATCCTGCGGCGCCGTTCTCGGCCTCGATATCGCCTGGAAATCGACCGGGGGCGTTTGCGATGGCAATAATATCGCGGCCTGCGGCGTCCCCGTTGTCGATACGATGGGCGTGCGCGGCGGCGCCATTCATTCTCCGCAAGAATTCCTGATCGTCGACAGCCTTCCCGAGCGCGCGATGCTTTCGGCGCTCGTTCTCCTCCGCCTTGCCGAAAGGGGCAAATTATGAGTTTCGTAGTTCGTGCGGCGAACAAGGACGATGTCGGCCAGCTTTACGAGATGGCGAAGCTGACCGGCGGCGGGTTTACCAATCTCCCGCCCGATCGCGCCTCGCTCAACGAAAAGCTCGCGCGCTCCGAAGAGGCATTCGCCAAGACCGACGACGAATCGGCGAACGACCTGTTTCTGCTGGCGCTCGAGGATACCGAGACCGGGCAGGTCCGCGGCACAGCGCAGATTTTTGCCGCCGTCGGCAAGCGCTGGCCGTTCTACAGCTATCGTATCACTACCTATACGCAGCGCAGCGAGGAGCTTGAGCGCACCTTCAGCTCGAAAATCCTCCAGCTGACGACCGATTATGAAGGCGCGTCCGAAGTCGGCGGGCTGTTCCTCCATCCCGGCGAACGCGCGGGCGGGCTCGGCCTGCTCCTCGCGCGCAGCCGCTATCTCTTCATCGCGTCACACCGCCAGCGCTTCGGCAAAAAGCTGATCGCCGAATTGCGCGGCGTTATCGACGAGGCCGGCGGTTCGGCTTTCTGGGACGCGCTCGCCGGCAAATTTTTTGGCATGACCTTCCAGGAGGCCGACGAGTTCAACGCCACCCATGGCAACCAGTTCATCGCCGATCTGATGCCCAAACATCCGATCTATCTCGACATGCTGCCCGAAAGCGCGCGCGCCGTGATCGGGAAACCGCACCCTTCGGGCCGCGCTGCTATGCGGATGCTCCAGAAAGAGAATTTCGCTTTCAAAGACTATATCGACATTTTCGACGGCGGGCCGACGATGGAGGCCGATATCGACGCGGTAAAAAGCGTCGCCGAATCGCGCGAAGCGACGATTGCCGCAATCGATGGTGTGAGCGGCACGCTGTCGCTCGCCGCATCGGGACAGCTCGCCGATTTCCGCTGCTGCTATGCCGACGTTACGATGCAGGGTGACGGCGAGATCGAGATCGACGAGCAGGCTGCGTCGACTTTGCGCGTCGGCAAGAGCGACACAGTTCGCCACGTGGCGCGCTGATCCATGTCGTTGACCGAAATCAATTTCGACGGCATAGTCGGGCCTTCGCACAATTATGCGGGTCTCAGCCTCGGCAATCTTGCCTCGGCGAAGAATGCCGGGAGCATATCGCAACCGCGCGCGGCGGCGCTGCAGGGTATCGAAAAGATGCGCGCCAATCTGCAGCTCGGACTCGTCCAGGGCACTTTCCTGCCGCAACGGCGGCCCGACCGCGCCTGGCTGCACGATCTCGGCACGAGCGCCGAAGACGCGGATGCCGCGCTGCTCGCCAATGCGATGTCGGCATCGTCGATGTGGGCAGCCAATGCAGCGACGGTTTCTCCCGCACCTGATACCGGAGATGGCCGCTGCCATCTCACCGTCGCCAACCTGATCACCATGCCGCATCGCAGCCATGAATGGGGCGAAACGCTCGCCCAGTTGCAGCTCGCCTTTGCCGATCAACGGCACTTCGTCGTCCATGGACCTGTCCCGCCAACCTTCGGCGACGAGGGCGCGGCCAATTTCATGCGGCTGACGCCGTCGCATGGCGAACGCGGCGTAGAGCTTTTCGTCTATGGCGCGAGCGGCGGCCCCTTCCCCGCCCGCCAGCATATCGAAGCCTCGAAGGCCGTCGCTCGCCGCCACAAGCTCGATCCCGACCGCGTGATCTTCGTCGAACAAGCCGAAGCGGCGATCGCAGCCGGCGCGTTTCACAACGATGTCGTCGCGGTGGCGAACGAAAATGTGCTGTTCTGCCACGAACAGGCCTTTGCCGATCGCGACGCCTTATTCGCCGAAGTCGCGCGGCTATGCCCTGAAGCCGTCATCGTCGAAGTTCCGGCCGACCGGGTGTCGCTCGAAGAGGCGATCGCAACCTATCTTTTCAATGCCCAGCTCGTGACTTTGCCCGAAGGAGGACAGGGATTGATCTTGCCGACCGAATCGCACGACAGCGCAGCGGTTTGGAACTGGCTAGAAGCGATGATCGAAGGCAATGGGCCGATCCGCAAACTGATCCCGGTCGATGTCCGCCAGTCGATGGCCAATGGCGGTGGACCGGCCTGCCTCAGATTGCGCGTGCTCGCCGATCCGGCAACGATCGATCCGCGCTTCATAGTAGACGAGGCGAAGCTCGACAGGATGGCGGCGGTGATCGGCGAACACTGGCCCGAAACCATCGACGCAGCGCATCTCGCCGATGCCGGTCTGTGGACGCAGATCGATACCGCTCGGCGCGCGCTTTACGAAGCGCTCGATCTCGCCGAATTGATCTAGGTTATCTGCGCCGCCCGGCGACTGTCGAGTTAACTTACAATTTACCAAATCTGTTAACTTGCAGGCACGTAAATCCGGGATTGGCACGGCCCTTGCTTAATTAATAGGCATGTTGCTGTTGCGCCGCTTTGCCCGTCTGTTCGTCATTAAGAACCGGTTCGAAGCCTATCTGATCATCTACGCACTCGCCTTCGGCGCGGTGGCGCGCGCCCAGCTCTACCTGGTCGAATATGACGGGTTCAGCGGTTATCTGCTCGCCTTGTGCTGCACCGGCGCGGTGTTTCTCGGCGGCGCAAAGATTCTCGACGCAACGCCGCGCAATCCGGCGAAGACGCGGCGGCTGGCGTTGGTGGAGCGGTGGCGCGGGCTTTAGCGTTTCAGCTCCGCCATCAGCCCGAACAGCATCCGTATATCGGGCGCGGACGTATCGCCCGAATATTCGCGATAGAGCGTATCGACATTGACCGCGATCCGCTCGGCATCGAGCCAGCTGCCATAGTCGCCCAGCGCAATATCATGCGCCGCATCGCGCGCCGACAGGCCAGCGTTGAAGCGCTTGCGCGCCTCGCCATCGATATAACGCAGATAATCCTGCACCTTGCGCACGCCCGCCTTGTCGGTGATCGGGCCGTGGCCGGGAACTATCGCCTCGACATCCATCGCGAGGATACGGTCGCAGGCGGCGATCCAGTTCGAAACCGGCCCCGCCCACATGATCGGCGTGCCGTCGATAAACAGGATATCGCCGGTATAGACGATCCGGTCGCCGGGCACATGGACGAGAACATCGCCGGCGGTGTGCGCCGGGCCGACCTCGATCAGCTCGACCCGCTTGTCGCCGACCTGCACCGCCATCTCGCCGGTAAAAGTCCTCGTCGGCATCCGTTCGGCGACATCGCCGAAATCGAACATGTCGAAGATGCTGGTGAAATAGGCGCCGGTCTCGCCCATATCGGGCGCGGCCTCGACCAGACCCTTGAGCGTTTCCGCCGACACCGTTTCCATCTCGCGCGCGCTCGCTTTCGAAGCGATGATCTCGGCATGGGTGCACAGCCCGTTGCCATGGGTATGATCGCCATTGGCATGGGTGTTGACGAGCGTGCCGATATCCTCAGCCCCAAGCCCCGTCGCATCGTGCATCGCGGCGAGCATATCGCGCGTCAGCCGCGCATCGAAGAGTGTGTCAACGAGCAGCGACTGATCGCCATCGACGATCAACCCCGCATTCGACCAGCCCCAGCCCCCATCCGGCTGCAACCACGCCCAGGCGCCATTGCCGAGATCGTGAAGGCCATGCTCGAAGGTCCAGGCAGCTGCGTTCATCCGGCCAACCTAGCCTTCGGCCAGTTATTCACAAATGAAAAGGCGTTGCGAGCCCGCAGGGCCGCCCCAAGGGCGAGCAACTCATTCTTGCTGCTCGAAAGTACACTGAGCGTAGCGAAAGACTTTTGAGCAAGATAATGGCGCGCCCGGAAGGATTCGAACCTCCGACCCCCTGATTCGTAGTCAGGTACTCTATCCAGCTGAGCTACGGGCGCGCGGGAAGGGGCGATTTAGGGGGGTTGGGGCAAAGGCGCAACCCCGTTGCGGGGTGAAGCCGTGCAGCGTAGATCATCGTCATGTTCGCGCGTCTCTTCCTCTCATCCTCGCTCTTCGCCCTCGCTGCCTGTGGCGTCAGCGAGAGCAACCCGCCTTCGCTCGCCTATCGCAATGTCGAGGGCATCATGAATCGTCCGATGCGCGCGATCGCGCCGGTGGCGTCGGCGAGCGATCCGGCGCTCGCCTCGCGAATTGCCGAGCTGGTCGCGCAGGCCGAAGGCGGACAAGGCGATTTCGCCGCCGCCCTGCCCCGCACCCGATCCGCTGTATCGGCAGCCGGCGGGGCCGAAAGCGAGAGCTGGATCGCCGCGCAGCTCGCGCTGTCCGTACTGGACAGCTCGCGGAGCGAGACGGTCGCAGCGCTGGTCGAGCTCGACGCCATCTTCGCGGCGCAGACCAGCGCCGGAGAACCCGCCGAAACCGAGCGCCTGCTCACCGCCCGCGAGCGCGTGATCGCGCTCTATCAGGGCCAGGCAGAGAGCTACGAGGCGCTATTGGCAGGACTTCGTTCGCGCTGATTCGGCGTAAATCGCCCGATTTGATCCGTCATTGCGAGGAGCCCAAGGCGACGCGGCAATCCAGAGCCACAGGCATCATCGCTAGCCGCTCTGGATTGCTTCGCTTCGCTCGCAATGACGACCAAGGGTTTGCCTGATATCAACCACCCTCCACCGCCGTCTTGTGCGCCTTGGCGTTTTCAACATAGTGCGCGACGCCCATCAGGTTCATCGCCTGTTGTTGCTCGGTCAGGTCGCGCATCTTTTTCGCCGGCCGCCCGCCCCACATTTCGCCGGCCTTGATGATTTTGTTCGGCGTCAGCATCCCGCCCGCCGCGATCATCCCGCCGGGCTCGATCTCGCAAAAATCCATCACAATCGCGCCTAGCCCGACAAAGCTCTTGTCGTGCAGCTTCACACCGTGGAGCATCGCCATATGGCCGACGAGAACATCCTCCCCGATTATCGACGGCCCACCGGGAGCGGCATCGCCATGATCCTCGTCGCAATGGATGACGGTGCCGTCCTGAATGTTCGACCGCGCGCCGATCTCGATGTAATTGACGTCCGCGCGCAGCACGCAATTATACCAGATACTCGCGCCCTCATGGATGCGCACATCGCCGATCAGGCGGCAGCCGGGAGCGACGAAGGCAGTCTCGTGAATATGCGGCGCCTTGCCGTTGAAGGGGATGATCGAGACGTCTTTCATGATGTGGCTTTCTGTTCTTCGAATTCGCGGCGTTTCTCCGCCCATTGCTCGCGCGTGATGCGGTA
>JABDLY010000107.1 GCA_013001755.1 Sphingomonadaceae bacterium
GCCTTGCGGCGTCGCCGGAATATTTTCGACGCGATAGCCAGCAAAAGCCGCCGTCGCAGGATTGGTGCCATGCGCGCTTTCGGGCACGAGGATCACCTCGCGCGCATCGCCGCGCGCTTCGAGCGCCGAGCGGATCGCGAGTATCCCGCACAATTCGCCATGCGCGCCCGCCTTGGGGCTCATCGCGACGGCGGGCATGCCGGTCAGCGTGCACAGCCATTCGCCGAGCCGATGGATGACCTCGAACGCGCCCTGCACCGAATCGACCGGCTGAAGCGGATGGATATCGGCGAAGCCGGCCATTCGCGCGATGCGTTCGTTGAGCCGCGGATTATGCTTCATCGTGCACGAACCGAGCGGAAAGAGCCCGAGATCGATGGCGTAGTTCATCCGCGACAGGCGCGTATAATGGCGCACCGCCTCGGGTTCGGAGAGCCCGGCAAGGCCGATAGGCCGGCTGCGCTCAAGCCCGCCAAGACGGTTTTCCACCTCCGGTGCAGCTTCGAAATCGACGCCGCATAAAGTTTCGTCGCCAATCTCGAAGATCAGCGGCTCCTCGAGCATCAGCGCGCGGTTGCCGGTGAAGGTATCGGCGGCGGATTCGGCCTTTTGCGGGCTGCTCGGCCTTCCCTGGCTGTTCATGCTCATGCCGGCAGCTCCTCGCGCGCCGGTTCGAGCACGGCTTCGAGCCCTTCCGCCAGCGCTTCGGCATCGGCATCGCTTGTCGTTTCGGTGACGGCGACGACGAGGCCATGGGCGAGATCGCATTCGTCGGGATAAAGCCGCCCGAGCGATACGCCCGCAAGAATGTCGCAATCGGCGAGTGCGCGCACAACGCGCCGTGCATCTTGCGGCAATTTGAGCGTGAACTCGTTGAAGAATGTTGCGTTCACCAGCTCGACGCCCGGAACCCTGGCCAGCCGCTCCGCCGCGCGCACCGCCTTGGCATGGTTGAGCATCGCGAGATCGCGCAAACCGCGTTCGCCGAGCAATGTCGTATGGATGGAGAAGGCGAGCGCGCAGAGGCCCGAATTGGTGCAGATATTGGAGGTCGCCTTTTCGCGGCGGATATGTTGCTCGCGCGTCGAGAGCGTCAGCACATATCCACGCTGCCCCTCGGCATCGACCGTTTCGCCACATAGACGGCCGGGCATCTGGCGGACATATTTCTGGTTGCATCCGAACAGCCCGACATAGGGACCACCGAAATTGAGCCCGACACCGATCGACTGACCCTCGCCGACGACGATATCGGCACCCATTTCGCCCGGGCTCCTGAGCGCGCCGAGCGCAACCGGCTCGGTCACCACCGCGATCACCAGCGCATTTTGTTCATGTGCTTTCTCAACAATCGATTCCATCTCGCTGATACGGCCAAGGATATCGGGATATTGCACGACGACGCAGCTGGTCTCACCGTCGATCGCCTCACCCTTGCCGTCCGGCCCTTCGAACTGCTCTTCGGCGACCAGCGCCGGGCTGCGATGATGGATTTCGTCCTTGGTGAAACGCGCCATCGTCTTCGCCACCGAGACATAATGCGGGTGGAGACCGGGCGCGAGAATCGCCTTTTTACGCTTGGTGATACGCCGCGCCATGACGATCGCCTCCCAGCAGGCGGTCGAGCCGTCATACATCGATGCATTGGCGACATCGGTGCCGAACAATCGCGCGACCTGCGTCTGGAATTCGAACAGCATCTGCAACGTGCCTTGCGCGATTTCGGGCTGATAGGGCGTATAGGCGGTGAGGAATTCGCCGCGCTGGATCAGATGATCGACACTCGCCGGGATATGATGGCGATAGGCACCGCAACCGAGGAAGAAGGGCACGCCCTGCGCCGTCAAATTCTTCCGCGCCATCGCCCGGAATTCGTTTTCCACCGCCATTTCCGAGGCATGATCGGGCAGATCGCGGATCGTCCCGTCGAGCCGCGCTTCCCCGGGCACGTCGGTGAACAGCGAATCGATATCGGGCGCGCCGATCTTGGCGAGCATTGCCGCGCGATCTTCGGGCTGGACAGGCAGGTAACGCATCAGCGGAATTTCCCCATGCTAGAGGCTGTCGACGAACGCCTTATATTCCTTGGCGTCCATCAACCCTTCGAGCTCTTCGGTGTCGGACATGGTCAGGCGGAAGAACCAGCCTTCTTCCTCGGCCGACGTGTTGACCAGCGCGGGTTCGTCTTCGAGCGCGCCATTGCCCTCGATGACTTCGCCCGAAACCGGTGCATAGACATCGCTCGCCGCCTTCACCGATTCGACGACGGCCGCCTCGCCGCCTTTCTCGAGCATCGAGCCTGAATCGGGCACCTCGACGAACACGATATCGCCAAGCTGTTCCTGCGCATAATCGGTGATGCCGACGGTGGCGGTATCGCCTTCGACATCGATCCATTCATGCTCTTCGGTGAAAAAACGGGCCATCGCGGTCTCCCCTATGCTTTTGCCGTTGATTTCGGCGGTCGGTGGTAATTTTGCGGAACGAAAGGCATCGGCGTGACAATGCCGGTAAAGGGCTTGCCGCGCTGTTCAATCGTTATTTTCGTGCCGGGCGCGGCGAGCGCGGCGGGCACATAGGCCATCGCGATCGGCTGCGCGAGCGTCGGCGAAAAGCCGCCGCTCGTAACTTGGCCGATCTCGGCGCCGTTATCGTCGACGACAATCGCTCCCTCGCGAACCGGCTGGCGGCCTTCGATCACCAGCCCGGCCCGCAGCCGATCGGCCTTGTCGGGATATTGCGCCAATATGCGTTCCGCACCGGCAAAATCTGCGCTCCCGCGCCGCTTCTTGCTCAACGCGAAAGTGAGACCCGCCTCGACAGGAAGTGTCTCGGGCGTCAGGTCATGGCCATAGAGTGGCAGCCCTGCCTCGAGCCGCAGACTGTCGCGCGCGCCAAGGCCAACGGATTTGACTTCATCGAGCGCGGCCAAGGCCTCGGCAAACGCCTCTACATGGGCGGCTGGCACGCTGATCTCGAAACCGTCCTCGCCGGTATAGCCCGAGCGGCTGACGCCGAGCGGAACATCGCCCCAACGACAAGGGGCCGACTGCATGAAATAGAGATCGCCGGGGCCGGGCCAGCCCTCTTCAATTCCGCTTATGTCGAGCCGGGCAAGCGCGTCCGCCGCTTTCGGCCCCTGCAATGCGAGCAATCCTTCGCCTTCGAGATGATTGATCGTGACCGAATCGGGCAGGTTTTCGCGCAGATAGGCGATATCGTCATGCTTGGTCGCGCCATTGACCACGAGATAAAGTTGCTCTCCGGCATTGGTGACCATCAGATCGTCGAGGATCCCGCCATCGGGCGCCAGCAATAGCGTATAGCGCATCCGCCCCGGCTTCAGCGCCGATATATCGCCGGGAACGATCGCTTCGAGTGCTTCGGCTGCACCCTCCCCGATCAGCTGGATCTGCCCCATATGGCTGACATCGAACAGCCCGGCCGATTGCCGCGTCCAGAGATGCTCCGCCATGATGCCTTCATATTGGATCGGCATTTGATAGCCGGCGAAATCGACCATCCGCCCGCCTTGCGCCCGGTGCCAGCTATCGAGGGGAAGTGTATCGGTTTTGCTCAATCATGCCTCCGTGACCATCGGCCCCGCGAATCGCACGCGGCCTACCCCCTCTGTCACGGAAGCCTGAGAGCTTTGACCCGCCTTTGCCAATGCTTCGGCGGGCTTACCCCTTCGGCGGGGTGCGGCATAAACCGTCACCCTCTTTCCAGAGTGCCATTGGTCGCGCGGTCCTTCGGCCTGAGAGATTCCGGGGCGGTTGCTCCTTCGGCGATGCGGCAAGCCGCATTCTCTCCCGCGCGCCCATCTGCCGGTTGCCCGGCAGCGACTGTTCGAAACGATTGGACGGCGCTTCGATTCGAGTCAATCGGCTGTTGCGCGCGATGTGTCCGCTTTTTCGCCGCCGGCGTTAGCGCGTGGCGTTATATTCGAGCTGATCAGGCTCAAGCTGAAAACCGACCAACACCTCGAACGTCGCATTGTTGACCGCGGTGCGCACTTCGGGCGCCGCCATCGGATCGAGCGCGGCATCGGGATCGCCCGCGCGGCGGCGGCGGGTCAGCCG
>JABDLY010000117.1 GCA_013001755.1 Sphingomonadaceae bacterium
GAGGAACACATGAGCAAGACTGCCCAACTTTACCGGATGGTGACGGACGACCATGTCTGCCCCTACGGGGTGAAGTCCAAATACTTGCTCGAGAGTAAGGGTTACACGGTCGAGGATCATCATCTCGCCAACCGTGACCAGACCGATGCGTTCAAGCGCGAGCATGGTGTCCAAACCACCCCGCAGACCTTTATCGATGGCGAACGTATCGGCGGCTATGACGCGCTTCGCGTTCATTTCGGCAAGGACGAGCCCGAGGACGAACGCAGCGATACGAGCTACCGCCCGGTGATCGCGCTGTTCTCGATGACCTTCCTGATGGCGCTCGGCGCAGCCTTTGTCGCGACCGGAGAGTGGTTCACCATCCGCACAGCCGAATGGTTTGTAGCGTTCAGCATGTGCGGCCTCGCCTATCTCAAGCTGCGCGATGTCGAGAGCTTCTCGACGATGTTCCTCAATTACGACCTGCTCGCCCGGCGCTGGGTGCCCTATGGCTATATCTACCCCTATGCCGAAGGGCTGGCGGGGATATTGATGATTGCAGGCGTAGCGATGTGGCTGTCGATACCGGTCGCGCTGATTATCGGCACGATCGGCGCGGTTTCGGTGATCAAGGCGGTCTATGTCGACAGGCGCGAACTCAAATGCGCCTGCGTCGGCGGCGACAGCAACGTGCCGCTCGGTTTTGTCTCGCTGACCGAAAATCTCGCAATGGTCGGCATGGGCGTGTGGATGCTGATCAAACGGATCGTACTTTCATGATCCGCGCCTGGCTGCGACCTTGAGACGTCGGCGATGACAATCTGCGGCGCGATCCTTGCCGGCGGCCGGTCACGGCGCTTCGGCGGTGACAAGGCCGAGGCTTTACTCGACGGGAAAAGGCTTATCGATCGCGTGGCCGAGGCGCTTTCGGGGCAGGTGGATGTGCTGGTGATCTGCGGCCGCGAAGAATCGCGGCATCGCTGTCTCGAAGACTGGCCCGAACCCGGTCTCGGTCCCCTCGGCGGATTGGCCGCGGCGCTCCATTTCGCCGAGCGGGAAAGCCATGACGCCGTCTTGTCGGTCGGCTGCGATATTCCCAACCTGCCCGGCACCCTGCTCGATCAATTGCGCGGGGCAGGGCCGGGCATTGCCGATTCTCAGCCCGTTATCGGCTATTGGCCGGTCGCGCTCTCGCCGCTGCTCGATGCGTTTATCGCTAAGGGGGGCCGCGCGCTCTATGCGTTCGCCGAGGCTGCCGGGGGGCGTCGTATCGCGATTGACCCGCCGCTCGCCAATATCAACCGGCCGGCCGATCTCGAAAAATTCGCCAGACGGTCTTCCCGCCAGGATCGATAGTCGCGGAGAAAGTTGGGGCCACCGCGTCCGTCCGGCCGGGTCGCAAAAAGCCGGAACGGGCTGATGGCCCCAGAGAGAACATTGCCCTTCTAGCCTTGGGAGCTGAGCTTCTGTTCGCCTCGGACTCCCTTTTGCCGCTTCCACCGATTCGCTCTGTGACGCACGTCACAGGAATGCGATTTGAGGTTTATTCGCCTGTTTTCAGTTACCGTCATTGCGAGGAGCGAAGCGACGCGGCAATCCAGAGCGGCAGGCGATGGCGCTTGTGGCTCTGGATTGCTTCGCTGCGCTCGCAATGACGAGCTGTGGGTGTCTGGAAAAAGGACGGGGCCAGCCCGCCTTAGATCACCCAGTCCTGGTGCAGCGTATCGGCGCGTTTGGTCACCATTTCGCCGTGCAGGCGGCGGACCATCTCACTGCCCGTCTGGACGAACAGGAACGGGAATATCGCGTGCAACACACAGGCGATGCCCGTCGCGGTCATGCGCATGCCAAATCCCGAAGCGGCGACGAAATGTTGGGCGTAGCTTTCACCGACGTCGTTCAAATGTTGCGTGATCGGATTGGTCATGGAAATGCACCTGCTTCGTGATTCGAGATTGCGGGCGCTCTAGTCGATCCCGCAGCGGAATGCACCGGCCATGTCGACAAGCGCCGGTGCAAAGGGGATGGAATGATAAGTGCAATCGGCCTGATCGGCGCGCTGGCGCTGCTTATCTATATGACGGTGCGCGGGGTAAATATCCTGATCGCCGGGCCGGTGGCCGCCGCGATCGTCGCCGCGACAAGCGGGCTCGCCTGGTTGCCGCCACTCGCCGCCGAGGGCGCGCCGGATTTCGCGACCGCCTATATGGACGGCTTCACCGGCTTCTTCGCCGCCTGGTTCTTCATGTTCCTGCTCGGCGCTATCTTCGGAGAAGTGATGGGCGCGAGCGGCGCGGCGGCGAGCGTCGCCCATTGGATCGTCGAGAAATTCGGGATCCGCCACGCCGTGCTTGCCGTGGTCGCGGCTTGCGCGGTGCTGACCTATGGCGGCGTCAGCGTCTTCATCGTTGCTTTTTCGGTCTATCCGCTTGCCGTCAGCCTCTATCGCGAGGCCAATCTGCCGCGGCGCTTCATCCCGGCGGCGCTCTGCTTCGGCTCGGTGACGTTCACGATGACGAGCGCCGGATCGCCCGAAATCCAGAACCTCATCCCGATGCAATATCTCGATACGACCGCCTATGCGGCGTGGGAGGTCAGCCTTGTCGTCGCGCTGCTGATGGCGGTGACGGGCTTTATCTGGCTGCAATGGATGGTGAATCGCGCGGTCGCGCGCGGCGAGAGCTTCGAGGGCCGCGATACCGACGATGTTATCGACAAACACCGGGTGTTGCCGAATCCGCTGCTCTGCCTGTTGCCATTGGCGGCGGTGCTTGGCGTTTTTATGATCTTCCAGTTTCCGCAGAACCTTGGCCCGCTCTCGGCGATCATGCCCGAACAATCGCTCGATAAATGGGCGCTCGTCGCGGCGCTGGGTTCTGGCACGATCATCGCCTTGCTCGTCGGTTTCGCCAGCAGGGCACGGATGCCCGAAGCCTTTTCGCGCGGCGCGACCGGCGCCGTGGTTGCGATCACCAACACTTGCGCTGTGGTGGGATTCGGCGCCGTCGCGGCGCTGTCTCCCGCCTTTCTCCAGGCGCTCGAGATTGTCCAGAACCTGCCGGGCGATCCGCTGATCGGCGCCGCCATCGCGGTCACCGTGATCGCGGGCCTCACCGGCTCGGCCTCGGGCGGCCAGTCGATCGCGCTGCCGTTGATCGCGCCGCATTATATCGACGCCGGCGCCAATGCCGACGAACTCCACCGCACCGTCGCCATCGCCTCGGGCGCGCTCGATAGCCTGCCGCATAACGGCTATGTCGTCACCACGATACGCGCGATCTGCGGCGAAACCCATGCCGATGCCTATGGGCCGGTCGGCGCGCTGACGGTGATTGTGCCGGCGGTGGGGCTGGTCGTCGCGCTGACGCTGTTCGCGATTTTCTAATCCTCCCCGGCACGGGGAGGTGGCAGCGCGCAGCGCTGACGGAGGGGCACCTGCGGCTTGCGATAACGCTTGTGGCTGGTGCCCCTCCACCATGCTGCGCATGGTCCCCCTCCCCGTGCCGGGGAGGAATTGCCGAGCGCCCTTCCAGCCCCTTGCCCCAATTGCTAAAGCAACATTCTTTCAAACGAAGGTTGCCCCATGACCACCGCTCCCAGCTTCGATTTTGCGCTTGGCGAGACCGCCGACATGATCCGCGATACGACCGCGCGCTTCGCCGATGAGCAGATCGCGCCGCTCGCCGCAAAGATCGACGCCGAGGACTGGTTCCCCGAAGACCTGTGGCGGCAAATGGGCGCGCTCGGGCTGCACGGGATTACCGTCGAGGAGCAATGGGGCGGGCTCGGGCTCGGTTATCTCGAACATGTGATCGCGGTCGAGGAAGTCAGCCGGGCGAGCGCGTCGGTGGGCCTTTCCTACGGCGCGCACAGCAATCTCTGCGTCAACCAGATTCGGCGCTGGGCCAATGACGATCAGAAAGAGAAATATCTGCCCAAGCTGATTTCGGGCGAACATGTCGGCAGCCTCGCCATGTCCGAAGCCGGCGCCGGTTCCGACGTCGTCTCGATGAAGATGAAGGCCGATGCGGTGCAGGGCGGCTATATCCTCAACGGCACCAAATTCTGGATCACCAATGCGGCCTATGCCGATACATTGGTCGTCTATGCGAAGACCGACGGCCATGCCGGTTCGCGCGGGATCACGGCGTTTATCATCGAGAAGGACATGCCCGGCTTTTCGATTGGCCAAAAGATCGACAAGGTCGGCATGCGCGGTTCGCCGACGGCCGAACTGGTGTTCGACGATTGCGAAGTTCCCGAGGAAAACATCATGGGCCCGCTCAACGGCGGCGTCGGCGTGCTGATGAGCGGGCTCGATTATGAGCGCGCCGTTCTCGCCGCGATCCAGCTCGGCATCATGCAGGCCTGTCTCGATACGGTCATTCCCTTCGTTCGCGAGCGCAAGCAATTCGGCAAGCCGATCGGCAGCTTCCAACTGATGCAGGCCAAGGTCGCCGACATGTACGTCGCACTCAATTCGGCGCGCGCATACGTCTATGCAGTCGCCAAGGCCTGCGATGCCGACCGGACGACGCGATTCGATGCGGCGGGTGCGATTCTGCTCGCCAGCGAAAACGCCGTGAAGGTGGCGCTCGAAGCCGTGCAGGCGTTGGGCGGCGCGGGTTATACCAAGGACTGGCCCGTCGAACGCTATATGCGCGATGCGAAATTGCTCGATATCGGCGCCGGGACGAACGAGATCCGCCGGATGCTGATCGGGCGCGAGTTGATCGGCGGGGCATGAGCGACACGTTGCTTTCGGTACTCCAGTGGTATGGCGCGATATCGGGAGCCATCGCCGCGCTGATCGTCTCGCTCAATCTCGGCGCGCAGAAGACGGGATACGGCTTCATCATCTTCGTCACATCCTCGGCCGCGCTGATCGCCTGGGGTTTCCTTAGCGAAGACGGCGTGGGGATCGGGACGCAGAATATCGTTCTGCTCGCGATCAATTGCATCGGCGTCTATCGCTATCTGATCGCGCACGAGGACCCCCAGGAGAAGAGTGCGTGACCATCGCCATGTCGGCCTTCGACCATATCGTGCTTTGCGTGAAGGATGTTGCGGCGACGCGCGCTTTCTACGAAAAACATCTCGGCATGGAATCGCGCGAAGAACGGCCGGGCAAATATTCGCTCCATTTCGGTTCGAACAAGATCAGCCTTCAGGACGCCTCGACCGCGCCCGACATAGCGAAAGACACGGTGCCCGGCAGCGGCAATTTCTGCGTGCTGACCGACACACCGGTCGCGGATTATGCCAGCTATCTCGAAGACGAAGGGATTGAGATTGTCGCCGGCCCCGGCGAACGCGACGGCGCGACGGGGACCATCCTGTCGGTCTATTTCAACGATCCCGACGGCAACCTCGTCGAGGTCAGCAACAGGCTCGGCCGACTTTGAATATGTCAATCAAATCCAGCGCCTTACCTTCTGTTTATAAGCATGATACTCTGCCCCGAACTTGCGTTCGAGATAGGTCTCCTCGGGCAGGATCACCAGGAAATGCAGCGCCGCCCAACAGAGCGGCGTCAGTAACAATATCCACCAGCTCGCAAGGATTATCGCAATCGCGATGCAGCCGAGCACCATCTGCAGATACATCGGATTGCGCGTGAATCCGAACGGACCGCCGTCGACGATCTCGGTCGTCGGCTTATAGGGATTTTCTGACTGGCCGGTGCGCCGCATCGTTCGCACCGCCCAGAATCCCAACAGGCCGATTGCCGCGACGAGCAATGCAATGCCGATGGCGATGCGCAGCGCGGTCGGCACTCCCCATTCCGGGCCGACCGGCGCGAAGCGGTCGAGCGCGGCACCGGCCACTATCGTCAGCAAGGGAACGCCCGGCGGGAAGACCCGGACGCCCGCAGCGTCGCCTTCGCCGGTCTCGGTCATCCCGATGCGCCGTCATTGTTTCGGTCGATGGACGGCATGTCGGCTCCCTCGGCTAAGCGCTACCAGACGCGGACGCGGTCTTCGGGCGCGAGATATTGCGCGTTATCGGGCTCGACGTCGAAGGCTTCGTACCAGGCGTCGATATTGCGCACCGTGAGCGCGCGGTACATGCCAGGCGCATGGCCGTCGGTCGCGATGCGTGCGCGCAGTGCCTCTTCGCGCATCTTGGTTGCCCATGTCTGCGCGAAAGCGATGAAGAAGCGCTGGTCGCCGGTAAAACCGCCGATTACCGGCGCTTCCTCGCCGCCCAATGAGGCGCGATAGGCGTCATAAGCGGCCTGCAATCCGGCAAGATCGGCGATATTCTCGCCGAGCGTCAGCCGGCCGTTGACGTGGAGCCCGGGGAAGGGTTCGTACTCGTCATATTGCGCGGCAAGCGCATTGCCCTGTTCGTCGAATGCCGCAAGATCGGCCTCGGTCCACCAGTTCCTGAGCGCGCCGGTCGAATCGAAATCGGCGCCGTTATTGTCGAAGCTGTGGCTGATCTCATGCCCGATCACCGCGCCGATCGCGCCGTAATTATAGGCCGGGTCGGCGGCGGCATCGAAAAACGGCGGCTGGAGGATCGCGGCGGGGAAATTGAGCGCGTTCTGCACCGGCAGATTGACTGCGTTGACCGTCTGCGGAGTCATCCACCATTCGCCGCGATCCATCGGCTGGCCGAGCTTGGCGAGCTGGTGCGCATATTCGGCGCGCTCGCCGGCGAGCTCATTGGCGTAAGCGTCGTCGGCGCTGACTTCATAGTCCGAATAGTCGCGCCAATTGTCCGAATAGCCGACGCCGACAATGATCGATTCGACCTTGCGCAACGCTTCCTCGCGCGTTTCCTCGGCCATCCAGTCTATATTGCGGACACGTGTCGCAAAGGCTTCGGTGATATTATCGACCATCGCCTGGACCTGGGTGCGCGCGCTTTCGGGGAAATAGCGTGCCGCATAGGCCTCGCCGACGGCGTCGCCGAGATAAGTGTTGAGCGCGGTAATCGCGCGTTTGTCGCGGCTGCGCTGTTCGGGCGTTCCGGCGAGCGTGGTGCCGTAAAAGGCGAAATGCGCGTCATCGATCGCCGAAGGCAGGACATCAGTATGGCTGTTGATCTGGTGGAAGACCAGCCAGTCGCGCCACGCCTCGAGCGGTTCGGAAGCGACGAGCGCCGAAAGGCCCGGCATCGCGCCGGCATGATAGGCGGCGAAGCGCGGCTGGTCGGCAAGCCGGGCCGCGCTCAGGAAGACACCCCAGTCGATACCCGGCGCATTCTCCTCGAGCTCCTCGCGCGTCCAGACGGTGGCCGAGCTCGCAAAATCCTCGGTCTGTTCGCGCGTCGCATGCGCGCGGGCGATCTTCATTTCGAGATCGAATATCCGCTGGGCGCGCTCACCGGCATTGTCGATATCCGCCGCTTCGAGCAGCCGTTTGATATAGGCGCGATATTCGCTGCGGATCGCCGCCATTTCGGCGTCGGAGGACAGGTAATATTCGCGTTCGGGCATGCCGAGGCCGCCCTGGAGGAGATACGGCAGAACCTCGCCCGGTGTCGCCAGACCCTGCGTCACGAACAGCCCGAACAGATTCTCGGTGTTGTAATCGGTGTAATTGAGCGGATCGACATCGGCGCGCAGCTGCGACCCGAGCACGCGCGAAAGATCCTCACGGTCGGCGATCGCTTCGAATCGTGCGATATCGCGTTGCACGGGCCGCATCCCCGCCGCGTCGATCGCGTCGGTGTCGAGATAGGCGTTGTAGAAATTGGCGATCCGTGCCTCGTTCGTCCCGGCTTGCTGCTCTTCGCCGACGATCTCGCCGATCATCTCGGCCATCTGGGCTTCGGTTTCCTCGAAGGCGACGAGGAACGCGCCGATGCTCGAACGGTCGGCGGGAATTTCGGCGGTGCGCTGCCAATTGCCATTGGCATAGGCGTAGAAATCGTCGCCCGGAACGACGCTCCTATCCATCGCATCGACATTGATGCCGATTTCGCTTCCGGCTTCGGCTTGCGCTTCATCTTCGGAGGAGGAGGAAGAGCAGGCGATCGGGCCGGCAAGGGCGGCAGCGCCGAGAAGGGCGACGGCGAGAAGGCGGGTGTTCATCGAAATGCGGCCTTTCGAATAAGCGACAGGAATGCCGCGCTCTATAACCGAGCCGAAGCGCCGCGCCAAAGCCATTCGTCGAATGCAGGCGGCGGTTCTTCCAATAGCCGCCGGTGGTCGCTAGGCATGGGGCGTTTACAGGGGAAAAGGACGGCCATGAGCGCACCGACGCTGGACTCGGCGATTGATACTAACGGAGAGGCGTTCCGCGCCAACAGCGCGCATAATCGCGAGCTTGTCGAAAAACTCCGCGCCGATGTGGCGCAGGCTGCGCGCGGCGGGGCCGAGCGGCATCGCGAGCGGCATGTTTCGCGCGGCAAATTGCTGCCGCGCGATCGGGTGGAGCGCTTGCTCGATCCCGGTTCGCCATTCCTCGAAATCGGCCAGCTTGCCGCTTGCGACATGTATGACGGCGAGGCGCCCGGCGCGGGGATGATCGCGGGGATCGGGCGCGTTTCGGGTCGCCAGTGCATGATCGTCTGCAACGATGCTACGGTGAAGGGCGGCACTTACTATCCGATGACGGTGAAGAAGCATCTGCGCGCGCAGGAGATCGCCGAGCAGAACAATCTGCCCTGCATCTATCTGGTCGACTCCGGCGGTGCGAATCTGCCCTATCAGGCCGATATCTTCCCCGATCGCGAGCATTTCGGGCGCATCTTCTTCAACCAGGCCAATATGTCCGCCAATGGCATCCCGCAGATCGCCTGCGTCATGGGCAGCTGCACGGCGGGCGGGGCCTATGTCCCGGCGATGTCCGACGAGACGGTGATCGTCCGCAATCAGGGCACGATCTTCCTCGCCGGGCCTCCGTTGGTGAAAGCGGCAACGGGCGAGGAGATTTCGTCCGAAGACCTTGGCGGCGGCGATCTCCATGGCCGCAAGTCGGGCGTCGTCGATCATGTCGGAGAGAATGACGAACATGCCCTGACCATCGTGCGTGACATAGTGTCGACGCTCAACGCGCCGCACGATCCGGGCGTCAAGCTCGTCGAACCGCGCGCGCCCAAATATGACGCGGACGAGCTCTACGGCATCATCCCCGACGATGTCCGCGCGCCCTATGATGTCCACGAGATTATCGCGCGGATCGTCGACGGCAGCGAGTTTCACGAGTTCAAATCGCTCTACGGATCGACGCTGGTCTGCGGCTTTGCGCATATCTGGGGCATGCCGGTCGGGATTGTCGCGAACAATGGCGTGTTGTTTAGCGAGAGCGCGCAAAAGGGCGCGCATTTTATCGAGCTATGCTGCCAGCGGCGCATTCCGCTGCTGTTCCTGCAGAATATTTCCGGCTTCATGGTCGGCGGGAAATACGAGGCCGAGGGGATCGCCAAGCACGGCGCGAAGCTGGTGACCGCGGTGGCGACGGCGACGGTGCCCAAGATTACTTTGCTGATCGGCGGCAGCTTCGGCGCGGGCAATTACGGCATGGCGGGGCGCGCATATTCGCCTCGCTTCCTGTTCACATGGCCGAACAGCCGGATCAGCGTGATGGGGGGCGAACAGGCGGCGAGCGTCCTCGCGACCGTCCACCGCGATGCCGAAAAATGGAGCGAGGAGGAAGCCGAAGCCTTCAAAAACCCGATTCGGCAGACCTATGAAGACGAAGGCAACCCCTGGTACGCCACCGCGCGCCTCTGGGACGACGGCATCATCGACCCGGCGCAGACGCGCGATGTGTTGGGGCTGGCGTTTGCCGCGACGCTAGAGGCGGAGATACCTGAGCGGCCGGCGTTCGGTGTGTTCAGAATGTGATGATGGATCTGATTAGGGGAAATCGAAAATGCTATGGCTAGTGTTTGCTCTTCAGCTCCAATCACCGTGTAAAATTCCAAATCCCTCAATGGCTGACATGAGGAGTTGTACAGACGAACGTTTGATCCAAATGGACCAACAGCTAACAATCAGTTGGCGGCGCGCAGTTAGGATAGCGTCTACACAGGATGCAAACTACCGTGGACCCTTTGAAGGTGAGAGTTGGTCATCCGTTCTTCGCAGATCACAACAAGCCTGGAATCGCTATAGAAACGCCCACTGTCTTTCAGAGAGTTATCGAATGAGAGGTGGAAACAGTGGCGGAAATTTGGAAGCATCGTGTCGTATTCGATTGGCTCGTGAGAGAATCGACGAACTCGAAGTTGTGTTCGAAGGGATGAGATGATCTCCTCCCTCCTCATAGCCAATCGCATTCAAATCCTCCCCGGGACGGGGAGGGGAACCGCGAAGCGGTGGAGGGGTCTGGCGGCCAAGTTGCAGATGCGCATTAGGCAGATGGCGGGAGCTCGCTTTGCTCGCGACCCCTCCGTCAGTGCTTCGCACTGCCACCTCCCCGTCCCGGGGAGGATTTAATGGGGGAACGGCATCAGACGCTGAATGCACCGCGCAAGACGGTTCGACGTGCTCGGAAGTTGCGCAGGGAGATGTCGTTGCCCGAGGTTCTGCTGTGGCGGGTACTGAAGACGCGACCGGGCGGGTTCAAGTTTCGGCGGCAGCATCCGAACGATCTGATCGTCTGCGATTTCGCCTGTATGTCGGCGCGGCTGATAATCGAAATCGATGGTGAGTCTCATGATATGGGCGATCAGCCGGAGCGCGATGAGAAACGCGATGCGTGGCTCGTACGCAATGGTTATAGGACGTTGCGAATATCGGCGCGCGAGGTTTTGAAGAATATGGATGGGGTTGTTGAGAGCATTGTTGCGAAATGTGGAGGAACAGTTGAGGATTAGGCCGATCGCATATCCTCCCCGGGACGGGGAGGGGAACCGCGAAGCGGTGGAGGGGTCTTGCGATAAACTTGCGAATATGCGCTGGGCGGACGGCAGGAGCTCGCTTTGCTCGCGACCCCTCCGTCTCGGCTTCGCCTCGACACCTCCCCGTTCCGGGGAGGATTTGGCGTGATCACCTCCCTCCTCATAGCAAACCGCGGCGAGATCGCGTGCCGGATCATCCGCACCGCGCGGGAACTCGGGGTGCGCACGGTCGCCGTTTATTCCGATGCCGATGCGCACGCGCTGCATGTGCGGGAGGCGGATGAGGCGGTGCATATCGGTCCTTCGCCGCCCGCTGAGAGCTATCTCGTTGGCGAGAAGATTATCGCGGCGGCGAAGGAGGCCAACGCCGAGGCGATTCATCCGGGCTATGGGTTTCTCTCCGAAAATGCGGATTTTGCGCAGGCGGTGCTTGATGCCGGTCTGATCTGGGTCGGGCCGAAGCCGGAGAGCATCCGTGCGATGGGCCTCAAGGACGCGGCGAAGACGTTGATGGACGAGGCGGGCGTGCCGACCACGCCGGGTTATCTCGGCGAAAATCAGGGCGCCGATTTTCTTGCCGAACAGGCCGGGAAGATCGGCTATCCCGTGCTGATCAAGGCCGTTGCGGGCGGCGGCGGCAAGGGGATGCGCAAGGTCGATGTGGCGGGCGATTTCGCCGACGCGCTGACCTCCTGCAAGCGCGAGGCTACCGCCTCTTTCGGCAACGATGTCGTGCTGATCGAAAAATGGATCGAAAGCCCGCGCCATATCGAGGTGCAGGTGTTCGGCGATAGCCACGGCAACGTCGTCCACCTGTTCGAACGCGACTGCTCGCTCCAGCGCCGCCATCAGAAAGTGATCGAGGAAGCCCCCGCGCCGGGCATGGACGAGGAAACCCGAGAGGCCGTCTGCGCCGCCGCCGTCCGCGCCGCCAAGGCGGTCGATTATGAAGGCGCCGGCACGATCGAATTTATCGCCGACGCCTCGGACGGCCTGCGCGCGAATCGCATCTGGTTCATGGAAATGAACACGCGGTTGCAGGTCGAACATCCGGTGACCGAGGAGATTACCGGGCAGGATCTGGTCGAGTGGCAACTGCGCGTGGCGAACGGCGAGGAGCTGCCGAAGAGGCAGGATGAGCTGAGCATCAATGGCTGGGCCGTCGAGGCGCGGCTCTATGCCGAGGACCCGGCGAGTGGGTTCCTCCCGTCGACCGGCCTGCTCGACCGGCTCTCGCTCCATGCCGGGCGCGTCGAAACCGGCGTCGAGCAGGGCGACGAGGTCAGCCCGCATTACGACCCGATGATCGCCAAGCTCGTCGTGCATGGCAAAACCCGCGGCGACGCCATCTCCATGCTCGCCAAGTCCTGCGAAGCGACCGAGGTCTGGCCGGTCAAAACCAATGCCGGTTTCCTCGCAAAATTGCTGCATCAGCCCGGTTTTCAGTCGGGCGATATGACCACCGGCTTTATCGATAGCGTTCAGGAAGATGTCGCGGCCAAGCCCGAACTGTCGGATCCCGCCAAAAGCGCCGCTGCGCAGAGCATCGCACTTCGCTATGCCAAATTGGCGCGCCAGACGGCGGCGCCGGGCGGTTTTCGACTAAATGGCGCGAAGAGGGACGGCTTCACGGCAATGGTCGATGGCGAGCCATGCGATGTGACTATCGGGGAAGACAAGGCGGCAAATCTCGTTCCGCTGGCAAGCAACGAGTTCGTGCTTTTCGAAAACGGCTTCGCCTATTCGATCAGCCGCCGCCCCAAAAACATGGCCGAAGGCGCAGCCTCCGATGGCGCCATCCTCTCCCCCATGCCGGGCAAGATCATCGCCGTCAGCGTCGCCGAGGGGGCGAGTGTGGCGAAGGGTGACAAGCTCGTCACGCTCGAAGCGATGAAGATGGAACACAGCCTGACCGCGCCGTTCGACGGCACGGTAGCCGAGCTCAACGCCGAAGCGGGCGGGCAGGTGTCCGAAGGTGCGGTCCTCGTGCGGATCGAGGCGGGGGAGGAATAAACTCCGCCTACCCTGAGCTTGTCGAAGGGTTGTACTTCACTTTACCCCCGTAAGAAGAAAGGGCAGGGCTTCGACAGGCTCAGCCCGAACGGAGTTTTCAAATGCCCGACTACCAAACCATCCTCACCGACCTTAGCGACAACATCTTCACCATCACGCTCAACCGGCCCGACCGGATGAACGCGTTTACCGAGCGGATGATGTACGAGATGATCGCGGCGTTCGACGAGGCCGATGCGAATGACGAGGCGCGCGCCGTGATCGTTACCGGAGCGGGCGACCGGGCGTTTTGCGCGGGCGCTGACCTCACATCGGGCGGCGATACGTTCAACTACGACAAGCGGCTCGATCGCGACACGCCGGTGCAGGAAGACGGCAGCGTCGACTGGAACCACCGCGGCGCGCGCGATGGCGGCGGGCAGCTGACCTTGCGTATCTTCAACTGCAAGAAGCCCGTGATCGGCGCGATCAACGGCGCGGCGGTCGGCGTCGGTTCGACAATGCTGCTGCCGATGGATTTCCGGCTGGCGAGCGATAGCGCGCGCTTCGGTTTCGTCTTCGCGCGGCGCGGGATCGTGCCCGAGGCGGCGTCGAGCTGGTTTCTGCCCAAGCTTGTCGGAATCAGCCAGGCGCTCAAATGGTGCTATAAGGGCGATGTCTTCGGCGCCGAGGAAGCGCTCGAAGGCGGCCTCGTACAGTCGGTCCACAAGCCCGGCAAGTTGATCGCGGCGGCGCGCGCTCTGGCGACCGATCTGACGGCCGAAGGCGCGCCGGTGTCGATCGCGATGACGCGGCAGATGCTGTGGCGGATGATGGGCGCCAACCATCCGATCGACGCCCACCGCATGGACAGCCGCGCAATCTGGTATCGCGGGCGGCAGGAGGATGCGCAGGAGGGCGTGACATCTTTCCTCGAAAAACGCCCGGCGAATTATCCGAACAAGGTGTCGGAGGATATGCCCGAGCTCGACCAATGGTTCGATGACCCTGAATTCTAAATAGCGCCGTTTGCCCTGAGCTTGTCGAAGGGTTGTACTTTCTTGGACCGTGGTTGAAAAAGAAGGGCAGGGCTTCGACAAGCTCAGC
>JABDLY010000181.1 GCA_013001755.1 Sphingomonadaceae bacterium
CGAGCAGACATCCGCCACGAACGCTCAAAACGGCGTCGGCAGCAACCGCCCTTGCTGCAGCGGCGACGGAGATGCGCCAATCTTCCCAGCTGGTCTCCTCAAGTCCCCGATCGCTCTCTCCCGTTCCCGGAAGGTCGGCCAGGTGTGACGCCACGCCGTCATCGGCGAGCAATCGCATGATATCGGAGAGAAACTTCCGCGTCCGGTTGAGTTCTTCGAGCAATGGCGGGATGATCAGCAGGCTCGGCGCGCCGCTTTCCGGGCCGAAGCTCATCAAACATTCGCGCCCGCCATCCCATCCATATTGCCAAAAGCGCGGCGCGGGGGTGGTCACTGAAGCGCCTTGTTCCGCGTGAAAACGAGCAAATTTCCAAAGGTTTCGAGCATTTCGGCCTCGAACTCGTCATCTTCGATCCAGATACCGAGCCGTTCCTCGATCTCGGTCAGCAGGCCCGCGACGGCCATCGAATCGAGCTCGGGTATCGCGCCGAAAAGTTCAGTGCTGTCATCGAAGCCCGCGACCTGCTCCTCGCCGAGGCCGAGCACGTCGACGAGCACGGCACGAACCGTCTGTTCCACTTCCACTGCGCCTGCCGATGCCATGAATTACCCCTGCGACCCTGTGTTTCGCTCGCCTAGCCGCGCTTTTCGCGTCCGACAAGGCCCGAAAGCCCGCGTTTCGCGAGCGGGAACCAGCTTGCCGGATGGCGGATATTGTAGAGATCGAGCCGATAGAGCGGACGCACTTCGTCCATCCAGTCGGCCTTATAGGGCTCGCTGCCCGTGCCATAATCGATGATTTCGGGGTGATCCTTGTCGATCACATATTCGAACATCGCCTTTCCGAGAATCGAACCGGGCGAAAGTTTCTTGGCGCTTTCGGCATAGGCGAGCTTGTGGATCGTCGCCGCGCCATGTTCGATCGTCCAGAGCTGCGCGGCCACCGGTTCGCCAGCGATATAGCCGACGCCCAATCGCAGCGTGCCCGCCTCGGCTTCGGCTCGGGCAAAGGCTTCCATGAATTCCCAGGAGCCTTCGTCGGGTTTCCAGCTTTGCGCATAGACGGCGCGATAATCGGCCCAGAGCGTTTCCTCGAAACGCTCTGAAATGCGGATACCGAGATTGGCCTTCTTCGCCTTGCGTTTGACCGTGTTGCGCAGCCGGCTCGGCCGCGATTGCCAATAACTCTCGAAATCCGCCGGCGGGTGGATATACCAGTTTTCGCTGCTCTGGCTGATCTCGGCGCGCCACCCGGCCTTTTGAAACGCTTTGGCGATAATGTGCGGATCGCCGAGCGGCGACAGCGACATAATGGCGATATCGCGCAGGTTTTTGGCGATTTCCTGCGCGACAAGGTCGACCCGGCCGCAGCCGATCAACCCGAAATCGAGTGTATACCAGCTTGCAAGCGCTTCGGCCCGCGAGCCGCTCTTGTTGAGGAACAGCCAGGCGCTGCCGCATTGGTTGCGGCCGCGCGCGACCAGCGGCTGCCCATCGAGGCCGCAATGCGCCGCCGTGCGCTCGAACCATTCGAGGCGGTCGTAAAGTTTCGGCTGCGAGGTACGACCCAAACAGCCGTCCGCGTCCCTCGCGACCGCCTCGAGTGAATCGAATAACTTTACCTCAACCGTCATGACGCTATCCCGGGCATGCCGCGGCGCGGCGTTCGAAAAGGCCTTAAGCGAAAGCAATGACGAAAAACTTAAGCGCAGACCTTCAAGCGAAAGCGAAATCGATCGATCATCTGGCGCTGTGCGGAAAGCCGGATGCGCCGGCGATTATCGACAGACAGGGCGAAATGGATTTCGCTGCGCTCGATGCTGCGGTGGGCGCTGTGGCGTCATGGCTGGCGGGGCAGGGGCTCGAGCCAGGGGATCGTGTCGCGAGCTGGCTCAACAAGACGCGGCTGGCCTGTATCATGCCCTTGGCGGCGGCGCGCGCCGGTCTGGTCCACGTCCCTGTCAATCCGCTGCTCAAGCGCGCGCAGGTGGCGCACATCCTCGCCGACAGCGCGGCAAAGCTGCTGGTCGCCGGCAAAGCACGGCTGGCGACGCTCAAGGACAACGATACAGCTAATGGCTGCGCCGCCGCCCTCGAGACAGCTGTGCCGCTTGATAGCGGTGCAATGCCGCCATCGGCACGTGATCCCGGGCAATTGGCGGCTATCCTCTACACTTCGGGCTCGACCGGCCGGCCCAAGGGGGTGATGCTGAGCCATGCCAATATGTGGCTCGGCGCGGTCAGCGTGGCGCATTATCTCGACGTTGCAGCCGATGATCGCACGTTGTGTTTGCTGCCCTTCAGCTTCGATTATGGACAGAGCCAGCTGTTTTCGAGCTGGTTTGCCGGGGCCGCGGCCATCCCCTTCGACTATTTGATGCCGCGCGATGTGATGAAGGCGGTGCGACGTCATGACGTCACGATTCTCGCCGGCGTGCCGCCACTTTGGGTGCAGCTGACCGAGTTCGAATGGGACGATGAAACCGCTGGAAAACTGCGAATCCTGACCAATTCCGGCGGAAAGATGCCGGTGCCGCTCGTCCAGGCGCTTCGCAAGACATTCCCCGATGCCGCGCTTCATTCGATGTACGGGCTTACCGAGGCGTTTCGCTCGACGACGCTCGATCCGGCGCTGATCGATTCCATGCCCGAAAGCATCGGCAAGGCTATTCCATTCGCCGAGATCATGGTCGTCGCGAGCGATGGCAGCGAAGCGGCGCCCGGCCAGCCTGGCGAACTCGTCCATGCAGGGCCGCTCGTCGCCCAGGGCTATTGGCAGGATCCCGAGCGCACGGCGATCCGTTTCAAGCCGTCCCCGGATTTTTCGCAATCGGGCGGCATGGCAGTCTGGTCGGGAGACATGGTCGAACGCGACGAGGCGGGTTTCTTGCGCTTTGTAGGACGCGATGATTCGATGATCAAAACCGCGGGCAACCGGGTGTCTCCGAGCGAGATCGAGGATGTAGCGATCGCCAGCGATGTGGCCGCCGAGGCCGTCGCCTTCGGAGTGCCCGACGTGCGGCTCGGCGCCGCGATTATGCTCGTCGTGCGCGGAGAGTCCGAAAATGATGCGGCGCTTAAACGCTTTCTCAAGGCCGAGCTGCCTAATTTCATGCAGCCGAAGGAGATCGTCTGGCAGGCCGAACTGCCGCGCAATCCCAATGGCAAGCTCGATCGAACCGCGATCGAGACGCAATGGGGCAAAGGGCAATAACGAATATGAAACCGATCGGACCGATCCCGGCGGCGTTTGTCGACCAGCGCGGCGAGCTCACAATCGGCGGCAAATCGGTGTCCGAACTGGCCGAAGCGGCCGGACAGACTCCCTTTTACGCCTATGATCTCGATCTGGCGGGCGCACAGG
>JABDLY010000193.1 GCA_013001755.1 Sphingomonadaceae bacterium
ACCTGCTACTTAGCGCTTAGCAGCGGCGACCGAAAGGTAGCGGGATTCCCGCTTTCGCGGGAATGACGAAAGGTTTTTTGGCTTTCGCTGTGCCAAACTCCCGTTACAAAGCCCCCACCATGAACACCGATTTCTACCGCATCCGCCGCCTGCCGCCCTATGTCTTCGCCGAGGTCAACGCGATGAAGGCCGCGGCGCGGGCGCGGGGGGAAGACATCATTGATCTCGGCATGGGCAATCCCGATACGCCGCCCGCGCAGCATGTCATCGACAAACTCTCCGAAGTCGCCAACGATCCGACGGCGCACCGCTATTCAGCTTCCAAAGGCATTCCCGGTCTCCGCAAGGCACAGGCGGCCTATTACAAGCGCCGTTTCGACGTCGATCTCGATCCCGATAGCGAGGTCGTCGTCACGCTCGGTTCGAAGGAAGGCCTCGCCAATCTCGCCCAGGCGATCACCGCGCCCGGCGATGTCGTGCTCGCGCCCAACCCGAGCTACCCGATCCATACCTTCGGTTTCATCATCGCCGGCGCCGCGATCCGATCGATCCCCGCGCAGCCCGGGCCGCAATTTTTCGACCGGCTCAAATATTCGCTGGCGTATAGCGTGCCCAAGCCCTCGGTGCTGGTGATCGGCTATCCGAGCAATCCGACCGCCTATGTGGCCGATCTCGATTTCTACGCGAAGGTCGTCGATTTCGCGCGCGAGCATGAGATCTGGGTGATCAGCGACCTTGCCTATGCCGAGCTCTATTATGGCGACACGCCGACGCCGTCTTTGCTCCAGATACCGGGCGCGAAGGAAGTCGCGGTCGAATTCACGTCAATGTCGAAGACATACAGCATGGCGGGTTGGCGGATGGGTTTCGCGGTCGGCAATGAGCATCTGATCAGCGCGCTGACGCGGGTAAAAAGCTATCTCGATTACGGCGCCTTCACGCCGATACAGGTCGCCGCGACCGCGGCGCTCAACGGCCCGCAGGACATTATCGAGCACAACCGCACCATGTATCGCAACCGCCGCGATGTGATGGTCGAAAGCTTCGGCCGCGCCGGATGGGACGTCCCCTCCCCCGAAGCCAGCATGTTCGCCTGGGCGCCGATCCCCGAACAATGCAAGGGGATGAGCGCGATGGATTTTTCAAAGGAACTGCTGAGCAAGGCCAATGTCGCGGTATCCCCCGGCGTCGGTTTCGGCGAGGAAGGCGAAGGCTTTGTGCGGATAGCGCTGGTGGAGAATGAACAGCGCATCCGGCAGGCGGCGCGGAGCATCAAGAAATATTTGGGTTCGCTCTGATTCCTCGTCAAGCTCAGCCCAAAGGGTTAGGGGGCAGTGCCATGTCCACGACCCGCCCCTTCACCCACCGTTTCCGCGTGCGCTACTCCGAGGTCGATCCGCAGTCGGTCGTCTTCAATTCGCGTTACCTTGAGTACGCGGACGTGATTATCACTGAATTCTGGCGTGAGCGGGATATCCATTTTTCGGGTGACGAGGCGATCGAATTCCATGTCGTGCGCGCGGTGGTCGAGTTCGTCCAGCCGATCCGCGCCGATGAATGGGTGACCGGCAAGGCGGTGACGACGCGTGTCGGCACGAGCAGCGTTTCGACCGATATCCTGCTGTGCGGTGAAGGCGGCGACGAGGATGTGCGCAGCCGGATCGAGCTGGTGCATGTTCATGTCGATCTGGAGAGCGGGAAACCGATTCCGGTACCGGATGACGTGCGCAAAAGATTCCTTGCAGAATAGGAAAAGCTGCGCTCGGTTACGCGGATGGGCGGAACGATTCGACCATGTAACGGACACTGCGGTGCCGCGGATGGCGAACGGATCAGTTTTGCCGCGAGCGAAAGCCGTGGCAGGCGTGACCATAGTGTGACCTTAGGAATCGGAGCAAATGGCTAGACTCGAATTTTTCTTCGATCTTTCAAGCCCATGGACCTATATGGCGTTCCACAACATCCAGCCGATCCTCGACGAGACCGGCGCGGAGGTGACGTGGAAACCGTTCCTTGTGGGCGGGGTGTTTAATGCCGTGAACCAGGCGGTCTATGCGTCGCGCGAAGACATGACCGGCCCGAAAGCGCGGCATTATGCCAAGAGCCTGAACGACTGGGCGGCATGGTCCGGCCTGCCGATGAATTTCCCCTCTCCGCACCATCCGGTGCGCAGCGTCCATGCGATGCGGGCTTGCTGCGCGCTGGAGGACGACCAGGAAACGCTCCATCGTTTTGCTACCGCCGCCTTCGCCGCGTATTTCGATGAACAGAAAAATCTCGACGAGCCTGAGGTGCTGGCGAAAATCGCCGATAGCATCGGCCTCGATGGCGCGGACCTAATCGCCCAGACGCAGACCGAGCCCATCAAGGCGAGGCTGCGCGCCAATACCGACGAAGTGATCGTGCGCGGCGGTTTCGGCAGCCCGAGCATCTTTGTCGATGGCGGCGATATGTATTTCGGCAACGACCAGCTGCCGCTCGTCGAGCGGGCACTTTCAGGCGGCGGCGAGACAGGGTAAGGTAAGGCGATGGCACTTCCTCCCGAGCCCTCCCCGCCCCCCGGATCGCCTCCGCACGAAGCCGATCCGCGCCGCAAACGCGCCTTTTTGGTCGGCGGCGTGCTGCTCGCGGCTATCGTCCTGTGGAATGCGGACGAGATCTGGGACGATGACGATCACAGCGTCGAAATCACCATCGGCGATGAAGAAAGCGACGAGATTCGAAACGCCGTGCGCGAACGGATACGCAACAATGTTCGCGGCGAAGGCGGCGATCTCGGCGAGGAAATAGAAGCGATGCGCGAGGAAATTCGCGGGGTCGTGGAAGACGCCGAGGCACCCGACGCGCCTCCAGCGCCTGAAGCGGACAGCGATGAGCCCGAGGCAACGGCAGAACCCGCCGCCGAATCGGAAGACGAACCGGCCGGAGGCTAACCGGCGTCAAAATTGCCGTCCTCGGGGCCGATCCCTATATTGCAGCCATGCGTTTTCCGCTTTCCTATCTCGCCGGCCCGCTGACGGCCTTGTTGATCGTCGCCGCCTTTTATGCGGGCGGCTATTGGCTGCTCGCGCTGCCCGCAATAGTCTATCTCGCGCTGCCGGTTGCCGAGCAGATTGCCGGTGTATCGCGCTGGCCCTCGCAAACCCGGCTCGACCGGATGAGCGGCAGGGCGGCGGCACGTTACGAATTCATGCTGCTCCTGGGCGCATGGTCCTATCCATTGCTGCTCGGCTGGGCGCTCTGGGCGGTAGCGGTGACGCCGCTCGCCTGGTGGCAATTCGGTGTTCTGGCGCTGCTCCTCGGCGAATATGGCGGTTTTGTCGGCATCGTCACCGCGCATGAGCTGATGCACCGCAGCGGCGGCAAACGGCAGCTCTCCTTCTTCCTGATGGCGTTGACCGGCTATGCCCATTTCTGCGTCGAGCATGTCCGCGGCCATCATGTCCGCGTCGCGACGCCCGAGGACCCGGCGACCGCGCGGCGCGGCGAATCGCTCTATGGCTTCGTCATCCGCAGCGTCATCGGCGGCTTTCGCAGCGCCTGGCGGCTCGAAGCCGAACGGCTCGAGCGCGCGGGAAAGGCCGTCTGGTCGCACCACAACGATATCCTGCGCTGGCACGGGTTCACGCTGGCGCTGGCGATCGCCGTCATATTGCTTCTCGGCCCGGCGAGCCTGCTGCTCTTCGCCATACAGGCGTTTTTTGCGATTATGGCGCTCGAGGCGATCAACTATCTCGAACATTACGGCCTGCTCCGTTCGCAGCGCCCCGATGGCAGCTATGAGCGCGTCCGGCCCGCGCATAGCTGGAATTCGAGCCACATCGTCAGCAATGTCAGCCTGTTCAATCTCGGCCGCCATTCGGATCATCACGCCCAGTCGAACCGGCCCTATTACCGGCTCCGTCACCATGACGCGGCACCGCAGCTGCCTTTTGGCTATGGCGGCAGCTTCGTCCTCTCGCTGGTCCCGCCGCTCTGGTTCCGCGTCATGGACCGCGAACTCGACAGATTCGAGGCGCGCGCTGGCGCGGAGGGCTGATCGCCGCTAACCTTGGCGGCCAAGGGGGGACAGGATGGCGAAAAATGACGAAGTCATGCTCTTTATCAGCCATCATTCGAGCACGCTCGAAACCGCGCTCGAAGTCGAAACGGCGCTGGCGGCGCGCGGGGTAAGTTGCTGGATCGCGCCGCGCGACGTCGAACCCGGCGAACCCTTCGACAATGCCGTTCGCGCCGCGATCGAACGCTCGGCCGCGGTGCTGTTGCTGTTCTGCGAGAAATCCGATCAAAGCAAACACGTCAAACGCGAATTGATCCTCGGCGACAGCGCGGGACGGCCGATCATTCCGTTGCGGCTCGAATCGATTCAGCCGCGCGAACTCGCCTATCATCTCGCCGACAGCCAGTGGATCGACTGGATCGAGCGGCGCGAGGCGGTGATGGACCGGGTCGCGGCACAGGCCCGCCAATATGCCGGCGTGCCGTTTTCAGGCGGCGAACGCCCCGGCCGCCCGATCGATGCGCCTGCGCATGAACAGAAAACCGCGCCGACGCCGGTCAATCCGGCGCCTGTCGGGTCGATATCGGCGAACAAGATGCTGCTCGGCATCGCCGCCGCGGCCTTGCTGATTGCCGCGATTGCGGTGACGTGGATCGTTGCGACTGGCGACCGCGATGACGAAAGAGATCAACCCAGAGAGATCGCTTCAACCGCAGCGCAACCGGAAGGAACCGGCCAACCGGACGAGGAGGCTGGCGCAGAAGAGCCGGACGCGTCATCTCGATCGCCCGATCCGGCTCCGATAACACCGCAAGCGCCGCCGGCATCGGCGTCTCCGGAGCGAACCACGCCGCAGGGTGTCAGCCCGAGCTTCAACTGCGCCAATGCATCGACAACGCGCGAATTCCTGATCTGCGGCTCGTCGCGCCTCGCTGCGCAGGATCGCGAACTGGCGACACTCTACCGGCGAGCCCGGGCAATGGTGCGCGGTACGGGACAGGCACCGCGCCTGCGCGCCGACCAGCGCGCCTGGCTCGATCAGGTTCAGCGCTGCACCGACGAGAATTGCGTCGAAATCCTGCAACGCGAGCGGATCGAATATTTCCGCCGCGAACTGGGCCGGTAGGAAAGCGCCGTGAGCGGCGGCTAACCGCCGCGATTATCCGCCGCCCCGCCGCCTCGCGAGCAATTCCTCGGTTACCCGGAAGGTCCGCTCATTGTCGACATCGATCGCAAGTTCGCCGTCGTCGAACAGATGCGCGACGACGCGCACTCCAAGACGTCTCGATATTCGCTCCATCGCGCCATAGACGGTATCCATTTTGAGCTTGAAGCGGATCAGATTCCACAGGCCGAAAGCCTTGCGGATACGATCGACATTCTTGAAGAACTGCCCGCCGGTGCGAAACGCCTCGGCCGCCTTGAGCGCCCCTGCATCGCGCATCCAGAACAAATTGCAGTTCGAAATCGCGATGTCCTTGAACTCGTAAAAACCCCATTGCCCATCGGGATGCGCGGCGCGGATGACCTCGCGCTGCGCGAGGCCCAGCACGACATCGGCGCGGCGGTCCTGCCCCGCCGCATTGATCTGGTGCAGTCCCTCGACCGTCGCGAGCGCGCTATCCGCCGTCGTGATCAGCAGCGGCCACTCGGTGTGCCTGGCTGCTTCCTCGAGGCTCTCGACGATCCCGGTCTGTGCCTCGACGGTCTGGAAGCGACCTGCCGCCTTGAGCCGGATGACCTCGTCGATATCGTCCAATATCGACGGATCATGGATCGAAACGAGGATTTTCGCGTCGTCCCAAGCGGCTTCGAGCGTCGAAAGAATGTGCGCGATCAGCGGTCTTCCTGCGACCAGCATGATCGCCTTATGGCTGACGCCGGCGGCCTCGGCGAGCGGCCCGGGAACGCCGTCGCGCTTGCCCGCGAGGACCAAAATCGTCGGTGTTTTATGCGCGCCGCTCATAATTTGCCCGGTAGCAATTAAACCGGGGCCGAATTAAGGCCCACGGCTGGAGTGAAGGGATCGACATGGCGAAACCATTGCGCGTGGCGCTGGCGGGACTGGGGACGGTCGGCGCGGGCGTCGTCAAGCTGCTCGACGAGAATCGCGAGCTGATCGAACGCCGTGCCGGGCGGGCGATCGAAGTAACTGCCGTTTCGGCGCGCGACAGGGGCCGCGATCGCGGTATCGACGTTGCGCGCTTCGCCTGGGAAGACAAGCCGGGCGCGCTTGTCGTGCGCAACGATGTCGATTGCGTCGCCGAGCTGGTCGGCGGATCGGACGGCCCTGCGCTCGCGCTGGCGCGTGAAACTCTGGCCGCCGGCAAGTCTTTCGTCACCGCCAACAAGGCGATGATCGCGCATCACGGGCTCGAACTCGCCGAAGCCGCCGAGAAAGCCGGTACGGCGCTCAAATATGAAGCAGCCGTCGCGGGCGGCATTCCCGTCATCAAGGGACTGCGCGAAGGCGCGGCGGCCAACGCGATCACGCGCGTCTACGGAATCCTCAACGGCACCTGCAATTACATCCTGACCGAAATGGAGGCGAAGGGCGGCGATTTCGCCGACGTTCTCGCCGAAGCGCAGGCGCTCGGCTATGCCGAGGCCGATCCGACTTTCGATATCGATGGCGTCGATGCCGCGCACAAGCTCGCCATACTTGCGAGCCTGGCCTTCGGCACCGCGCTCGATTTCGACAATGTGACGGTGAGCGGCATTCGCGAAGTGATCGCTGAGGATATCGCCGAAGCGCGCGCGCTCGGCTTCAAGGTCCGGCTCGTCGGGATCGCCGAAGCCGACGACGATGGCCTGTTCCAGCGCGTCCATCCTTGCCTCGTGCCGCGCAAACACCCGCTCGCGCATGTCCTTGGATCGCTCAACGCGGTCGTCGCCGAAGGCAATTTCGTCGGTCGGTTGTTCTTCGAAGGCGCGGGCGCGGGCGAAGGCCCGACCGCAAGCGCCGTCGTCGCTGACCTCATCGACGTCGCGCGCGGCGAATATGGGCCGGCCTTCGCCATGCCCTTCGCGCGGCTCGCCAAGGCGGGCCCGGTCGATGCGGGAGGCCGCCGCAGCCGCGCCTATCTGCGTTTTGCCGTCCATGACCGGCCAGGCGTCCTCGCCGAGATCACCGCGGCGATGCGCGACGCCAATGTATCGATCGAATCCATGATTCAGCGTGGCGGCGCAAACCCGAGCGAGGATAGCGACGATGTCGTCAACCTGATCATCGTGACCCACGAAGGTCCAGAACGCTGCGTCGCCGACGCGCTCGAACGGTTGCGCGGCGCACAAAGCCTCGCCGGCGCTCCGATGTGGATGCACATATTGGATCTGTGATGCCCGACCCAATCGAAATCTTCACGACCGGCGGAACGATCGACAAGGTCTATTTCGACGCACTTTCGGAATATCAGGTCGGCCCGACGGCGGTCGCCGATATCCTGCGCGAGAACAATGTCCAATGCGAACACCGGCTGACTCAATTGATGCGCAAGGACAGCCTCGAACTCACGGACGAAGACCGGGCGGCGATCCGCAAGGCGGTCGAGGACAGCGATGCCCGCAGCATCCTTATCACCCACGGCACCGACACCATGGTCGAAACCGCACGCGCGCTGGGCGGGATCGCAAACAGGACGGTCGTTCTTACGGGCGCCCTTCAGCCCGCGACGCTCAAGCATAGCGACGCCGAATTCAATATCGGCTTTGCACTGGCGGCAGCGCAATCTTTGCCGTCCGGCGTCTATGTCGCAATGAACGGCCGCATTTTCGATCCCGCGATCACGCGCAAGGATCGGAAGGCGAGGCGTTTCGTGGAGGAAGGATAAGGGCGTCACCGCCCCACGCGGCGTAGCCCTCCCGTCCGCAACCCCGGATTCGCTCCTCCCACGCCAAACGACACGCCAACCGCTCCGCATCCGACCTGAACATTTTCCCAGCCCTGGCAACGGCCCGGCTCGGCCTGGATGCGCTCGCGCTCTTCCCACACGCCTTCATTGGCCGGATCGCCCGCAACCGCAGTCTCGAACGGCAGGCGGTAGCGATCATTCTCGTTGACCGGCGCGCAGACGACGATCTGGCGGCCGTTGCTTTCGCATTCGGTATCGTCGACCACGACCCATTCATTGGTTTGCGCGATCATCTCATAGACCGGCGTTTCTGCTTCCACGGCAAAGGGCAGCGCCGCGAAGGACAGCGAAAGCGTAAGCACGATTCTCGACAACGCCATGGCGCTCGCTTATCGCCCGGCAAACATGTCTGAAGGATGACCCAATAATGACGAAGGCCTCCGAAGTTCTCGACCGTGTGCTCGTGCTCGAAATGGTGCGCGTTACCGAGGCTGCCGCGATCGCCGCGTCGAAGCTGATCGGCCGCGGCAACGAAAAAGCCGCCGACGCCGCCGCTGTCGAGGCGATGCGTACCGCGTTCAACACGCTCGATTTCGACGGCACGGTCGTCATCGGCGAAGGCGAGCGCGACGAAGCGCCGATGCTCTATATCGGCGAGAAGGTCGGCCGCGCCGCGAAGGGCGCCCCCAAGGTCGATATCGCGCTCGATCCGCTCGAAGGCACGACGATCACCGCCAAGGCCGGCGCCAATGCGCTCGCCGTGCTGGCGATCGCCGAGCAGGGCTGCCTGCTCAACGCGCCCGACACCTATATGGACAAAATCGCGATCGGCCCGGGCTATCCCAAGGACACGATCGACCTTGCCAAATCGCCCACCGAAAATATCAAAGCCATTGCCAAGGCCAAGGGCGTCGGGCCTAACGAAATCATCGCCTGCGTCCTCGATAGGCCGCGTCACGAGGCGCTGATCGCCGAGCTGCGGGCACTGGGCTGCGGCGTCCAGCTGATCCCCGATGGCGATGTCGCGGGTGTGATCGCAGTGACCGACGAAGACACGACGATCGACGTCTATATGGGTCAGGGCGGAGCGCCCGAGGGTGTGCTGGCGGCGGCGGCCTTGCGCTGCGTCGGCGGCCAGTTCCAAGGCCGGCTCGTCTTCCGCAACGACGACGAAAAGACACGTGCGCGCAAATGGGGCATCCCCGACGAGGATTTCGACCGCATCTATTCCTTGAAGGAACTCGCCAAGGGTGATGTCATCTTTGCCGCCACCGGCGTCACCGACGGCTCGATGCTCGACGGCGTCAAGAAGCTCCGCAAGGGCTGCATGACCACGCAGAGCGTCGTGATGCGGGCGTCATCGGGGACGGTGCGCTGGGTGCGCGGCGAGCACTACAAGACTTAGAAAACTCCCATCTCCAACCCCGCCGCCAGCGCCCCGCCTATCTCGCGGCATTGCGCCAGATCGTCTTCGGCTATCGTCTTTTCCGCCAGTATCTGCTCCGGCGTCTGGGCATGGGTGCAGACGATCGGGGTGTCGGCGATTTTCTTGAGCCGCCAGCCTGTGGCGATCCGCTCGAGCTGAGTGCGGGCGTTTTCGCCGTCGGATCCGGCGCAGATCATCGCCGCATAGGGCCGGCCCTCGATCTTGCCGAGCACCGGATAATAGCAGCGATCGAAAAACGCCTTCATCACGCCGGCGATCGCGGCGAGGTTTTCGGGCGTGGCGAAGAGATAGCCGTCGGCGCCGAGCAGGTCGTCCGGTTCCGCCTCATCGGCGCGTTTGACGACGACCTCAGCGCTGTCCGCCTCGCGCGCCGCTTCGGCCGCCGCCTCGGCCATCTGCCGGGTGCCGCCGGTAAAGCTGTGATAAACGATAAGAAGCCGTGCCATCGCGTCGACCCTAACCGCGCGCGAACCGGCTTTGAAGCATCGAATAGCCTTGGTGCCATAAGCCGCCAATCGCGCTAAACACGGGACATGGAAGCCGAACCCCTGCTCGCCGCGCTGGCCGTTGTTTTTGTCGGCTATGGTATTTTCTCGCGCGTTCTCGGCAATTCGATCATGCCGGCACCGCTGGCGTTCGCTCTGGCAGGGCTGGGTTTCGGTTCGGCGGGACTGGTCATGTTTTCGGTCGATCCACAGTCGGAGACGTTGCTGCTGTTTGCCGAGATTACGCTGGCCCTCGTGCTGTTCGGCGACGCCTCGCGGCTGAGTTTCGGCAAGGTTGTGAAAATGAACCGTCTGGCGCAGCGGATATTGCTGATCGGGCTGCCGTTATCGATATTGTTCGGCGCGCTGGCGGCGATCGGCCTGTTTCCAGGTCTCGCTTGGGTCGAGGCTGCGCTTCTCGCGGCAATGCTGGCGCCGACCGATGCGGCGCTCGGCGCGGCGGTGGTCGAGAATGAGGCCGTGCCGGTGCGGATCCGCCGGACCATCATCACCGAATCGGGATTGAACGACGGCCTCGCCGTCCCCGCCGTACTGCTGTTCGCCGCGCTTTCGGGCTATGCCGAACATGGCGCCAACGGCGACTGGCAATTCTGGGCCGGCTTTGCCGCGCAGCAGATCGGATTCGGCGCGATTGCCGGGTTGGCCGTGGGCGCGGCGGGAGGCATCGCCATTCGCACGGCATCGCGCGCCGGCTGGCTCGATATGCGGTTCGAGACATTGGCCTGTCTCGGCGTCGCGGGCTGCGCTTTTGTCTTTGCCAATGCGATCGGCGGCAACGCCTTTGTCTCGGCTTTTGTCGCCGGTCTCAGCTTTGCCGCCATGTGCGAAGATCGCACCGGCATCGTAGCCGAATTTGTCGAGGAAGAAGGCCGCTTCCTGAGCCTGACCCTGTTCTTCCTGTTCGGTTGCGCGCTCGCTCCAGTGGCGCTCGCCGATTTCCAATGGATCTACCTGTTTTACGCCCTGCTCAGCCTGACGGTCATTCGCCTCGCCGCGGTGGCGATCTCGCTTTTCGGCACGGGTGTAAGCTGGCCGACCTTGCTCTATCTCGGCTGGTTCGGCCCGCGCGGACTGGCGACCATCGTCTTCGTGCTGCTGGTATTCGGCGAAGGCGTGACCAGCGAACCGATCCGCACCACCGCCTATCTCACCGTGATGCTGAGCATCCTGCTCCACGGCATCAGCGCAGCACCCTTGGCGGCGCGCTATGCCCACAGCAAGGCCGCGAAAGCCGATGGCGGGGAGTGAGGCTACAGGTTAAAGCCATTTCGTGAAGCCCGCGCCCGATATCCAGCATTCGATTTCCGGCCAGCCCTGGCGCTGGCGCGGCGGCGCGGTGGACGGGCTGGGCGGCAATTTTCAGCCCGACGATCTTGTCACCGGCTTATTGCTATCGAGGGGCTGCAGGCGCGAGGAACTGGCCGCCTATCGCAACCCCACGATCCGGGCGTTCATGCCCGACCCCTCGATTTTTCGCGATATGGACCGCGCCGCGGAGCGCATCGTCACGGCGATAGATACCCGGGAAAAAGTGACGATTTTCGGCGATTACGATGTCGATGGCGCAACGTCCGCCGCTTTGTTGATCCGCCTCCTCCGATCGCTTGGGCTCGAGGCCGGGGCCTATATTCCGGATCGGTTGATGGAAGGCTATGGCCCATCGGGCGAAGCATTGGTCAGGCTTGCCGAGAACGGATCTTCGTTGATCGTCACCGTCGATTGCGGCGCGATGGCGTTTGAGGCGTTGGCGATGGCGAAGCAGGCCGGCGTCGACGTCATCGTCGTCGATCATCATAAATGCGCAAGCGAATTGCCCGTCGCGCACAGCCTGGTGAACCCCAATCGCCTCGACGAAGGCGAAGGCGCGGCGCATGGCCATCTGGCAGCCGTCGGCGTCGCCTTTCTGCTCGGTGCCGCGATATTGCGCAAATTGCGCGAGGCCGGGTTTTTCGACGATCGGCCCGAGCCCAAGCTGATCGAACTGCTCGATATCGTCGCCCTGGGCACCGTCGCCGATGTCGCCGCCTTACACGGGCTCAATCGCGCATTCGTCGCGCAGGGTCTCAAGGTGATGCAGGGGCGGCGCAATGTCGGGTTGAACGCGCTGATCGAAGCGTCGCGGCTCGATCGCGCGCCGGTGGCGTCCGATTTTGGATTTCGCCTCGGCCCGCGGATCAATGCCGGCGGGCGGGTCGGCCAATCCGATCTCGGCGTTCGCCTGCTGACCACCGAAGATCCCGAAGAGGCGCGCGAAATCGCCGTGCAGCTCGAACATTTCAACGAGGAACGCCGCGCCATCGAGATGACCGTGACCGAACAGGCGCTCGAACTCGGCAAGGGGCAGGATAACCGCGCGGTTGCGCTGGTGTCCGGCGCAGGATGGCACCCCGGCGTTATCGGTATCGTCGCCAGCCGGCTCAAGGAACGTATGGGGCGACCGGCGATCGTCGTGGCAATCGACGAGGACGGCACGGGCAAAGGCTCGGGCCGTTCAATCTCGGGCGTAGATCTTGGCGCGGCGGTGATCGCGGCGAAGGATAATGGCCTGCTGGTTGCGGGCGGCGGACATGCGATGGCCGCGGGGCTAACGGTCGAGGCTGGGAAGATCGATGCGCTGGCCGATTTTCTCGATGAGCGCCTGTCCGCCGACGTTGCCAAGGCACAGGGCGAACGCGCGCTGCTCCTCGATGCCGTGATCGCGCCCGGCGGCGTGACCCCGGCGCTGGTCGACGCGCTCGAAGAAGGCGGTCCCTATGGCGCGGGTTGGCCCGGTCCGCGCATCGCGACGGGGCCGGTGCGAATCATCAAAGCCGATATCGTCGGGCAAGACCATGTTCGCGCGATTGTTGCGGGGGAAGATGGCCGCAGCCTCAAGACGATTGCCTTCCGCACCGCCGATACGCCGCTGGGGCAGGCTATCCTCGGTGCGGGCCGTGATCGCAAGCTCTGGGTCGCGGGCCGCGCGAAAATCGACGATTGGGGACCGCGCCCGGCCGCCGAGCTTCATCTCGAAGATGCCGCCTGGGCGGATTGATCCAGATATTTGCCGCACCGCACCATAAGAGTTGACCGCGCCGCCCCCCTACCCTATTGGCGCACGCGCTGGTTTGGCCCCTTCGTCTAGCGGTTAGGACGCGGCCCTTTCACGGCTGAAACACGGGTTCGATTCCCGTAGGGGTCACCATTTTCTTGCAATTGCAGGGAGGTTCGGATGCATCTTTTCAGACCGGCCCTCGCCTCGCTCGGCCTTTGCCTTGCCGCCGCCTGTTCGGGTGGCGGAGGATCGGATGCGACCGACGGCAGCAGCGAACGCGGTGACGCGGAAGCCAGGGAAGTCGCGGCGACCGGCGGCGCCGATGCGGGCGAAGCTGTATTTCGCCGCTGTGCGGCCTGCCACAGCATCGAACCCGGCGAAAATCGCGTCGGGCCATCATTGCACGGCGTTGTCGGGCGAGAGATCGGCGGCGTCGGCGATTTCAGATATTCGGACGCCAACCAGCAATTTGACGGCGACTGGACCGAAGATAACCTCAACGCCTATCTCGAAAATCCGCGCGGCTTCATGCCGGGCACGACGATGGCGTTCGCGGGCATTCCGAACGAACAGGATCGCGCAGATCTGATCGCTTATCTCGGGACACTCAACTAGGGTTGGCGCATGCCATCCAACGCCAATCCCCGTCTCGTCCTGTTTTCGCGTTATCCCGAACCCGGCAAGGCCAAGACGCGGATGATACCCACGCTCGGCCCGGACGGCGCGGCGGCGTTGCACAAAAAATTGGCCGAACGAACTCTAACGACGCTGCGCAAAACCGACTTGCCGATCGAGCTGCGATACACTGGAGCGCCCGAATCGCGATTCCGCCAATGGCTGGGCGATGACATTGCCTATGCCGAACAGGGCGAAGGCGATCTCGGCGACCGGATGGCGCGCGCCAGCCAGCCCGCACCGGTGATTTTCCTCGGCAGCGATTGCCCGGATTTGCATCCTCGCCATATCGCGGAGGCGGCGCAAGCGCTGATCTCTTCCAATGTCGTGATCGGCCCGGCCGAGGACGGCGGCTATTGGTTGCTCGGCCTTGCGAAACGTTTCGACTACCTTTTCGAAGACATGCCATGGGGCACGGATCAGATATTGCCGATAACGCTCTCTCGCCTCGCAGCGCGCGGCATCGCGCCGGCGATGCTCGAAACGCTCGCCGATTGCGACCGGCCCGAAGACCTGACGCGCTGGCCCGAGCTCACAGCATGATCGCGCCCGCTGGCTCCATCGCCATCGTGATCCCGATGCTTGACGAAGAAAAAACATTGCCCGGTGTCATTGCCAATATCGCCGCGCTCGATCCGCCACCCGCCGAAGTGATCGCCGTCGATGGCGGCAGCTCGGACCGCTCGATCGAGATGGCGCGCGGGGCCGGCTTCATCGTAACGGCAACGAATCAGCGCGGGCGCGGCATTCAGATCAACAGGGGCGTCGAGGCTGCCAGCGCACCGATGGCGCTCGTGCTCCACGCCGATACCGAATTGCCGAGCGATGCGCTTGCGGTTGTCGAGCAGACACTCGCCAATTCCAAAATCGCATTGGGCGGATTCTCACCGGTCCTGACGGGTGAAAAGACGCGCTGGGGCACGACGGCGCATAATTGGGCGAAGACCTATTATGGCCCAGCGCTCCTCCGCCCACACCTCTTCGTACGCGGGCTGAGGCTGCTGTTCGGCGACCATGCGATGTTCTTCAGGCGCGACGATTTCCTGCGCGTCGGTGGATGCGATCCCGATATGCATATCATGGAGGATGTCGATCTGTGCCTGAAGCTCTGCCGCATCGGGCGGGTCAAAATGGTCAAGCGGATCGTCACGACATCGGACCGCCGCATCGCCGAATGGGGACCGCTCAAGGCCAACTGGATCTATATGAAATGCGGCTTCAGCTGGGCGTTCGGACGGAAATACGGGCTCGAGAAGCACTATCCGGATGTGCGCTAAGCCAATTCCACCGGCGTTACTTCATAGCCATCGCGTTCGAGCGCATCGATCAGCCGTTCGAGATGCGCGCGATCGCGGGTTTCGCATTCGATATCGGTGATCAGGCCCTTGGCGGGCAGCGTCGTGAAAATCCGCTGGTGATAGACTTCGATGATATTGACCTGTTCCTGATCGAAGACGCGAACCACCTGATAGAGCGCGCCGGGCCGGTCTTGTAATCGTATCCTGAGCCGCGCCAGCCGCCCCTGCCGCGCCAGATCGCGCAGCAGCACATTCGCCAGAAGCCGCGTATCGATATTCCCGCCGCAGAGAATGAGCCCGACCTTGCGATCCTTGAACTTGGCCGGATGCGCCAGCATCGCCGCGAGCCCCGCAGATCCCGCACCCTCGACCACCGTTTTCTCGATCTGCAGCAGCAGCGACACCGCGCGTTCGAGATCGCGCTCGCTGACGAGCAGGATATCGTCGACGATCTCGCGGATAATCTCGAGCGTCAGCGCGCCCGGCTCCTTGACCGCAATCCCCTCGGCAAGCGTATCGCCCTCGCAGGGCAGTTTGAGCCCGCGCATTTTGGAGTAGGTCGAGGGATAAAGCTCGGCTTCGACGCCTACCACTTCGATCTTCGGATTGATCGCCTTGGCCGCGATCCCCATTCCCGAAATCAAGCCGCCGCCGCCGATCGGCACGACAAGCATGTCGATATCGGGCGCATCTTCGAGCATCTCGATCGCCGCCGTCCCCTGCCCCGCCGCGATATCGAGATCGTTAAAGGGGTGGACGAACACCAGCCCGCGCTCTTCGGCCAGTGCATAGGCATGCGCCTGGGCATCGTCGAACCGTTCGCCTTCGAGCACGACCTGCGCACCATGATCGCGCGTCTGCTGCACCTTCACCGTTGGCGTGTGCTTGGGCATCACGATGGTGACCGGAATGCCGAGCCGTGCGCCGTGATAGGCGACGCCCTGCGAATGGTTGCCCGCCGATGCCGCGATCACGCCGCGTTTGCGTTCGCTGTCGGTAAGCTGGATCAGCTTGTTGAGCGCGCCGCGTTCCTTGAACGACGCGGTGAACTGCAAATTTTCGAATTTCAGCCAAACATCGGCGCCGGTCATCTCGGAAAAGGTAATGCTCTTCAGCGTCGGCGTCCGGACGATGGCATCGGCGATGCGCTCATGCGCGGCGCGGATGGTGTCGAGGGTGACAGCCGAATCGGCGCCGGATTTTGCTGCAGTGGCCATAATAGGCCCGCCCTAGCCTATCTGGCGCGCCCGGCAAACACGCCCTAAGAAGCGCGCCATGGCAAAGATCGCATTTATCGGGCTCGGCGTGATGGGCGGGCCGATGGCCGGGCATCTGGCGAAGGCCGGACATGAGATGACCGTCTACAACCGGACGGCGGCCAAAGCGGAGAGCTGGAGCGAGGCGTACGGCGCGCCGCACGCCGCGACGCCCGCTCAAGCCGCAAAGGGCGTTGACGCCGTTGTCGCCTGTGTCGGTGCCGACGCCGATGTCGAAGCGGTGACGCTCGGCCCCGATGGCGCTTTTGCGGCGATGCATGATGGCACGCTGTTTATCGATCATACGACGGTCTCGGCGAAGCTTGCACGCACGCTCGCCGAAGCCGGCGCTGCGCAAGGAACGATGTGTGTCGATGCGCCGGTATCGGGCGGACAGGCGGGCGCGGAAAATGGCACGCTGGCGATCATGTGCGGCGGCGAGAAACGCGCGATGACGCTCGCCGAACCGATCATGCACGCTTATGCCGCGCGGATCGTCCATTGCGGCGGACCGGGCGCGGGGCAGCAAACCAAGATGTGCAACCAGCTGGCGATTGCGGGTGTGTTGCAGGGGCTGTCCGAAGCGCTGCATTTCGCGCGGGCATCCGATCTCGATCTGAATCGCGTCTTCGAGGCGCTATCGGGCGGCGCGGCGCAAAGCTGGCAGATGAACAATCGCTGGTGGACGATGGCAAAAGGCGAATTCGATTTCGGCTTTGCGATAAACTGGATGCGCAAGGATCTGGGGCTGGCGATCGACGAAGCGGCGGAAAATGGCGCGCGGATCGATTTGGCGAAACTCGTCGACGGCTATTATGCCGAAGTGCAAAAAATGGGCGGCGCACGTCAGGACACGAGCGCACTGGTGAGGAGACTGGAAGAGTGAACTTTTCGATAGCAAAAAGAAAACCGTTCGGGCTGAGCTTGTCGAAGCCCTGCTTTTTCTTCTTCGGCGTTCGAAAAGAGAAGGACAGCCCTTCGACAAGCTCAGGGCAAACGGGTGTCTTTATGGCGACCCTATTCGCCGTCGTGGCCCTGACTCTCCCCGCCCCTGCACAGGCAGACGCGCTGCTCGATAACGCCAATGGCTATACGCTCGACGAAGACGGCAACCTCGTCCGCTTCACCGGGCTGCTCTTCGATCCCGAGACCGGCCGCGTGACGGGGCTGCTCGATCGCCGCGACGACCGGCCCGGCGATCTCGAATTCCTCCACGATGCCGAGGGCCGCACCGTCATTCCTGGCCTGATCGATGCGCATGGCCATGTCATGGGGCTCGGCTATGGCGCGATCCAGCTCGATCTGTCGGGCACGGCGAGCCTTGCCGAAGCGCAGGCGATGATCCGCGATTATTCGGCGGCCAACCCGACCCTGCGCTGGATTGTCGGGCGCGGCTGGAACCAGGAAGTCTGGGGCCTGGGCCGCTATCCGACCGCCGCCGATATCGACGCCGCCGAAAGCGACCGCCCGGTCTGGCTGGTCCGCGTCGATGGCCATGCCGGTGTCGCCAATCATGCGGCGATGCGCGCGGCGAACATCACCACAAGCTCGCAAGCGCCCGATGGGGGAAGGATCGAGCGCGACGGGGGCGAACCCAATGGCGTCTTCGTCGATGCCGCGATGGGGCTGATCCAGAGCGCGGTGCCGATCCCCGAACCGCCGGTGCGTGACATGGCGCTGCGTGCGGCGCAGAACATATTGCTTGGCTATGGCGTCACGACATCGCACGATATGGGCACCAGCGCCGATGACTGGAGCGTGCTGCGGCGCGCAGGCGATCGCGGGCAGCTGAGCGTACGCGTGGTGTCTTATGCGGGCGATCTCGAGACTTTGCTCGATATCGCAGGCGATGGACCGACGCCGTGGCTGTATGGCGGACGGCTGCGGATGGTCGGGCTTAAACTCTATGCCGATGGCGCGCTGGGATCGCGCGGTGCCCTGCTCAATGCGCCCTATGCCGACGCGCCCGACCAGATGGGGCTGGCGCTTTCCGACGGTATCTATCTGCGCAACCGATTGAGCCGGCTTGCCATCGACCGCTTCCAGCCGGCGATCCATGCGATCGGCGATGGCGCGAACCGCGAAGTGCTCAGCGTGATCGAAGAGATCGCCACGCGCTATACCGACGACAGGCGCTGGCGGATCGAACATGCGCAAATAGTCGATCCCGTCGATATTCCGCGCTTTGGCCAGCATGGCATCATCGCCTCGATGCAGCCCGTCCATCAGACTTCGGACCGGCTGATGGCCGAGGCACGGCTCGGACCGAACCGGCTGCAAGGCGCCTATGCGTGGAATTCGATGCTGCGCACGGGAGCGCATCTGGCCTTCGGCAGCGATTATCCGGTCGAAAATCCCAACCCGTTTCCGGGCCTTGCCGTCGCGATTTCGCGGCAGGACGCCAATGGCCAGCCGGTCGGCGGCTGGCAGGCGCATGAGCGCGTTTCGATGAGCGAAGCCTTTGCCGGTTTTACGACGGGCGCGGCCTATGCGGGCTTTGCCGAAGACCGGATCGGGCGGCTCGGACGCGGGTTTTACGCCGACTTCCTGATCCTAGACCGCGATATATTCGACGCAACGCCGGAACAGATCCGCGAAACTGTCGTACTCGAAACCTGGATCGGCGGCGGACGGACATGGGTCCGCTCAGCCCAACCCAATCCGAACGCGCCGCCGATGGATGCGCCGATCGGACCGATGATCAGCGAAGACGAGGTGACCGAGGGGCGCTAAGCTAGCTCGCGTCGCTATATTTGACCGAACAGCCATAGGGCCGCGTCTCGCGCGTTCGCACCGCGCGGCCCGCATCGAGATCGGCGAGCGCCGCGCGGACATAGCTGTTGGCGCTGCGCGTTTCACTTTCCCGCGCACGCGGCGCATCGTCGATCGCCCCGTTATAGCGCAGCACCCGGCTGCCATCGATCACGAACATTTCGGGCGTCGCGGTCGCTCCGTAGGCGCGCCCGACCACGCCGCGCGGATCGAGCAGATAATGGCTCGGACTGGCGTTTTCGCGCGATACGAAGCCGTTTGCCGCCGGACCGCGCATAAAGCCCTGCCGCCCCGGCGCGCCGGAATTGATCGTCAGCCAGACGACGCCATCGGCGCGCGCCTCGCGCTGCAGCGCCTGCATATTGCCGCTGCCATAATGCCGCTGGACGAAGGGACAGCCCGGATTATTCCATTCAAGTACGACGGTGCGCCCGGCAAAATCGGAAAGCTGGACGATTTCGCCGCTCGAGTTGGTCAGCCGGAAATCGGGCATTCGCTGCCCGACTTCGACGGCGGCTGCAGCGGGCGCCATCGCCGCAATGGCGGCGCTTGCGGCAAGGGCGTGGAATAGCGGTTTCAGCGGCTCTCTCCTCAGCTTGGCAGCGAAGTCAGCCGGCCCGGGGTCAGGATCTGCGGCAATATCTCGGGCTCCTCGCCCGGCGCGTAATAGAGATAGAGCGGCACGCCGGTGCGGCCATGGCTTTCGAGAAAACGGCCGATCCGCGCATCGCCCGTCGTCCAGTCGCCGACAAGCACCGCCACGTCATGCGCAGCGAAATGCTCGGCGACGTCGGCGCGGGCGAGCGCTCCCGCTTCGTTAGCCTTGCAGGTGATGCACCAGTCGGCGGTAAAATAGGCGAAGACCGGCCGGCCCTCGGCGCGCAATTCCGAAAGCCGCGCTTCGTCGAACGGTTCGGCGTCGAGCACACCAGCCTCGACTTCATTTCCCGGTGCCGACAGCATATCGCCGGGCACCGCGAACAGCGCCGCCACCGCGATCATTGCCGCCGGAACGATCGGCGGCCAGACGCGCTTGCCCGCGACCTGCCGGCTACCCGCCCACCATAGCGCCAGCGCGATGCCGAGCGCCGCGGCAATACCAAGCGTCATACCATTCACACCCGTCTGCCGTCCGAGCACCCAGCCAAGCGCAAGCGCGGTCAGGAACATCGGGATCGCCATCAGATGGCGGAACCGCTCCATCCAGGGACCGGGTTTGGGCAGGCGATCGCGCAATGCTGGGACGTAGGCGAGCGCGAGGAAGGGCAGCGCCAACCCCAGCCCTAGCCCCCCGAAAATCACCATGGCGACGACCGGCGGCACGACAAGCGCCGCGCCAAGCGCCGCCGCCATGAACGGGCCGGTGCACGGCGTGGCAATAAAGGCGGCGAGCGCGCCGGTGAAGAAGGAACCGGTCGCGCCGTCCCTGCCCGCCAGCCGCCCGCCGCCAACCAGACTAGGCAGCTCGAACAGCCCGGCAAGGTTGAGCGCGACAGCGGTCACCAGCAGCAACAGGAAAAGGATCATGCGGGGATCCTGGAGCTGAAACGCCCAGCCTGCCGCCGCGCCGCTGGCGCGTAACGTCAGCAACGCCGCGCCAAGACCCAGACACACCAGCACGACGCCGGCGGTATAGGCAAGCGCATCCTGCCGCGCCCCGCTCGCGCTGCCGCCCGCCTTGGCAAGGCTCAGCGCCTTGAGGCTGAGGATCGGGAAAACGCACGGCATGATATTGAGTAGCATCCCGCCAACGATCGCGCCGCCCAGCGCCAGCAGAATCGTGCCGATACCGGCGTTCATCGCCGGGGAATCGAGCCTTTGAGCATCGGCGATAACTGTGCCGGCCGCCGGGACATCGCCGGGGGCAGCAGTCAGCAACAGGCCGTCATGATCGCCGATCTTGAGCAATCCTTCGATCCGCCCGATCGTCGCCGCATCGCCTGCGGCTGCCACTTCGACGATTAAAGTGTCACCATTGCGCGAGACGCGCTGCCCGGCGCTGTAATCGAGCACGCGGTCGGTCGCAGAAAAGAAATAGGGCGCCGCAATGCCGGCTTCGGCCGGAAAGGGAATGGCAATCCGCAATGTCCCGTCCGCGACCTCGAACCGCGCTTCGCTGCCGAGCGGGCGCGGCAGGCTGGCGCGCCAGGCGTCGAACTGCTCGCTCGCCTCCGCGCCGCCGCTGCCGACGCGCAAATCGAGCGCCAGATCGCCGCTTTCGGGGACGCAGATTTCATCGGTACAGGCAAGCCATTGGCCCGAGGCACGCAGCGGGACTGCAGTGCCCGGCGCGATGTCCTCCGCCAGCGTCACATCGGCGAGCAGCGCATATTCGCCCTCGTAAACGTAATTCATAATTCCGCCGATGACGAGCCGTTCGGGAACCGGATAGCGCAATTCGCCGATCGTCACCCCCTCGGGCAGCGTCCATTCGAAACTGTCGGACAACCCGGCCTCGCCGGGATTGAGCCAATAGCCATGCCAGCCCTGATCGGGCCGCATCCGGATCGCGATAGTGAAGCTATCGCCGGGCGCGGGAGCGCGCGTTTCGGCGACCAAGGCCGTCTTGATGGCATTCTCGGTCGTCACCTGCGCAAAACCGGGCTGGCCTGCGCCCAGCGCAAGCAGCACAGCTAAAACTGTCAGTAACCGGGCGAACAAAAAACGCACCTATTAGCTCCTTCGCCGCCGCGCTATAGCAAGCACCATCGCGCCGCGCACCATGAGAGGAATATCGATGAAATTCGTCCGTCTCGCCACCCTGGTTACAATGCTGGGCCTTTCCTCGCCAGCTTTTGCACAAGATCGGGAAGCATCATCGCCGGCTCCCGAGCGGCCCTCGCTCGTCGTCGCGATATCGGTCGACCAGCTCAGTTCCGATCTGTTCGCCACCTATCGCGAGCATTTCACCGGTGGTTTTGCCCGGCTCCTTTCAGGCGTGGTGTTCCCTTCAGGCTATCAGGCGCATGCGGCCACCGAAACCTGCCCGGGCCATTCGACGATCCTCACCGGAGCGCATCCCGCGCGATCGGGCGTCATCGCCAATCGCTGGTTCGACATGGGCGTCGAGCGCGACGATGTTCGCGTCTATTGCGCCGAAGATGTGACCGTCGAGGGATCCTCGTCGAGCAACTATACACGCTCACGCGCCAATTTGCTGGTGCCGACGCTCGGCGACCTGTTGCGCCGCGCCGATAGCAATTCACGCACCGTTTCGGTGGCCGGCAAGGATCGTTCGGCGGTCATGCTTGGCGGCGACAGCGAGATGGCGTTCTGGCCCGGCCAGGGCGGTTTCGGCAGCTATGACGGCACTGCCGCGCCCGAATCGGTAGCGCGCACCAATCAGGCGCTGATCGCATCGGTAGCGCAAGGCGCCGAGCCGCTTGCCGTTCCACAGGCCTGCCGCGCGGTCGACCGCGAGATTGCGGTCGGCGATGGCGAAACTGTCGGCACCCACCGTTTCGGCCGCGAAGCCGGAGATGACGGCGGCCTGCTCTCGACGCCCGAAGCCGACCTCCTGACGCTCAACCTCGCCGGCGACCTTGCCGACGAGATGGAGCTCGGGCGGCGCGGATCGACCGATGTCCTTGCCATCGGCCTCGCCGCGACCGACTATATCGGCCATCGCTACGGCACCCATGGCGTCGAACAATGTATCCAGCTGATGGCGCTCGATGCGATGCTCGGCGCCTTTTTCGAGCGGCTCGATGCGAGCGGCATTTCCTATATCGTCATGCTGACCGCCGATCATGGCGGGCTCGACCTGCCCGAGCGCGCCGCGGTCCAGGGGGCCCCCGATGCCGTCCGGCTGAGCGCCGATATCGGGGCTGTCGAGACCAGCATTGCCGAGGCGATGGACCTCGAAACGCCGATCCTTCGCTCGGAAGGTCCGCTCGGCGATTTCTATGTCGATCGCTCGGTGCCCGAAGAGCGCCGCGCCGAAGTCATCGACCGCGCCGTCGCGACGTTCAGCGCGCATCCGCAGGTTTACAGGGTCTATTCACGAGCGGAGATCGAAGCGCAGCCACTCCCCACCGCGCCGCCCGAAAGCTGGACGGTGCTCGATCGCATCCGCGCCAGTTTCCACCCCGCCCGCTCGGGCGATTTCTATGTCGCGCTGCAGCCCCGGGTGACGCCGATCCCCGATCCGGGCATCGGCTATGTCGCAACGCATGGCAGTGTTTGGGATTACGACCGGCGCGTGCCGATCCTGTTCTGGTGGAACGGCGCGCAGAATTTCGAACAGCCGATGGGCGTGATGACCGTCGATATCATGCCGACGCTGGCGAGCGTTGTCGGCCTCGATATCGGCGGCGTCGAGATTGACGGGCGCTGCCTCGATCTCGATCCCGATGTTGCGGAGAGCAACTGCCGTTAACGGCGGTCGAAGACGGAAATGCCGCTTCCTAGGTCGTTCGACGCGATCTGCAGCGCATCGCCGCTCCAATCGGCGACGAAGAAGGTGTTGCGGTCGACGCCCGGCGCCAAAGACGCCTCGTTATCGCGGATGACGAGGCCGGCGCTTGGATTGTCCTGCCCCTCGGCGGAAACCGCGACAAAGGCGCTCCAATTCTCCTTGTTCTCGCCCTGGACGAAGATGTTGTTGGCGATCATGCCGCGTGCGCCCGCGGGCAGGTCGATCATATAGTTTGTCGCCTGACCGGCGGTGTCGTCGAAGCTCGAATCGGAGACCGTCACCCGCGGCGCGCGGCTCTTGATATAGTGGCCTCCCGTGCCGCGTTCGAAACGCGACCGCGTGATTTCGAGCGCGGCATATCGGCCGACATAGATGGAATGCGCGCAATCCGAGGCACAAAGGCCAAGCCCCGAGAAGGTCGATCTGTCGATGCGGATAGTGGCCGAGGGATCGGTGCCCGACAGGATGCCCTGCTGGCTGTTGCGGAACATCGAGTTGGAAACGTCGAGATTGCCG
>JABDLY010000199.1 GCA_013001755.1 Sphingomonadaceae bacterium
GCCATCGACGGTAAGCGTGGAGCGGGTGGCGAGTGTGTCTTGGCCGACGGTTGTCATGGAAAGGTCCCTGTTAAACGCCCGGCACCGGAAGGGGGACGCGCGGGGACGCGGCGACCGGCGGCGAAGCGGGTTGTGAGTCGGGATTGGTTTAGCCGAGCTACCCACCGCTTGGAAGAAGCTTCCCCCGCAAATGACACGAAACAAACCCTCTCCCAAGGGGAGAGGGATGCGAACTCTTGGCGAGGAACGAGCTTAGAGTGAGTTGGGTGATGGGTGCGCCCCTATCGAGAGGGCGGTACCCCTCATCCAACTTCAACTAGCGAGACAAGCTCGCAAGTTTTCGTATCCTTCTCCCCGAGGGAGAAGGGCTGCGACAAAAAACTCTAGCACCTGTAGGAAAAACCGTGCCAGCTGTTCGCGCTCCAATGATTCGCAATCACCGGAGCAGGCCATGCCCAAATCGAAAAAGCCGATCAGTCGCTCTCAGCAATCTCCATCGCCTCGTCATCATAAGCCGCCACAAGCCCCCTCGCGTCGTTCCATTCCGCGTCGAGCCACGTCTTATGCCCGTTTTCCCGCAAGATCACCGGCATCGCCTTCGGATGGATTGCACCAACCGTCTCATTCGGCTCGGTCGTCAGGAAGGCCATTCGCGCGCCCTCCTCTGTCGGCCGCCAGATGCCGGCAAAGGCGAAGAGCGGCTGGTCGGTGACTTCGAACCAGACTTTGCGCTTCGATCCCTTCTCGCCCGTCCATTCGCAGAATTTCGTCGCCGGAACGAGGCAGCGGCGATCAGGGTCGGCGAGCATGTTCTTCCAGAAATTGGACTCAAGATTGCGCACATTGGTGATCGGGCGCTTCACCTTCCCGTAGCCCGGCATGCCCCAGGTCACCCGTTCGAGAATGCGCTCACCCCCTTCCATCCGCACGATCGGCGCCTCGCGGTTCGGATAGATTTCATCATAGCTTTGCAGGTTGATCCGCGTGCCCGCGATGCCAAAAACGGTGAACAAGTCGGACGTGGGCGCATCCATCGTGTAGAGATTGCACATCGTTCGCTAATGCCATCACCGCGCGATGGTGTCACCGCCGATAACGCGACATCACCCTCTTCCATTCACGTTCAAGCGGCATCGGCAGATGGCACGGGTCGGGATCGGCGCGAACGGGATAGGGCGGCCTTGGCCGGAACTTGCGGAAGACGAGTTGCCAGCATTTCTTGCAATAGAGACGCTTCGGGACGGCAGTAAGCCGCTGATCCCAGCCCTTGCACTCGAACCACCACCAGAGCGGATAAGGCTCCCAAGCAACTTGGTGATCGCATTTGCTGCATTCGATGCGCAGCACGTCGTGATAGGCCGCCGCATCGACCAGGTAGCGAATCTCGATTGGTTCCTCCCGTCGAGCGAACGTCATAGCTCCCACAATCGAGCTGAACAAATCAAGAACATTTTCTCCCACCTGTAGGAAAAACCGTGCCACCTGTCCGCGCTCCAATGATTCGCAATCACGGAGCAGGCCATGCCCAAATCGAAAAAACCGCGCAAAGCCACGGCGAAGAAGCATCTTCACGGCAAGCAGCGGAAGCGCAGGGCGCGGGCGCGGCGCGACGGGTTTACCGCGGTGCGCAAGCAGAAATTCCTCGGCGCGCTCGGCGAGACTGGGGTCGTGCGCGATGCGTGCAGGATTGCGGGCATCAGCAGCACCACCGCCTATCGCCACGCCCGGAAGGATCCCGAATTCGCCGCCGCCTGGGAAGAGGCGCATGCGAGTTCGCTGCCGACGCTCGAGGCGACGGCGTATAAACGTGCGGTCGAAGGGGTGGAGGAGCCGATCGTCCATGGCGGCAAGATCGTCGGCACGAGAACGAAATATTCCGATCCGCTGCTCAAGGACATTATCGGCCGGGCAGCGGCGGCCAAGGCGCGGATCGCCGGCGACGACAAGGATATCCTGACGCGCGAGGAATGGGAAAATGGCTGGGATTTTGGCGAGGATGGCGGGAAGGTCGATATCGATGAACGATATCGCGCGGCGCGCGACGAGCTCGAAGCCAGACTCGACGAGATGCGCGAGAGGCTGGAAGCGGAGCCGCCCTGCCCGACCTGCGGACGGTGACGATTTCGCCGGTGCGGCGCTCGACCGTCAGGCCGAGCCCGGCGAATTATGCGGTGGCTTCGGCTTCGGCGAACTCTTCCTCGTCGTCCATTACCGGGCCCGAATCCTGGCCGCGGGCGTCTTCGTCGCGGTCGACGAATTCGATGACCGCCATCGGCGCGGCATCCGAGGCGCGGAAACCGGCCTTGATGACGCGCGTATAGCCGCCGTCGCGATCGGCATAGCGCGTCGCCAGCACGTCGAAGAGCTTGCGGAGTTGATCCTCGTCCATCAGGCGGGACATCGCGAGGCGGCGGTTAGACAGCCCGCCCTTCTTCGCCAGCGTGACGAGTTTCTCGGTGTACGGCCGCAGCTCTTTGGCCTTGGGCAGCGTCGTGATCACCTGCTCATGCTTGATCAGCGCGGCCGCCATGTTGCGGAGCATCGCGATGCGGTGCGCCGAGGTGCGGTTGAGTTTGCGGTGTGCCTTTTTGTGGCGCATTTTTTCAGTCCTTCGTTCGTTCGGGGGCCGTATCAGGTACCCCGGATCAGGCGGCCGTTAAGGGC
>JABDLY010000243.1 GCA_013001755.1 Sphingomonadaceae bacterium
GGGGTGCGGGCTGGTGCGGCGAACTTTCGGGAGAAAGTTTCTGACAAACAAAGAAAACGCCCGCCCGGATTGCTCCGGACGGGCGTCTCTTCTCCTCCCCAGGAAAAGCTCGTTATGCGACCCGAGAGTCCCGGGGAGGCGGGTGCGCCAGCCTAGGGGGCGAAGGCTGGCGCGAAGACAAGGGACGGGGGCGCCCGCCCCCGCCAGTAACTGTTATTCGGCAGCCTCGGCGAACTGGTCGGCTTCGGTCGAATCGCCGAGCGCCGTCGTCGAGCTCTGGCCGCCGGTGATCGCGTTGGAGACGAGATCGAAATAACCGGTGCCGACTTCGCGCTGGTGACGCGTTGCCGTGTAGCCATTTTCTTCGGCTGCGAATTCGGCTTGCTGCAGCTCGGAATAGGCCGCCATGCCGCGATCCTTGTAGCCGCGGGCGAGCTCGAACATGCCGTAGTTGAGCTGGTGGAAGCCGGCCAATGTCACGAACTGGAACTTGTAGTCCATCGCGCCGAGTTCGCGCTGATATTTGGCGATCGTATCCTTGTCGAGATTGGCTTCCCAGTTGAAGCTCGGCGAACAGTTATAGGCGAGCATCTTGTTCGGATATTCTTTCTTGATCGCTTCGGCGAAGCGGCGGGCATCATCGAGATTGGGCTTCGAAGTTTCCCACCAGAGAAGATCAGCATGTTCGGCGAACGCCAGGCCGCGCTTGATGCAGTGATCTACGCCGGTGCCGTCCTTGAGGCGAAAAAAGCCTTCGGGCGTGCGTTCTCCGGTCATGAATTCATGATCGCGCTCGTCGATATCCGAGGTCATCAGCTTCGCGGATTCCGCATCGGTCCGCGCGCAGATCACCATCGGCACGCCGCAAACGTCGGCGGCGAGGCGTGCCGCATCGAGGTTGCGGATATGCGCCTGGGTCGGGATCAGCACCTTGCCGCCGAGATGGCCGCATTTCTTTTCCGAAGCGAGCTGGTCCTCGTAGTGAACGCCCGCCGCGCCGGCCGCGACATAGGCCTTCATGATCTCGAAACAGTTGAGCGGTCCGCCGAAACCGGCCTCGGCATCGGCGACGATCGGCGCGAACCAGTCGCGCTCCGCTCCGCCTTCCGAATGTTCGATCTGGTCGGCGCGCTGCAGCGTGTTGTTGATCTTGCGGGCAAGCTCGGGGCCGGCATTGGCCGGGTAGAGCGACTGATCGGGATACATCGCGCCGGCGGTGTTGTTGTCCGCCGCGACCTGCCAGCCCGAAAGATAGATCGCTTGCAGCCCGGCACGCACCATCTGCATTGCCTGGTTGCCCGAGAGCGCACCGAGAGCATTGATATAATCCTCGTCGTGGAGCAGCTCCCAGAGCTTGTTCGCGCCCTTGGTCGCCAGCGTATGTTCGATCGTCACCGAGCCGCGCAGCGCTTCGACCTTGGCCGTGTCATAGGGGCGGGTGATGCCGTCGAAACGACCGGGAGCGGCGGGGATCAGCTCTTCGAAGCTAGCCATTGCAGTTAATCCTTTACAAGATTGAAGCGGGGAGGAACGGCTCATCGCCGTGTTTCTGCCGTCATTATTAGCATTGAGCGCGATACGACGCTATGCTGCACTGCGATATTTTGGGTGCGGGAGTCGGGATTAGCCGACACAACTTTGTAGATTTGTAAAGTTATTGACAAAGCTCACGGTGTCTCGCATTTCCGTCATTGCGAGGAGCGTAGCGACGAAGCAATCCAGAGCCGCAGGCGCTGGTGCTTGTGGCTCTGGATTGCTTCGCTTCGCTCGCAATGACGGTCCACTAGGAAGCCTCTATGCCCGACGCCAAGCTTTTCGCCGGACACCGGATCAAGCGCCTGCGCCGCCAGTCCGGCCTTACTCAGGCGGCGATGGCGGATATGCTCGAAATCAGCCCGAGCTACCTCAATCTTGTCGAGCGCAACCAGCGGCCGTTATCGGCAACGCTCCTCCTCAAGCTCGCCGAAACATTCGATTTCGACACGCGCAGCCTGTCAGACGACGAGCCGGGCGGCGGCGAGGAAGGGCTGCGTCGCCGGCTTGCCGATCCGCTGTTCGCCGATCTCGATATCGACCGCACCGAATTGCAGGAATGGCTGGCGGCGGCGCCCGGCGGTGTCGAGGCCTTCGCGCGTGCCTTCGACCGGCTGGCGCAAGAGGGGACGGCGGAGAACGTGGCCGATCTCGATCCGATCATTCCCGTCCGCCGCGCGATCGAGCGCTGGAAGAACCATTATGCCGATCTCGACAGCCAGGCCGAGGAACTCGCCGACGAGCTTCGGCTCGGCGCGGGCGATCTTTATGGTGCGATCGCCGAGCGCCTCAGAAGCCGTCACCAGCTGACGATCCGGATTCTGCCTGCCGATGTCATGCCCGATCGGCTCCGGCGACTCGATCTCCATGCACGGCAATTGCAGCTCTCCGAAATGCTCGATCAGGCGTCGCGCACTTTCCAGGCCGGCTTCCAGCTCGCCCAGATCGAAGCCAAGGCCGAGATCGAGGCGCTGATCGCGGGCGCGGAGATGGACCAGGAGGTTTCGCGCCGCCTCTATCATCGCCATCTCGCCGGCTATTTCTCGGCCGCGCTGATGATGCCCTATAGCCGCTTCCTGCGTGCCTGCGAGGCCTCGGGCTATGATCTCGAACTGCTCCAGCGCCGTTTCGGCGCGGGTTTCGAACAGGTCGCGCACCGGCTGACGACGCTCCAGCGCGTTGGCGCGCGCGGCCTGCCTTTCTTCATGCTACGGATCGACCGGGCGGGGCAACTTTCGAAACGCTATGGCGGGGCGAGCAACACGCCGCTCGCCGAAGGCAGCGATTATTGCCCGCTATGGGCGATCCACCGCGCCTTCGATCGGCCCGGTGAGATCGCGCGCCAGCTCATCGAACTCGAGGACGGCAGCCGCTGGTTCACGCTGGCGCGCACCGTCCATCCCGTCGCGCGTACGCCCGAAGGCATTCGTGCCGAGTTCGCCATTGGCCTTGGCGTCGATGCCGATCATGCCGCTCCGCTGATCGAAGCGCGCGGACTCGATCTTAAGGGAGAAGCCGTGCCGATCGGCCTCGGCTGTCGCGCCTGTACCCGCGCTGCCTGCCCGCAGCGCAGCGCACCCCCGGCTGGCCGCGCGATCCTCGTCAACGACCGTGAACGCGGACTCGCGCCCTTCGCGTTTGCCGGGGACTAAATCCTCCCCAGAGCCGGAGGGTCGTCGGGGGAGAGGGACCGCCGAAGGCGGTGGAGGGGCAATGCGATGCCGGTGTCGTTTGGTGAGAAGTTGGCCGGGGCTCTAGGCCCTTCCGCCGCATTCGCGGCACCTCCCCCAACGCGCTTCGCGCTGGGGAGGAACCTATAGCACCTTTGCGTTCTTCGCCTTCAACGCCTCGACCGCCTCTTTCACCCGCTGGCTGTCGCCGCGCGGCATGACGAGGACGGCATCGCCGGTCGCGACCACGATCAGATCCTCGACGCCGATCGCCGCCACGGTCTGGCCATCCGCGCGGATCAGGCAGTTCGCGCTGTCGATCGTCACGGCGTCGGCGGGGGCGGCATTGCCGGCATCGTCCTTGTCGCTGATGTCGTAGAGCGCGTCCCAGCTGCCGATGTCCGACCAGCCCATCGATACCGGCACGACGGCGACCTTGCGCGCCTTTTCCATCACCGCATAGTCGATCGAGATCGACGGCGATTCGGCAAAGGCGTCGGCGTCGACTGCGCCGTCGTCGTCCATCGCCTTGCGCGCCGCAGCCGCGATTTCCGGCGCGTGCGTCTTGAGAGCGTCGAGATAGGCACCCGCGCTGAACAGGAAGATACCGCCATTCCAGTGATAGCCGCCCTCGGCAAGATAGCCCTCCGCCGTCGCGCGATCGGGCTTTTCGACGAAACGCTCGACCTCGAAAACCCGGTCGCCGACCTCCTCGCCCGACTTGATATAGCCATAGCCGGTTTCGGGGCCCCTCGCCTCGATGCCGAAGGTGACGAGCCAGCCCTGCAGCGCGAGCGGCAACGCCTTGGCGATGGCAGCCATAAAGGCGTCGCGATCGGCGATAACATGATCGCTCGGCATCACGAGCATCGTCGCATCGCGCGGTAGCGAAAGCGCGGCGAGCGCGATGGCGGCCGCGGTGTTGCGCGCCACGGGTTCGAGGATCAGCGTCGCCTCATACTCGCCGAGCATATCGGCCTGCGCCACGCCGCCGACGAGCAGGGGTTCGCCGAAAAGATCGCCGCCGACCCGGTCGAGCGTCTCGCCCAGCATCGTCTTGTCGGAGAGCAGCGGAAGGAACTGTTTCGCCCGATTCTGGCGGGATAGCGGCCATAATCGGGTGCCGCTGCCGCCGGCCAGGATAACGG
>JABDLY010000016.1 GCA_013001755.1 Sphingomonadaceae bacterium
CGCTTTCACCCGCTTCGAGATCCTTGAGCGCCGCGTCGACGAGGCCGAAGGCCGCGCCGCCGCAGCAGCGCTCGGCGGTCCGGGCAAATCGCTCGAAGAAGAAATCGACGAACTCGAATCGGACGACCGTGTCGAGGCCGAACTCGCCGCTATGAAAAAAGAGCAGGGCAAAAAAGGTCCGGCCGCAGCGAAGGAGGCATAACCCATGGAAAATATTCTTGTTCCCATCGGCGTCGTCGGGATGCTCTTTATCGGCCTTCCCTGGCTGATCCTCCACTATTCGACGCAATGGAAACGCGCCGGCTCGATCACCCAGGAAGACGAAAATTTGCTCGATGAACTTTATGACCTCGCCCGGCGACTGGACGATCGCATGGACTCGATCGAACGAATTATTGCCGCCGACAATCCCGACTGGACGCCGCGGGTTTCCGGACCGGAAGACCGGATCGAGGATTTGCTCGAAGAGCGCGGGTCCACGGACATCGCCGGCAATGTTCGCCGGCTCTGAAGACACGACAGACAACAGGAGACCAGAGATGCATGACCGCCGAACGAAATTCTACCTCGACAAACAGAATCGCAAATGGCTCGGCGTCTGCGCCGGTGTCGCCGACTATACCGGGATCGATGTGACCTGGGTCAGGGTTGCGACGGTGCTCACGACGATCTTCGCCTTTCAGCCGCTGTTCCTGATCTACCTCGTCGTCGGATGGGTAGCCCATGCGAAGCCGGCTGGGCTCTATGACACGACGGAAGAGGCAAAATTCTGGCAGGGTACGCGCGCCAATCCACGCCGCTCGGTCAATGGATTGCGCTCTCAGTTTCGCGATATCGACCGCCGCCTCGCCGATGTCGAAGTGATGGTCACGAGCCGCAACAACCGGCTCGCCCAGGAAATCGACGCTCTGCGCTAAGGTAGACGAAAACAAGGTTCAGGAAGGAATTTCGATATGAATTGGGGAGGCCCCGGTTTTGTCATCGCCATCATCGCCCTCAGCATGGGCGCCTGGGTGATCACGACATGGATCCGCGCGAAACACGGCTATCCGCTTGAAGATGAGTGGGGCGGCACGACCGAACGCAGCGATCCCGAAGCAAGCCGAAAGATCGAGCTGCTCTCGAACGAGAATGGCGATCTCAAGGACAAAGTCCTGCGGCTCGAGGACCGGATATCGGTGCTCGAGAGAATCGCCACCGACAAGGGGACGCGGCTCTCCGACGAAATCGAAAAATTGAGGGAATAGGAGGCTATTATGTTCCCATTCGAAGCATTCGTACCAGTCGTAGGTGTCGTCGGCGTGCTCGGTGTCGTCGGCTGGGTCCTCACCACCTGGCTGAGGGTCAAGAACGGCTATCCCCTCGAAGGAAGCTGGGGCCAGACGGTCTACCCGAAGAACAGCGGCGAGGCGGTCGAGCGCGTCAAGCTGATCAGCCAGGAAAATGCGCAACTTCGCGCCGAGCTCGGTTCGGTCAAGGATCGGCTCGCCAATATCGAACGCATCGTTACCGATGGCGGCTATGTGCTCGATCAGGAAATCGAAAGCCTGCGGACCAAGGCCAATTAGGAGGCGAAAGTGGACATGGAACTCTTCTTTATATTGCTGATGACCGTCGTTTTCCCGATCTGCGCGGTTACGGTGTGGATTTACGGCGGGAAATGGATGGACTTGCGCAGCAGGCAGATAGAGGCCGAAGCTGCGATGACAGCTGAAAAGGCCGCACAATATGCCGCCAAAACCGAACGGCTAGAACAGCGTATGGCAACGCTTGAACGGATCATCACCGATCGCTCGTCGTCGCTCTCCGAGGAAATCGAGGATTTGCGGGAAAAACCGCTCAACTAGAAAAAGACCAGGCTAGAAAAAGAAAGGTTCAGGAAACATGTTCGACAATCCCTTTTCCATGGTCGTCGCGATAGTATTGATCGTTTCGATCGCCGGCATCCTGCGCGCCAAATACAAGGCCCAGCACGGCATCATCGAAGATGAAAACGGCAATGATCACCGGCTTGCCGACCCGGATACCGTGCGGCTGCGTGAAGAGGTCAAAACGCTGAAAGACCGTATCGCGGTGCTCGAACGCATCGCCACCGACAAATCCAACCGCCTCGAACAGGAAATCGAGGCGCTGCGCGACGAGCGCTGAGCGAAGGAGGATGGAAGCCATGTACGATTTGCCCTCAATATTCGCGATGTCCGGCGCCGGACTCGCCGGCCTTGCCATTGCAACCTACGCGGCGCTGCGCGGCTGGCGCGGCTGGCTCGAATTGAAACGGCTCGAAATCGAGCGCAGCCGCGACGAGTTCGGCGGCGAAGCCCCCGCCCCCTCGACCGGTTCGCGTATCGAAATCGCCGACCTCAAGGAACGCGTCCGCAAGCTGGAGGCGATTGCCGCCGGCATCGAAATCTGAGAATATCGTCATTCCGGCGAAAGCCGGAATCTCCGCCGCACATGGCCTCGGTCGTTGAGGGAGATTCCAGCTTTCGCTGGAATGACGCGTTCCATGTCCCTAGATCGGCGACATGACCCGTGCGCTTGCCGATATCCACGCAGAATATGATTTCCTCGAGGCCGACGACCGCTATCGATTGCTGATCGATTTAGGCCGCGAGCTCGAAGAGATGCCCGATGCGCTCAAGACCGATGCGACACTCGTACGAGGCTGCTCGGCTTCGGTCTGGGTCTATCCGACGCGGCGGAATGACGGCCGGCTTCATTTCCTTGCCGACAGCAATGCGGCGATCACCAAGGGCATTATCGCGCTGGTCCTCAAAGCGGTTCAGGATCGCGCGCCCAGCGATATCCTAGCGGTCGATATCGAGCACGAACTCGCGCCCTTCGATCTCAAGAACCAGCTGAGTTCGAACCGCACCCAAGGCATCCCCAACATGATCGCGCTGATCCGCGAAACAGCGGAGCGTTACGCCGACGCTTAACCGGGCGAACGGAAACCCTTAAGCGCCCTTCCACTCGCGGCGTTCTTCGGCCGTACGCAATACATCCCATGCCGCCTGCCCCATCGCGAAGCGATCGGCCGCCTCTTCGTTATTGGGATTCATGTCGGGATGATTTTCCTTGGCGAGTTGCCGCCAGGCTTTCTTGATATCGTCGAAATTCGCTTCGGCCTCGAGCTCGAAAATGTCGAGCGCGCGCATTTCATCGACGCTGCGCGTGCCGTCTCCCGGCCCGCTCCACCCATAATGCGAAGCCTCCGCATAGCCTTCCGCATCGCGCTTCTCTTCATGTTCGCGCGCCTTGCGCTGTTCTTTGGTCAGGCCTTCGAAATAATTATAGCCGCGATTATATTCGGCAGCGTGTTTTTCGCAGAAGTACCAGCGTTCGGGGCTGTTCGGCGATTTCGGCGCGGGGCGGTCGCCCGGATCTTCGCAACCATGACGATCGCAGATACGCACCGAGGTCGCCTCGCGCGACGATTCATAGCCGCGCCAGCGGGGAAAGCCCCAATCGTTCGATCGTTTGGATTTCGCCATCGCGGTCTATCTAGGGAGAATCGGCGGGCTTGGCTATTGGCAGCGTGGAGGTGGCTAGAAAATGCCGGGATTATACAGCGAATCGGCGGTCATACGCCACGCAATGCGCGACATTAACGAGCCGAGCACGGTTCCGATCACAAGTGCGCCGATGATTATAACCGCCGTAAATCCGATCGCGTTATTCTCCGGTATCTTGAGCGTTTCCTGACACCCAAGATAGAGAAGATAGGCGGCATAGACGAAGCCCGCCAACAGGATCAGCGGCCCCAAGAGCGGAAGCACGAGGAAGACCGTCGCCACCCAGATGGCGGTGCACGAATAGATCACCGTTTTCATACCGGCGATCTGGTCTTTCTGGCCATCGAAACTCGGCGCAAGGGCCGCTGCTGCGATACCGGCGACGTAGAGCACGGCAAGGCCGATTGCGTAATTGAGGATCGCGTTCATCAACAGATAGTCGAAACCGGAATAACCCCTGCCGAAAACGAAACCGAGCAGAATGCCGAGTACCGCCGGAATCGCGGCGAGGATCATCGCATAGCCTGTAAAAAGCTCACGGACCGATTGCGTTTCGTCGGCGATCTTTTTCCATTCCGTGCGCGGCGTCATCAGAATATTTTGGACGCGGTCGACAAGGTTCATTGCGTTTTTCCGTTTGTACCGATTCAGAATTGAACCAGTCTTTGCGATTCGTAAAGCAGGTCCGTATCAACGCCGCGAGGCGGGCAATGGCACCAGAGGGCCTGTAAGCCGGGTTCTGTCCAGCGGATCTCTCCGCCTGTGCAGCCATTCCTCTAGGATCGCAATTGCTTGCGGCCTCTAGCAACCAACCCGGGCGACTGGCCGGACCCGCCATATGCCGCCCCTATTCGGTCTTGCTCCCGGTGGGGTTTGCCGTGCCGCGATTGTTGCCAATGCGCGCGGTGCGCTCTTACCGCACCCTTTCACTTTTCACCGGGCTAAAGCCGTGGGTGACCTGCTCTCTGTGGCACTTTCCCTGGGGTCGCCCCCGCCGGGAGTTACCCGGCACCGTTGGTCCATGGAGCCCGGACTTTCCTTCCGCCTTCGCCCTGAAGCTTCGGCCGACGGCCGCCCGGCCCTCTGGTGAAACCTATCTAGCCGTGCCCGCCTCACGTTCCAAGAGCAATTGGAAAAGGATCGCACGGCACTGGCCGTCAATCTCGCCGGTAAGGAGCTCGGGCCGGAAGCGCCGCTGGAACGCCATGACGGCGGCCATCTTGTCCTCGATGCTGTAGCCATAACGTTCGAGCGCCATCAGGAAAGCGCTGTCGCTCCAGCCGGGATCGGTATGCGCGTTCATCGGCCGCGGCGTCGCGAGGTTGAGCAGCGCCAGTTTGTCCCATGGGAAAAGCTCGCCCGGATCCTGTTTGCGCGCCGGTGCGACATCCGAATGGCCGACAACATTGGCGCGCGGAATATCATGCCGCTTGATGATTCCGTCGGTCAGCCGGACGAGCGCATCGACCTGCGGCGCGGGAAACGGCCGATAGCCGAATTCATGGCCGGGATTGACGATCTCGATCCCGATGCTCGCCGAATTTACATCGGTAATGCCACGCCAATAGGAACGCCCGGCATGCCAGGCGCGCTTGCCTTCATCGACGAGCCGCATGACGACGCCGTCTTCGTGAAGCAGATAATGCGAGGAAACGCCGCCTTCGGGGGTCGTCAACTGCCGCACCGCCGCATCGGCGCTTTCCATGCCGGTATAGTGCATGACGAGCATCGAAACCGGCAGCTCGCGATCGTTGAAATTGGCCGATGGTGTCTCGACGAAATCCATGATCAAGCATGCCTCGTGACGAACTGAGCTGTCATGAAGGCAGTTCCGCCGAAAAGCAGGGGCGCGTCAACCCCAGCCGAAGGTGCGTGCGCGTTCGGCGATCTGCGCAGCGAGTTCGACGGGCGACGCAACTCTTGTCGCTACGCCGCGATCGACAGCAGCGCCAGGCATGCCCCAAATGACCGCGCTATCCTTGTCCTGCACGAGAATTTCGCCGCCGCACCCAACGAGATCGACAGCGCCTTTGACCCCGTCACGCCCCATGCCGCTGAGGATCACGCCGATAGCGGATTTGCGATATACCTTCGCAACGCTTGCCAGCATCGCGTCTACCGATCCATGAAGCCGGCTACCGGGCTGCAAAACATCGAGGTGGACTTTGGCAGCGTCACCGCTTTCCTTGACTGTCAGATTCGCACCGCCCGGCGCGATCAGCATCGCCCCCCTGCGCAATTTCTCGCCATGTTGCGCGACTACGACATCGCGCCCGGTGCGGATTTTCATCTGCGCCGCGAAATAGCCGACAAATTCCGCCGGAAGATGCTGCGTGACGAGGATCGGCATATCGATTTCGCGCGGCAGGGCATCGAAGAATTTCGCCAGCGCATGCAGTCCGCCGGTCGAGGCGCCAATCGCAAGACAGTTGACCGGCGCGCGAACGCTCGACGGCAGCGGACGGCGGAGAATTTCGAGCGGCGATTGAGCTGGGCCTTCAGCGGCGTCGAACCGTGCATCCCACAAGCGCGTCATCGCAGCCTCGAGCTCGATCGCAAAACCGGCTTTGGTTGCCGCCGAAAGCGGCTTGAGGATCGTGTCGCTGGCGCCCATCGTCATAGCGCGAACCGATGCCTCGGTGTTTTTCTTGCAAAGCGCCGACACGATCAGGATCGGCACGCCGCCGCTGCGTTCACGCAGATGCGGTATCGCCTCGATCCCGGTCATTCCGGGCATTTCAATGTCGAGAAGGATCAGGTCGACTTCGATCTGCGCGAGCTTGTCCAGCGCGTCCTGCGCGCTTGCTGCCTGCTCTACGACGGTAAACCGACAACTCTCACTGACGATACGCTTGAAGACGAGCCGGGCAACGGCTGAATTGTCGACGATCAAGACGCGGCATGCGCGCGCGGCAGCCGATGGCTGCAATGCAGACAGCATGTTCCCCGGCATCGCGCTAAATCAGGCCAACGGCGACGAGCTTTTCTTGCAGCGTTTCGCGGTCGAAAGGCTTCATCAAATATTCGTCGGCACCCGCGGCGATCGCATCTCGAACGCGGCTCACGCCGTTTTCACTCGTACAGAAAATGGTCTTGGGGCGATCCGCCAAATTCAGTTCGCCAAGCGCCGACAGAAACTCCATCCCGTCCATAACGGGCATGTTCCAGTCGAGCAGCACGGCGTCGGGAATATGTGCGCCGATCTCTTCGAGCGCCTCCTTCCCGTTGCTGGCCTCGGTGACGTCGAAATCGAGGGTTTGCAGCAAGTGCCTGGCCACCTGACGGATAACCTTTGAATCGTCGACAACCAAACAATGCTTCACCAAGATTTTTCTCCGAAATACGCAACAATAGCCGATCATAGATAGCGTTAACTGATTAGAGCCGCGTTAATTTTGACGGCCAAACCTTTTTTTGAAAGCCACTATGACTGGACGATCGCGGCTGGGTCGACGGCAATAACAGCTTTTCCGTCGATATCGAGAACGCCGAGCGCGATCTGACGCCATTGCTCTGAAAACGGAGCACCGAGACTGCGCGGTTCGTTTTCGATTTCGATGACGTCATGAATATCATCGACCGCCAACCCATAGCTATGGCCGTCGATCTCGACGACAATCAGCGAAGGCTCGGCCTGCGCAGCCGACGTCGCCTCGCCCAGCGCCAGACCGACATCGATCACCGTGATGACCTGGCTGCGGATGGCAGCAATTCCCGCGACATGAGAGTCGGCGAGCGGCACGGGGGTGATCTCGCCGACCGACGCCACGGCCGCCACCTTGTCGGCAGACAGGGCGAAGGTCACGCTTCCGGTTTCGGCAAGGATGTAGGACTGCGTCATCCGGTCTGCCCCCGTTTCAGGAACTGCGCCCGGAGCGCCTCATAGATCGCGTCGCGATCATAGCGATAGATCCGGCCATCGCGGGGTGACTGTATCGGCGAAAGATTTATGACATCGCCGGCGCCGGGCTCGCTTGCGCCCAAGTCGAGCGTGACATCGGCATCTCCCGCGGCGTCATCGAAAACTGCTTCATATCCAGCCGATTCAACCAGTGGCGCGAGGAAGTCCCGGCGCCAGCGCTCGTCGCCGCCCGCCAATCGGGCTTTGGGTCGATCGGTGCCATGCGGCAGTAACTCTGCGTCGGCAAACCCGGCGAACAGAGCATGCGCGTCGATCACTTCGATCGTGTGACCATGGGCGACGGCAAATCCGGCGATACGGTCGGCTCGAGGCGCGGGTCTGATCTCATCGGCAAGATCGAGCACATCGGCCTCGCCGCTGATCGCGTAACACAGCGAAGTGGCACCGTCATGAAGTCGCAGCAGCTTGATTTGGCCGCTATCCGGGAGTTCTCCGACGGCCTCCAACGGCAAGGCGGCGCCCTGCGACATGACATGCGGCTTGCCGCCGCGATCGATAATAGCATCGGACGAGACCTGGTCGATATGCTCGACAACGTCCATCGGGAGTGCGCGGCGGACGCCATCGAGATCGTCGAAGACAAGCAAACGCTTTACATGCTTCGCCTCATCACCCGATGCCCTGAACTCGTCGCCGATCTGATCGTTGTGAACGTCCGAAAGGCGCAGCCCCGCCCGTTCGGCAATCGCAACGGGATCGAGCAACAGCAGCGGCGTTCCGCTATCGGGCAGCGCAGCGCCCGCATAAATGCCTGCGGCCGCTATCACCGGCGCAACCGGTTTTGCCACTAAGTCCTCATGCTGGAAAACCGAAGAAAGGATAAGCGCATAGCGCTGGTCCTTGCCGAGCTTCAGCGTCACGACAAAGGCCTTGTCGCAATCCGCATCCTCTCCGGACAGCAATTGCACCAGATCGATCGCGGGCATTCGACGGCCATCGACAAGCGCAATTATTGCGCCGCCAATACGTTCAATCCGTGCCTGTCCTTTGGCAAGCGAAACTATTCGATCGATCGGTTGGCGCGGGATCGCATAGCCGCGATTGCCGATGCCGGCGATCAGTGCGGGGATTATCGTCAATGTGAGCGGCAACTGAAGGATAATAGTCGATGATTTGCCCGCCTCGCTCCTGATCTCGACCGATCCGCCAACGCGCTCGACATTGGCGCGTACGATATCCATGCCGACACCGCGCCCCGACACAGCGCTGACCTCGATCGCCGTTGAAAGCCCGGGCTCGAAGATCAGTGCCAGTCGCTGCTCTTCATTGAGCGCGGCGGCCTCGTCCGCGGTCAATATGCCTTGGCCGACAGCCTTTTCGACCAGCTTTTCGCCAGCCACGCCAGCACCATCGTCGAATATCTCGACGAGAATACGATTGCCCGATTGCCGCGCCGAAACGCGAAGCACGCCCTTCGGGTTCTTCCCCGCCGCGATACGGTCCGCCTTGCTCTCGATACCGTGATCGAGCGCATTACGCACAATGTGAACGAGCGGATCGCGCAGCATCTCTATGAGTTCGCGATCGAGTTCGACATCCGATCCGACGAGCTGGAGCGACACCGATTTGTCGAGTTTCGACGAAAGATCGCGGACGAGCCGGGGCAAGGGCGTGAAAAGGTTTTCGATGCGCTGCATTCGCGTCCAGCTGATCGCGTCGCGCATCTCGGTGACCGAATGAGAGATTTTGTCGAAAGCGGCAGTGAGGGCTGCGTCGCCGGGTATCCGCCGCAATTGGCGCGACAGCTCGTTGCGCGACAGGACGAGATCGGAAACGCCGTTCATCAGCTGATCGAGCAACTCAACGGGTACCCTGATCGTACGAACGGGTTGCGAGGGCGCGACCGGCGTTGCTGCCGGTTCGGTCCGTGCCCCGGGCTCGGCGACGCCGCTCCTTTGTTCGAGCATGGCAAATAGATCGGCGTCGTCCGCATCGTCATCCGATTTACCATTTTCGAGCTCGGCGACGATCGCCGAAATACGGTCGATCACCGCCAAAATCGCCGTGACCAGAGCCGGGGCAGCTTCGCGCTCGCCCGCACGCACCTCGGAAAGTGCAGATTCGGCTTCATGACTAAGCTTTTGAAGGCGCGGCAGATCGAGAAACCCGCTGCTGCCCTTTACCGTGTGAATGAAACGAAAGATTGAATCGAGCCGCGTGCGATCGCCGGGGTTCTTTTCCCAAGCGACGATTTCGCCCGCAATCGCCTCATATGTTTCGCGCGTTTCGGCAATAAATTCAGCGAGAAGCTCGTCCATTCGCCCCGTCCGTGACAGTATAGTACCTGCCCTGATCGCGGCTTAGGGTTAAGATGGCGTTTACCGCCAGGCTGGAAACGGCGGTTAGCCGCCGAATGTCGCGCCGAAGAGCAGCACATGATCCTCGGGCTCGGATACCTGAATTTCGCCGCCGCCCTGCTTGGTCAGCACATGGACGAGCCAGGCCGCTGCGGCGCGCGGTGTCAGCGCGTCCTCGCTGGTCTTGCCGAGCAATGCGTTTTTGAGTTCGGGATCGAGGATCAACCGCTCTCCCTCGGCACGTACGACGATTTCGCCATCCTCCGCCCCAACGAGCAGCGTACCGCCGCGCACCAGCGCATCGGCCGCAATCAGCGCGAGATTGAGCAATATCTTGATCTTCGCCTTCGACATCGAGGGCTGTTCGACCATCCAGTTGAGTTCGACCCGGCCCTGGGTGCCAACCAGCCCCTCGATCGCGGTCCGCGCCTCGCGGGTGTCGATCTCGTCTTCGAACCCGCCGGCAGCGCCAAAGGCGAGCCGAAAGAATTTGAGCTTGGTCGCCGAAGTTCGCGCGCTTTCGGCGAGCAATTCCATGCAGCGCGCGCGCATTTCGGGGTCATGCTCATCGGCGAGCAGTTCGATACCATTGTTGAGCGCACCGATCGGGCTCAAAAGGTCGTGGCAGAGCCGCGAGGCCAACAGGCTCGCAAATTCTACGCTTTGTTCATCCATGAGTCGCGAAAACCCCGCTTGTCTGGTGGTTTGAGCCCTATTGGCGCTGCCCCCCGCCGCTGGCAAGCGAAAGCTCCACAGGAATGAGATGACCGGGTTTTTCGGCCCGCCAGGCGGTCATTTCGCCCTTCGCCACGATCAGCCATAACCGACCGACATCGAGCGCCATCGCGTGATCGCGCTCCGATGGGCGGGAAGCGCCGCTGGGATGCGAGTGATAGGCCCCAATCAGCGCCATGCCACCCTCTCGCTCGGCACGAATGTTGGAAAACAGCGCTTGCGGATCGATTTCGAAGCTTTCCGCCGGGTCGGCCGCCACATTCGCCGCCGGGTCGGCTCGTTCAATCGCGTTCCCAGAACCCAAAAGCAGGCCGCATACCTCGATATCGGGGGTTTGCGCCGCATGAGTGAGAATGGCTCGATGCGCGGCTCTTGATATCGTGATGTGCACGCCCAAATCGCTACCCAGTCAGGGGGATCATGTCGACATTTCACGCAGAAATTCCGGCCGAAGCCGATGGCTGGCGACTCGATCGCGCGCTCGCTGCGGCGGTGCCCGATCTCTCGCGTGAGGCGCTAAAACGTCTGATTTCTGCAGGAAATGTACGAAATTCCGACGATGATCTGGTGCGTGACGTCAAGACGCCGGCCTCTGCGGGAGCGGCCTTCACAATCGATGTGCCCGAACCCGTGCCCGCCGAAGCGCAAGCACAGGATATCCCGCTCAATATCGTCTTCGAGGACGATCATCTGATCGTCATCGACAAGCCGGCCGGGCTCGTCGTCCATCCGGCCGCCGGAAATCCCGATGGTACGCTGGTCAACGCGCTGCTCCATCACTGTAAGGGGCAGCTTTCGGGGATTGGCGGCGTCGCGCGGCCCGGTATTGTCCACCGGATCGACAAGGGCACATCGGGGCTGATCGTCGCGGCAAAATCCGATCGCGCGCACGAAGGGCTTTCAAAACAGTTCGCCGTGCACAGCATTAGCCGTGTTTACAAAGCTCTAGCTTCAGATATTCTGAAGAAATCTGAAGGTAGCATTGTAACCAATCTCGCACGCTCGTCGAACAACCGCCAGAAAATGGCTGTCGTCGAACCACCCCGCGGCAAACACGCCGTAACGCATTATCGTCGGATCGAGGCGTTGAACGAGGCAACGCTTGTCGAATGCCGGCTCGAAACCGGTCGAACGCACCAGGTTCGCGTCCATATGGCGCATATCGGCCATTCGCTGCTTGGAGATCCGTTTTACGGAAGGCCGAAAAAAGTACATCGGCCGTTGCTTGAAAGGCTCGATTTCCGCCGCCAGGCGCTCCACGCGGCCGAGCTTGGCTTCGATCATCCAGTGACAAGAAATGCTATGCACTTCCATAGCGAATTGCCGAGTGACATTCAGGAACTATATAGGCTATTAAACGTATAGATAGTGCAGGCAATGCGGGCGTTTCCGCTGACCTGTATCAGGGAGTTACCACACTAAATGACGAACGCTGTAGCGACGATCCCGGCATTGGGCGGCGAGCAAAGTCTCAACCGCTATATGACCGAAATCAAGAAATTTCCGATCCTGTCGAAGGAAGAGGAATATATGCTTGCCAAACGCTATGAAGAGCATGGCGACCGCGAGGCTGCGCAGCAGCTCGTGACCTCGCACCTGCGCCTCGTGGCCAAAATCGCCATGGGTTATCGCGGCTATGGCCTTCCTGTTTCCGAGCTGATTTCGGAAGGCAATATCGGCCTGATGCAGGGCGTGAAGAAGTTCGAGTCCGATCGCGGCTTCCGGCTGTCGACCTATGCCATGTGGTGGATCCGCGCCTCGATCCAGGAATATATCCTGCGCTCGTGGAGCCTCGTTAAAATGGGCACCACCGCGGCGCAGAAGAAGCTGTTCTTCAACCTTCGCAAAATGAAGGCGCGGCTCAATGCCTTTGAAGACGGCGACCTCCGGCCTGAAGACCTCGAAAAAATCGCGACCGATCTCGGCGTGACCGAAGAAGAAGTTACGTCGATGAACCGCCGGATGTCGATGGGTGGCGATACCTCGCTCAACGTCTCGATGAAGGGCGACGAAGAAGGCTCGACCCAATGGCAGGACTGGCTCGTCGATGACACGCCGCTGCAGGACCAGACGGTGGCCGAGGAGCAGGAAGCCGATGTCCGCCGCGAGATGCTGATGGAAGCGATGGGCGAACTCAACGAGCGCGAACAGCACATCCTGACCGAGCGCAAGCTGACCGAAGACCCGCAGACGCTCGAAGAACTGTCCAAGGTCTACGATGTCTCGCGCGAACGCATTCGTCAGATCGAAGTTCGTGCTTTCGAGAAAGTGCAGAAGGCGATGCTGCGGATTGCCGAAGACAAACGGCTGTTGCCTGCGGCTTAAGCCGCACCGCAAACCAATATCGTCATCCCGGACTTGATCCGGGATCTCCAACGAATGAGCGCAACCGTTTCGTTCGGCCGAAGGCGATTCCAGCTTTCGCTGGAATGACGATCCGGGTTAGAGCAGGCCATGCTCCGCCTGCTCAAATTCCTGTTCAAGCTCATTCTCTGGTTTCTCGTGATTACGATCCTCTGGGTCGTGCTCTACCGTTTCGTGCCGCCGCCGATCACGGCGACGATGATCTTCGATGGCAATGGCGCGACGCGCGACTGGATGAGCCTGTCGGAGATGGACCCCGACATGGCCGCCGCGGCGATCGCGGCCGAAGACTCCAATTTCTGCACGCATAATGGCTTCGACTATGACGCTATCCGCGAAGCCTGGGAGGAACGGCAAGCGGGCGAGCGGATGCGCGGCGGATCGACGATCAGCCAGCAAACCGCCAAGAACGCCTTTCTCTGGCAGGGCGGCGGCTGGGTGCGCAAAGGCTTCGAGGCCTATTTCACCGGTTTGATAGAGCTGATCTGGCCCAAGGAGCGGATCATGGAAGTCTATCTCAACATCGCCGAGACGGGCCTCGGCACCTATGGCGCCAATGCCGGGGCGATGCGCTATTTCAATCATGACGCAAGCCAGCTGAGCGCCGCCGAAGCCGCGCAGATCGCCGCCGTCCTTCCCTCGCCGCGCACCCGCGCCGGCAGCAACCCGAGCGGCTGGACCGCGCGCTATGGCAGGATGATCGGCACCCGGATGGGCGAGGTGCGCAACAGCGGATTGGATAGCTGCCTATGAGCGAATTTCCGCAGATCGATGTGCCAGCGATCGAGACGTGGCGCGACGGCGGCGCGACGTTCGACTGGAACGGACATGAGATTTTCTACCGGATCGCCGGCGAGGAAGATGCGCCGCCCTTGTTGCTGCTCCACGGTTCCCGACGTCGAGCCTCGACTGGCTGCCGACCTGGGGTGCACTCGCCGCCGATTACCGGCTGATCGCGCTCGATTTTCTTGGTTTCGGCTTTTCGGACAAACCGCATCCGCACGATTATCGTCTCGTCGAGCAGGCTGATATCGCCGATGCACTCTGCGAAACGCTAGGGATCGGCGCCTATCACATACTTGCGCATGATTATGGTGTCAGCGTCGCGCAGGAGTTGCTGTCGCGGCATCGCGCGCGCATTCGCTCCTGCGCCTTCCTCAATGGTGGACTATTACCCGAACAGCATCGCGCCCGACCGGTGCAGGAACTGCTCATCGGCCCCGGTGGCCCCGAGATCGTCAAGCGGATGACGCGCGAGACCTTCGGTCGCGGATTTTCGGAGATATTCGGCCCCGATACGCAGCCGAGCGCGAGCGAGCTCGACGCCTATTGGGCGGTGATCGATGAAAATAAGGGCCAGCGCGTGCAACCTGCCCTGCTCGCCTATATGGCTGAGCGCCGCGAACATGCGGAAGCGTGGCGCAAGGTGTTGACCGAACCGCCCTGCCCGCTCGCGATGATCAACGGCACGCTCGATCCGGTTTCAGGCGGGCATCTCGCCGATGCGCTAAACGCGCTCAATCCCGATATCGCGGTGACGCGGATAGCGACCGCTGGTCACTATCCGCAGATCGAAGCTTCAGGCGAAATGTTCGCCGCGTTCACCGCGTTTCGCGACGAAACCGCTGAGGACTAACGCCTAATTGGGGTTTATCGCATCGGCAGCCTCGCCGGCTGCTTCGCCGACTTCGTCCGCCGCGTCGCCAATATCGCCTGCAGCGCCGGTAATCGCCTCGGTTTCGACCGCTTCGCGCGCGTTGGTCTGCGTCAGGAAATAGATCCCCGCCGCAACCGCGATCAGCAGGACGAACGCGATAACCCAGCCGGCACCGCTGCCGCCGCTGCGCTCGACAACAGTCGTATGGCCGGCATCGTCATTGCGCTCGACGGTGGTTTCCCTGGTCACGCCGTCGTCGCGTTCGGTGATTTTTTCTTCGGTCATTCAGTTACTCCCTTACTATTGCCACCAAGAACGGGGCATCGGGAGCAATGTTCCAGAAGCGCAACGAAAATTTGCCGATTTCGCCTAAAAAGGCAGCTTGAAGCCCGGCGGGAGCGGCAGGCCGCTCGTCATCTTGCCCATTTCTTCCTGGCTTTTCGCATCGGCCTTGACGCGCGCATCATTAAAGGCTGCTGCTACAAGGTCTTCGAGTACCTGTTTCTCATCGATTGCGAGCAGTGACTCGTCGATTTCGACGCCCTTGACCATGCCCTTGGCACTGGCGCGAACCTTGACGAGCCCGCCGCCGGCAACGCCTTCGACTTCGATATTATCGAGATTTGCCTGCGCCTTTTGCAGCTCTTCCTGCACATTTTGCGCGGCCTTCATAATGTCTTCGAGATCTTTCATCGCTCGTCCCTGTCCTTGTTCTTCAGCCTTGGCCCGTGCCCAGCTTATAGTCGATCAGTTCGGCGTCGGGAAACGCCTCGAATGCCGCTTTCACCATCGGTGAACTGAGAACGGCAGCGCGCTCATTCTGTTCCTCGGCGAGCTCCTGCTCGCGCAGCGAAGGTTCGGCCTCGCCATCGCCGGTTTCGATATTCCAGTGCGCGCCGGTCAACCCCTTGAGCGCCGCCGCCATTTCGCGCAACGCATCTTCCTCTATCGGGCGCAACGGCTTGAGTACGAGATCGGGTGGCGCATAGCGGATGACGCCGAAATGATCGTGCAATTGGAGCGCGAGCGACTGCTCCTGACGATCGTCGACCAGTTTGACGAGCGCTGCGAATGTCGGCGGCATGGCGCCGGCGGCAGCCGGCCCGCCACCCGGTGCGGCAGGTGCCGACGCCGGCTGTCCGGCAGCGACTTCGCCGCTTTCGAGCTTGCGCGCCAGGTCACCCGGATCGGGCATCCCCGCCGCATGGACGATCCGCAGCAGCCCCATCTCGGCCGCTTCGAGCGGCATCGGCGCGGTCTCGACCTCGTGCAGCCCCTTGAGCAGCAATTGCCAGATTCGGTGAAGCGGCGCGAAGCCGAGGCCGCCGGCCCATTGCTCGAACGCCGCACGTTCCTCCGCCGAAAGCGCCGGATCGTCCATCCCGCCGACCTTGGCGCGGGTGATGCCATGCGCGGTTTCGAGCAGTCCGCGAAAGAGTGCCGCCGGATCGACGCCGAGATCATATTGCGTCTGGATCGCTGCAAGCACGCCCGGCGCATCGCCCTCAAGCAATTTGCCGAACAGCGCGCGCACCGCGCCGCGATCCGAAAGGCCGAGCATTTCGCGCACCTGCGCCGCCGTCACGCCGCCGGTGCCGTGCGCCATCGCCTGATCGAGGATCGACAACCCGTCGCGCGCCGACCCTTCGGCCGCTCGCGCGATCAGCGCCAATGCCTCGTCCTCCGCCTCGCCGCCCTCAAGCCCGACAATCTTGCGGAAATGTTCGGTCAGCAGATCGGCTGGAATACGCCGTAGATCGAAGCGCTGGCAGCGCGACAGCACCGTCACCGGCAGCTTATTGACCTCGGTCGTCGCGAACAGGAATTTCACATGCGGCGGCGGCTCTTCGAGCGTTTTGAGCAACGCATTGAAGGCGTTTTTCGACAGCATGTGGACTTCGTCGATGATGTAGATCTTGTAACGCGCCGAGACCGCCGCATAGCGCACCGCCTCAATGATTTCGCGGACATCGTCGACGCCGGTATGCGAGGCGGCGTCCATTTCGACGACATCGATATGCCGCCCCTCGGCGATCGCCCGGCACGGCTCGCATTGGCCGCAGGGATCGATCGTCGGTCCACCCTCGCCATCGGGTCCGATACAGTTGAGCGATTTCGCCAGCAGCCGCGCCGTCGACGTCTTGCCGACTCCGCGCACTCCGGTGAGCAGGAAGGCATGCGCCAGCCGGTCGCGCCGAATCGCATTGGCCAGCGTCTGGACCATCGCATCCTGCCCGATCAGCTCGCTGAAACTTTGCGGCCGATATTTGCGCGCGAGCACACGATAGGGCTGCGCGGCTTCGGGCGGAGCCGGTTGTGCGGGCTCATCGAGGCCCAGGCCGGGTCCGCTTTCGACGGGCTCTTCGGTGATCGTATCGGGGGAATCGGACATGGCGACTAGCTATACGCAATGCGCCGCGATGTCGAAGAGCGGGAATGAAAAAGGTGGGAGCCGGAACGACCCGTAGCGAATTCGTTACGGCTGCTTCCTTCCGGATCTGACCGGGTTGGCGAAAGCCACGTCCGCCCGACTCCCGCGCGCCATATGGCGATGTCAGGGCTGGATTGCAATGTCGGCAGCGCCCTGGTTGGCTTGCTCCTTCAAAACCAGCGTTCCATGCCAGCTCGTGTGCTTCCAGCCCCGAGGCAGCGGCATGATACGATCGCGAAGATAGCGAGACCCGAATTCTATGCCGGTCAATTCGAGATCGAAACGCTCGCAAAGTTGACGATAAGTGCGCGGGCAGAACCAGCCTGTATGTTCCGCGTTATTGGGCACTTCCCGATGGATCACCGCCAACAGGAGATATTTCCAAAACCAGGGATTGGGTGTCGATACGACGATCTTTCCGTCCGGTTTCAAATGACGCTTGCAGCTTTCTAAAAAGCCTGCCTGATTTTCGAGATGTTCAATCAGGTCGCCGGCGACGATGACATCAAACTGACGATCGAGGGTGAAGTTTTGCGCATCGCCGTGGACGACATTAAATCCGCGATCGGCCAAAAAATCGGCACTCTCGGCCGAATAATCCATGCCGAGCAACGACCCGGCGACCTCGTTCAGGGCGCCGTGGAGCCAATGAGGATCTTCGAACACCGACGGACTGTGACTGGCGCAACCGAGATCGAGAACGTCTTTCCCGCGGCAATGCGCAACGACATAGCCAATTTTGTGATCGGAAAAGTCGTAATTGGACTTCGCGTCCCTTGCAGGCTGGTGGGGAACTAAGGTCAGGGTCGGTAAAATCCAAAAAGTTCAAATAACTGTTCAAGCTCGTGATTCACATCGGCTTGCGCCAAGTCAATCCGGAAAATGTCCAAATTAAGCGTAATGAGAGACGACGTCTCAAACAAGCGGATTACCTATGGTAACGCGGCCTTTCCCGGCCACCAAGCCAGCATCGAAATTTCGGGAGAGGGAAAATGATTATAGTCATCGGATCGGCAGTAGCGGCGCCCGAATGCGCCCGGGAAGTGCGCGAACGCAGCCTCGAGCATGTCCAACGTTCGCGCGAGGAAGCCGGCTGTATCGCGCACAACGTATCGGTGGATTGCGAAAATCCGGCGCGTTTCGTCTTCGTGGAATATTGGGAAAACATGGGCGCGCTGATAGCTCATTTCGCCCTCGAGGATTCGCAAGCTTTCGTCCGCGACCTTCGCAAGCTGCTCGCTGAAGACCCGGTCATCGAGATTTTCAACGCCGAACAGATCGAACCGGGAGCGTCCTAAGGGGGGCTCACCGCCCCTGCATATTGCGCACCGATCCCGGCATCCTGACGGTCAGGCTTCCCATCGCCTCGTCGAGCCAGATCTGACAGGCCAAGCGGCTGTAGCGGCCGACATTGGCGGCGAGGTCTAGCATGTCTTCTTCCATCTCAATCGCTTCGGGCAGCTTGGCGAAATCGTCCGCGTCGACATGGACATGGCAGGTCGAGCAGGCCATCTGCCCCTCGCACGTGCCCTCAAGCGGCTGGCCGTCGGCCTGGGCGAGATCGAGCAGACGGTCGCCGGGCGCGCCTTCGACTTCGCTGACCTCGTTGCCGTTGGCGGATACGAAACGGACGCGGATCATGCGGCGATGCTGTCCTGCTGCGCTGCCGCGTCGAGGATCAGGTCGAGCGCTTTTTCGAGCTCTTCTTCGCTGGTATAGCGCCCATAGCCGAGCCGGATGCTCGACCGCGCCTCAGCATCGGACAGACCGAGCGCGGCGAGCACATGGCTCGGGCGGCCCGATCCGCTGGCGCAGGCCGAGCCGGCGGAAAAGGCGACGCCGCGCACATCCGAAATCAGCCTCGCCGCATCAAGGCCCTTACGGCGAACGTTGAAATTGCCAGGATAGCGCGCGCAATCCGAACCGTTGATATCCCATTTCTCGCGAAATTTTCGTTCCGCGATCACCCAGAGCTTTTCGACATGCGCGACATCGTCGTGATGGCGCTCGGCCATCTGCGCCGCCGCCGCGCCGAAGCCCGCGCACAGGGCAGGCGACAGCGTGCCCGAACGCATGCCGGCCTCCTGCCCGCCGCCATGAAGCAGGCTGTCGGGTTCGACGCCATCGGCCAGCCACAGTGCGCCGATGCCCTTGGGCCCATGAATTTTGTGCGAAGACATCGCGATCATGTCACAGTCTTCCCAAGGGATATCGACGCGGCCGAGCCCTTGCACGGCATCGCAGAACATCGGCGCGCCGCATTGCTTCGCCGCCGCAGCGATTTCGGCGATCGGCTGGATGGCGCCGATCTCGTTATTGACGAGCATCACCGCGACGAGCGCGACATCGCTGCCGAGCGCTTCGGGAAAGGTCAGCGGATCGACAAGACCTTCGCCCGAAACGCCCAATACGGTCAGCTCATAGCCGTGCTCAGCGCAATATTCCGCCGTATCGAGCACACAGGCATGTTCGGTCGCGACGGTGACGATGCGGTTGCGGCCCTCCGGTGCCTTGGCGAGCGAGCCCTTGATCGCCCAATTGGCGGCCTCGGTCGCGCCTGACGTGAACACCAGCTGGCCGCTGGTCGCGCCGATGCACTCGACCACTTGCTCGCGCGCCACTTCTACTGCGGCCGCGGCGGCGCGGCCCATTTTATGCGACGAATGCGGGTTTCCGAAATCGGCGTCGAGAAACGGCGCCATCGCTTCGCGCGCCTCCGGCGCCATCGGCGTCGTCGCCTGGTAATCGAGATAGATGGGCTGGCTCACGCGGCGCGGTCGCGGCCTTCCTTGGCCAGCCGCTTCCAAGTGTCGACAAAGCGGTAAATATCGGCGCGCTTGGTCTGCGGGCCGAAACTCACGCGGACAACTTCGCTCGCCTCGATCTCGTCCCACTCCATCGCGGCAAGAACATGGCTGCTCTTCAGGCTCCCCGACGAACAGGCGCTCCCCGCCGACACCGCGATCCCCGCCATGTCGAACTGGATGAGCTGCGCATTCGCCGCCATGCCCGGCATCCGATAGGCGCCGATCGTCGCGATCCGATCGGCCCCTGCGCCGACGACCGATCCGCCTTCCTGCTCGATCGCCTTGTCGAGATGCTCGCGCAGTTCGGCGGCCCGGCCTACCCAATTGTTAGGTGCTTCGAGAGCCGCGGCAAAACCCAGCGCAGCGGGCAGATTCTCGGTGCCCGGTCGATAGCCGCGCTCCTGTCCGCCAAGCGCATGAAGCGTCGCGAAATCCTTGACCAGCAGTGCGCCGATACCGGGCGGTCCGCCAAGT
>JABDLY010000029.1 GCA_013001755.1 Sphingomonadaceae bacterium
CGAGATGCCTTTGACGCTATCCGGCGCATCGGGTGTTTTCGCGAGCACGAGATGGATAATATTTTCGGTCAGGTCATGCTCACCGGCGGAGATAAAGATTTTCGTGCCGGTGAGCTTGTGCGTGCCGTCGCCCTGTGGCTCGGCCTTGGTGCGGATAAGCCCGAGATCGGTTCCGCAATGCGGTTCGGTCAGGTTCATCGTCCCGCACCATTTGCCGGACACCATATTGGGGACGTAGGTTTCCTTTTGCTCTTGGCTTCCCTTGGTCAGGATCGATGCAATCGCGCCTGACGTCAGGCCGTTATACATGCCAAAGGCCATGTTCGAGCTGATGATATATTCCTCGACGGCAATGCTGATGACATGCGGCAAACCCTGTCCGCCAAATTCCTCCGGTGCGGAAAGCGTCGGCCACCCCCCCGCCACAAATTGGTCATAGGCGTCCTTGAAACCATCGGGCGTGGTCACCGAGCCATCGTCATGCCGCGTGCAGCCCTGATGATCGCCAACCTGGTTGAGCGGTGCAAGCACCTCCGCGCAGAAGCGGCCACCTTCGGCCAGGATCGCATCGACCATATCGGGCGTCGCATTCTCGAAACCCGGCAGGTTCGAATAGCGTTCGAGCCCGACGATATGGTTGAGGATATATTGGGTGTCTTTAACCGGGGCGGTATAGCTCGGCATGATGCAATGACTCCGAAATTTGGGCGCGAGCGCAGCGCGCCTAGTTGTCGATTTTTTCGACCAGTTCGATAAACTTCTGCAATTCTTCGATCGACGAATCGATGTCTTCGCGCTGGCGCTTCAGGATATCGACGCGTTCGATACATTTTTCGATCGTCACCTTGCGCTGGGTGACCCGATCGTCTCCGAGGTCGTAAAGGTCGATCATCTCGCGAATATCGGCGAGGCTGAAGCCGGTCCGCTTGGCGCGCAGGATCCAGGCGAGCCGCGCCCTGTCGCGCTTGGCATAGACGCGGGACAGGCCGTGACGCTCGGGCGAAATCAGGCCCTCATCCTCGTAGAAACGCAGCGCGCGCGGCGTCACCCCGAATTCTTCGGACAGATCCGAGATCGTATAGGTGTCGCGATTTTTTTCGTCGGGGGTGTCAATACCCGCCTGGGGAGCTTGGTCGTTCATCGAAAGGCGGGTAAGTAACGCTCACGTCAACGTCAAGAGTTGACCCTACGTCAGCGAGGATTATCGGCGACTATTCGCTCCGAATGAGCCTGTTTCCATCGATCCGGCGATAGAAACAACTGGTCTCGCCGGTATGGCAGGCCGGCCCCGCCGGATCGGCAATAACCCAGATTGCATCCTGATCGCAATCGATCCGCAGCTCGATGACGCTCAGCGTGTTTCCCGAGGTCTCGCCCTTCTTCCAGAGCGTCTCGCGGCTGCGCGACCAGAAATGTGCGATGCCGGTTTCGATCGTCTGGTCGAGCGCCTCGGCGTTCATATGCGCGACCATCAGCAATCCGCCCGATTCCCGATCGGTCACGACCGCCGTCACCAGCCCGTGCGCATCCCATTTGGGATCGAGTTCGCTCCCGCTTTCGTTGCCCATCGCACCAGCTAGTGCGAACGGATGGCGCTGATCAACTCTTCCTTCGACATTTCCGAGCGGCCGTCGATATCGAGATCCTGTGCCTGCTCGTAAAGTTCGTCCTTCGTCCGGTCCTCAAGCTCGCGGCTGTCATGTTCGACATCGTCGCTCGCCTGCGCATTGGCGATGCGCGCCGCCTTCTCCTTCGACGCGCCGTCGTCGCGTAACGCCTGATAGGTCTCGTCATCCTTGATTGTCGGTCCGTGATCTTTCGCCATTTCTGCCTCCTTCCCTCCGCCAACGCCGCTTCGCGCAAAAAGCTCCACAATGAATTTCGTGACAAAGGCGAGACAAAACGGATCAGCCTTCCTATATGGGCGGCAACCACCGGAACACGCGGGATTCGGTATGCTGACAACCCATGCTTTTGACGACGACAAGCTGCGCGAGGAGTGCGGCGTGTTCGGTATATGGGGCGCCGAAACGGCGGCCGCGGCGGTTGCGCTCGGCCTCCACGCGCTCCAGCATCGAGGACAGGAAGCAGCCGGCATCACCAGTTTCGACGGCAACTGGTTCCACAGCCACCGCGCCGTCGGCCATGTCGCCGGCAATTTCGACGAAGAAGACGTGATCCGCAAATTGCCGGGCAGTTCGGCCTGCGGCCATGTCCGCTACTCGACGACCGGCGAGAGCGGGCTGCGAAATGTCCAACCGCTCTATGCCGATCTTTCTATGGGCGGCTTCGCGGTTTCGCATAACGGCAATATCTCGAACGCGATGACGCTGCGCCGCGAGCTCGTCAAACATGGCTCGATCTTCCAGTCGACATCGGACACCGAGACGATCATCCATCTCGTCGCGACTTCGGCCTATAAGCGGCTGCTCGACCGGGTGATCGACGCGCTCAAACAGGTCGAGGGCGCCTATTCGCTGGTCTGCCTGACACCCGAAGGACTAATCGCCTGCCGCGATCCACTCGGTATCCGCCCGCTCGTCATGGGCAAATTGGGCGACGCGACGATCTTCGCGTCGGAATCGGTCGCGCTCGACGTTGTCGGCGCCGAATTCGTCCGCGAAGTCGAACCGGGCGAGCTGATCATCGTCTCCGAACGCGGGCTGACATCGATGAAGCCCTTCGCGCCGCTTGCGCCGCGTCCCTGCATCTTCGAACATGTCTATTTCTCGCGCCCGGACTCGGTCGTCGACGGCAGCTCGGTCTATACCGTCCGCAAGGCGATCGGCGCTGAACTGGCGATGGAGAACGGTGTCGACGCCGATCTCGTCATTCCGGTGCCCGATTCGGGTACGCCTGCGGCAATCGGCTATGCACAGCAATCGGGAATCCCGTTCGAGCTCGGCATCATCAGGTCGCATTATGTCGGGCGCACTTTCATCCAGCCCGGCGACAATATCCGCCATCTCGGCGTCAAGCTGAAACACAATGCGAACCGTGCGCTTATCAAGGACCAGCGCGTGATCCTTGTCGACGATTCGATTGTCCGCGGGACGACGAGCACCAAGATTGTCGAAATGATGCGCGAGGCCGGCGCCAAGGAAGTCCATATGCGGATCGCCAGCCCGCCGACCGCTAACAGCTGCTTTTACGGCGTCGATACGCCCGAGCGTGAAAAGCTGCTCGCCGCTCGGATGGATGTCGAGGAGATGCGGGAATATATCAAGGCCGATAGCCTCGCCTTCCTGTCGATCGACGGCCTCTACCGCGCGCTCGGCGAAGACAGCCGCCACGATGAACATCCGCAACGCTGCGACGCGTGTTTCACCGGCGATTATCCGACGACACTGACCGATCAGCACGACGACCTGACCGGAGACACGCTGCCTCTGCTCGCCGAACGGGTGACGTAGCGTCTGCCAAAATACGTCATACCAACGAAAGCTGGGATGACGCTCCATGTAACTGGAAGCCATGACCACCAAATCTCTCTCGAACAAACTCGCCCTCGTCACCGGCGCATCGCGCGGTATCGGTGCGGCGACGGCGAAGGCGCTGGCGGCGGCTGGCGCGCATGTCATTCTTGTCGCGCGGACGACCGGCGGGCTCGAAGAGATCGAGGACGCGATCCATAATGCCGGCGGCAGCGCGACGATCGCCCCACTCGACCTCACCGACGGCGACAGCATCGCGCGGCTCGCCGCCGCGATCGGCGGCCGCTGGGACGCGCTCGACGCGCTGATACTCAACGCTGCGACGCTCGGTTCGCTGACACCGGTGGCGCAGATCGAGCCCAAGGAACTGAGCGAAGTGATGACGCTCAACTTCATCGCGCAACAGGCGCTGATCGCGGCCTTCGATCCGTTGCTCCGCAACGCCCAAGCCGGAAGGCTGATCGCAATGACCTCGAGTGTCGGCCGCTGCCCGCGTGCCTATTGGGGAGCTTATGGCGCATCGAAAGCGGCGCTCGAAACATTGGTCGAGGCATATGGTCAGGAAGTCGCCAAACTCACCCCGATACGCACCGCGATCGTCGACCCCGGATCCACGCGCACCAAAATGCGCGAATCAGCCTTTCCCGGCGAAGACCCCGCTACGCTCAAATCGCCCGATGTGGTGGGCGAGGCTATCGCCGAGCTGCTGACCGGCGATTTCGAGACCGGCTACCGGACGCGGATCGACAGCTAGCCTTTTTGTCATCCTTGAGCGCGGATTGCCGGTTTCTTGCCACTTCGCGCTTTGTGGTCCAGACATCCCTAGGTCAGCGAAGGGGGAAAGCGATGGCAAAATTCTGGCTCAAATGGTGCACGACAATTGGCGCCTGCCTGTGCATGGCGCCGCTCGCCGCCCAGCCGACAGCGCAGCCCGCTCTTCCCGAATGGCCGGCGGCGCCCGTCATGGACGATCGCTCCTATCCCGATTGCCGTCATGCCTATCGCGAACGCAACCTGGCGCGCTATCGCGCCGAGGATGCCGGGCTGTGTATCGAACAGATCGACGCCTATTATAACGAGGTGCTCGTACCGTTCCGGACGCAAATTACCGCACATCAGGAAGCGCTGGGCACGCTCGAGCAACTGGTTTCGAACGGCCGCGCCGCCTACGAACCCGCCCGGGTCGACGCCTATCTCGCCGAGCTTTCCGCTGCACATGAAGCCGCAGGGCCCGATGGTGCGAGCTTCGCAGCCTATGGCGCGGCCGAGACGCGCTACCGCGACGATCGCGCCTTTCTCGAGGAGCGCTTCTGTCGCTATGCCGAATGCGAGGATTATCAGCTGACCGCCATAACCACCGAACGCGATATCGACGACGGCATGCATGCCTGCGGCGACGCCCCCGGCGATACCATCTATTTCGAAGGCCTGTTCGGCAGGGCGCTGAACTGGGCGCGGAACATTCCCACCGAAACGGGCCTCACCAACGCGATCGTCGCCATCGGATGCAGACTCGAACCCGAGGAGCGCCAGAGAGCGGCCGAAGCGAGAGATCGCGTCATCGAACAGGATGAAATCGGAGCGACCGCGCAATGGATCAGCGAGAGTCGTCCGGAAGTATCAGGCTCCTCGACCGTGACGGCGCGCAACTCACAACCCAATGGCGCGATCTGCCTTGATATCACCGATGTCGTCATCATCGACGGCGAAGAACAACGCGCCGTCCGCACGATGTGCCGCGCACCCGGCGAATCGCGCTATGTGTTGCAGGCCTGATCGAGGAGCGCGAACCGCAATAAAGTCGAAGACGGTCATCGCGAGGACCAAACTGGTCCACTGAGCGCCTGGCCCCACGCCTAGCGGATATGCGCTGAATTCGCGCGGTGATAGAATTTGTCAGCAGATCTCGTCCAGAATTTGTCCTGCACCACGCATTTGCTCGACGTCGTCACACGGGGTAAAACGAGGCATGACGATTTACGCCGATCACGACGCCTATATTGCGGAAGCTCCGGAACCATTGCGACCAACGCTGGTTCAATTGCGCGCGCAGCTTGCCCGTACATTGCCGGACGCCGATGAGATCATCGCTTATAAGATGCCCGGGTTCGGAATCGAAAAGTCGATCATCGCTGGCTATGCTGCCTTCAGCAAGCAATGCGGCCTCTACGTGTCTCCCGGCGCCATTACTGCCCATGCCGACGATATCGCGGCAGCCGGACTCAAGGCTACGAAGACCGGTGTCACCTTTTCGCCGAGCAAGCCAATTCCTGACGAACTCGTCGAAAAACTGGCTCTGGCTTCCCAAAAGGAACTGGACCTGTAGGCGGCCCGCTCTGGCCGGAAGCCGACATGGCCTGCGACGAACTGGCAGCGGGCAGGTTCGCGCTGGCTGACTTGCCACCTAGCCCGGTAGAGCGTAGCTTATCGCCACGATCTGACGGAACTTTTCCATTGGCGAACTGTCCTCTGTATCGAAGCCAATCTCCCGGAGACCAAGAAATGCTGAGCCTTAGTGGCGCCAACGAAGCGGTGCGCGCGCCGACGGACGGCACCCTAGCCGACCAATCCGTCGGCGGATGCGCTGCGTGCTCGGCAAGCGCGCCCTTTGATCCGCGACAGCTGACCCGCGAACTGAAGGCGTTCAAGGATCCGCAGCCCTGGCGAAGCGGCTTCGAACTTGCGATCACACTGGTGCCTTTCCTGTTGTTGTGCTGGCTGATGCTGGCTGCGGTGGAAGCGGGTTATCTTCTCTCGCTTGTGCTCACCGTCCCGGCGTCATTTTTCCTGCTCAGAACATTCCTGATCCAGCACGATTGCGGCCACGGGGCATTCTTGCCGAGCAGGGCCGGCAACGATTGGCTTGGCCGGGCGCTTGGCGTGCTGACGCTGACTCCATACGATTGCTGGAGGCGCTCACATGCGCTGCACCACGCGGGCACCGGCAACCTCGACGCGCGTGGGCTCGGCGACGTCGATACGCTGACGGTCCGCGAGTTCCGCGCGCTGACCCGCACCAGGCAGATGCTTTACCGCCTTTACCGCCACCCGCTCGTTCTGCTCGGTCTCGGCCCTGCCTATCTGTTCCTTCTGCGTCACCGGCTCCCGATCGGCCTAATGAACGCCGGATGGATTTACTGGATCAGCGCAATCGTGACCAACGCAGCAATCGTCCTCCTGCTGGCCGCGCTTGTCCTCCAGTTCGGTATCGGCACTGTCGCGCTGGTCGTCCTGCCCGTGGTGTTAATCACTGCGTCGATTGGCGTCTGGCTGTTCTACGTCCAGCATCAATTCGAGGACGCCCATTGGGACCAGGGCGCCGATTGGTCATTCCACCATGCCGCCATACGCGGAAGCTCCCACCTGGATCTCCCTCCAGTGCTGCGCTGGTTCACGGCCAACATCGGCGTTCACCACGTTCACCATCTCGCCAGCCGGATCCCCTTCTATCGTCTTCCCGAAGTGCTGAGGGCCTATCCACGCTTGAGAGCAATGAACAGGCTCACTCCGCTGGAGACGCTTGCTACGCTGCGCCTCGCTCTGTGGGATGAGGATCAGCGGCGACTGGTGCCCTTCCACTGAGCGCGCGAATGTCCGCAATCGGCCGATTGCGGGCTTGGGGCCGCCGACTGTTTGGGCGCGAAGCGGGCGCGCCGCGCCTGATCGATCAGATTAATCGTCAAGAGGGCGCGCTAAGACGTCTTCACCAGCGTCACCTGCGCGACATCGATGCCGCCCGAACGGAACCCGCCTTCGCAATACATCAGATAATAGCGCCACAGATCGTGGAACGCCTCGTCAAAGCCGTCGGGTAACCGCCCCTCCTCGACCGCCGCGTCATAGCGCAGACGCCAGCGGCGCAGCGTTTCTGCATAATGGGCGTGGTAGCCCTTGCGGTCGCGCCAGCTCAGCCCGGCGTTGCGGGCGATCGTCTCGAACCGACCTTCGGAGATAAGCAGCCCGCCCGGGAAGATATAGGTCTGAATGAAATCGGTCGAGGCGGCGTAATCCTCGAACACCGCATCGTCGATCGAGATCAGCTGGATCGCCGCGCGGCCGCCGGGTTTGAGGCGATCGGCAATGGCTTTGAGATATGCCGGCCAATATTCCTGGCCGACCGCCTCGACCATTTCGACGCTCGCCACCGCATCATAAGTTCCGCGCGCGTCGCGATAATCGGTCAGCTCGATGGTCGTTCTATCGGTCAGCCCCGCCTTGGCGAGCCGGTCTTCGCCATAGATTTTTTGCTCGGTCGACAGCGTCAGCCCGGTGATCTTTGCGCCATATTCACCCGCTGCAACCTCCATCAGCCCGCCCCAGCCGCAACCGATTTCGAGGACGCTGTCGCCCGGCTTCAGGTCGAGACGATCGAGCAATGTGCGGACCTTGCGGAACTGCGCGGCTTCGAGCGGTTCGGTTTCACCGATCGGCGCGTCAAATATCGCCGAGGAATAGGTCATCGTTTCGTCGAGCCAAGCGGCGTAGAAATCATTGCCGAGATCGTAATGCGCCTCGATATTCTTGCGGGCATTTTCGCGCGTGTTGGCGCGGAGCTGATGCGCCTTGCGGTTGAGCCATTTGGCGATGCCCTTGGCGCGCCCCGTTTGGCCGAGCGTGGCACGGTTGAGCATGAAGAGGTCGAAGATCGCGACCGGATCGGCGCTTGACCATTCACCTTCGGCCCAGCCGCGATACCAGCCGACCGAGCCCGATGTCGCGAGCCGGACGAGCGGCCGCCAGCTGTTGAGCGTCAGTTGCGCTTCGGGGCCGGGCGCGCGCCCGCCGAGCATTCGCACCTCGCCGCCAGGGAGCGTCACCTCGATCCGCCCTTCGGCGAGCCCGGCGTCGATACCGTCGACAACCTTGCGAAAGCCCGGCGCGAACAAACCGCTGAACCAGCCCGCGCCGGTCGCGAATCCGCGATCGGCGTGCAGCAGGTGCTGTCCTCTTGTCGACGATTTGCTCGCCATTACGACCCCCAATACCGCTGCTTTCCTGCCGCCAAGTGTTTCAAAAGGCAAGCTGGGGCTCTGCAACCGTCGTGCGATTTGGGTGCATGCGGCAAATCTGATAATCGGGGCGCAACATGGGGAGGCAAAAATGGACAATCCAATAGTCAGGACGATCGTTGCATCGCTGGCGGGAATCGCGGTCGCGATACTCGTTGTATTTCTCGCCGAGGGCGCAGGGCATCTGATTTTCCCGCCGCCCGACGGGCTCGATGTAACCAATGCCGCCGATCAGGTGCGAATCATGGAAGTCATCCCGCTCGGCGCCAAGATCGCCGTGGTCGTGGCATGGTTCCTCGGTGCGCTGGCGGGCGCGGCCGTGGCTATCATGATCGGCAGCCGCGCCTTGCCGGCATGGATTGTCGGGCTGGCAATGCTGCTGGCCAGCGTTGCGACAACGCAGATGTTTCCGCATCCGCTCTGGATGCTGATCGCTGCCTTCGCTCTGCCGATTGTCGCGGTTTTGCTTGCACTAAGGATGTTCCGGGCGCGGCTGAAGATTTGATCTCACACAAAGACGCTAAGGCACAAAGAAGTTGCGCGAAGCGCGACTCAATCCGCATATGGTTGCCGTACGAGCATTGGCAGCGTTTTGGATGATGGCGCTTCGCGTCAGTACAATCTTCGTGGCTTTGTGCCTTTGTGTGAAACCTAACTTCCTTTAATCCCGGCATAAGCATCGAGAGCGCGCTGCCGGGCTTCGCGATGGCCGATGATCTTGGCGGGATAGGTTGCGGGCAGGCAACCATGCTGCCCGGGGTCATGAACATAGGGATCGTCCAGATCCGCCAGCTCGGGTACCCATTGGCGGATATAGTCGCCGGCATCGAATTTCTCCGATTGCGATAGCGGCGCCATGATGCGGACGAACATATTGCTGTCGACGCCCGTCCCGGCAACCCATTGCCAGTTGGTGGCGTTCGACGCGTAATCGGCGTCGACGAGCGTATCCCAGAACCAGCGCTCGCCCTCGCGCCAGTCGATCAGCAGGTGCTTGACCAGGAAGCTCGCCGCGATCATGCGAACGCGGTTGTGCACCCAGCCCGTCGCCCAAAGCTCACGCATCCCGGCATCGACGATGGGGTAACCTGTCCGCCCCCGGCACCACGCATCGAATTCGTCGCGTACCGCCGACGACCGGAAATCGCGCCACGGAAAATCGGCGAACTGGTCGCGGTAGCTTTCCGAGCCATATTTGGGAAATTGCAGGATCGCGTTCTGCGCATAGTCGCGCCACGCCAGTTCCTTCTGGTAGGTCGTGACTTCCCGTCCGACTCCCGAAACCCGATGCCAGACATAAGCGGGCGAAACCTCGCCGAAATGGAGATGCGGCGACAGACGCGACGTGCCTTCGACCGAGGGCAAGTTGCGGCGCTCGTCATAGCGCGTAGCGTGGTCGACAAAATCATCCACGGCAGCCCGCGCACCCTCCTCGCCGGGTGTCCAGACATCGAAACCGCCCGCCCAATCGGGATTGTTCGGGAGCAAGTCCCAGTCGTCGAGACCGTCGCTTGCGGGCCATTGGTCCGGGGCGTCGATCTGTTGCGGCGTCCGCTGCGGCTCGGGCGGCGGCATGCGTTCGCGCAGCGCTTTCCAGAAGGGCGTGTAGATTTTGTAGGGATCGCCGCTCCCCGTCGTCACCGATCCGGGCGGTGCAAGATAATTGCCGTCATGGAGGACCAGCTCGCGATCATCGCCGAGCTTCTCGCGCAGCGCCGTCTCGGCATTGCGCCACCATGGCTCATAATGATGCAGCGCATGGATCTCCTTCGCGCCCAACTTGCGCGCAATATCGGCGAGGATCGTCGCGCTGTTCCCCCGCCGCAGGATCAACCGCGAACGCTTGGCGCGCAGGCTAGCGTCGAGACTCTCGAGCGAATGACGCAACCACCAGCGCGACGCCGCGCCCATCTTGCGATGCTTCGGCGTCTCGTCGTCGAGGATATATATGGGAATGACGGGGCCGGCGGATGCGGCCGCGCTGAGCGCAGCTTGGTCCGAGAGGCGAAGGTCGCGGCGGAACCAAAGGATTGCGGGGGCTGTCATCCCAACTAAACCCTCCCCCGGCGGGAGAGGGATGTCGAGTTCTTGGCGAGGTACGAGCTTAGAACGAGCTGGGTGAGCGATACCGACCTATCCGGTAGACCAGAACCCCTCATCCAACTCCGCCTAAATTCGCGTTGCTCATTAAGGTTTCCTATCCTTCTCCCCATGGGAGAAGGTTTAGACCTACTCAACCGTCCAGGTCTGCCCCTGCGCGATCAGCGCTTGCAAATCATCGCTCTTGCCGACCGACGCCGCTTCGTTCTGCTTGGTGACGGCGGCGTCGAAGGTCTCGGCCGGATTGTGGAAGATCGTGCCGAGCGCCATCGGGAATTCGCCGAAGGGCATCTGGACGAGCATCATCGCAAGGCTGCGATTGGCCTGATCGTGGACCGCGACACCCGCCGCCTCCCAATCGCCATCGGCGACATCGACGACCTTGAGCGACAGCGCATCGACATCGAGCGCCAGCCCCTTCGCGCCTTTCGCAAACAATAATGGTTCGCCATGCTCGACCCAGATCTGCGTATCGGCAGCGGTCTTCTTGGCGGCGAACTCCTCGAAGACATCTTCATTGTAGACAATACAGTTCTGGAAGATTTCGACGAAGCTCGTGCCCCTGTGCGCATGCGCTTCCTTGAGCGTGCCGCCGAGATTCTTGTTCACATCGATCGCACGCGCCACGAAACGCGCACCGCAGCCGAGCGCGAACGCACAGGGGCTGACCGGGCTGTCGACCGAGCCATAGGGCGTCGACGGGCTCGTCGTGCCGGGCCGCGATGTCGGCGAATATTGCCCCTTGGTCAGGCCGTAGATTTCGTTGTTGAAGAGAAGCACCTGCGTATCGAGATTCCGCCGCAGCAGGTGGAGCATATGGTTGCCGCCGATCGACAGGCCGTCGCCGTCGCCCGTCACGAGCCAGACGGAGAGGTCCGGGTTGGCGAGCTTTACGCCGGTCGCCACCGCCGGCGCGCGGCCGTGGATCGTGTGAAAGCCATAGGTTTCCATATAATAGGGAAAGCGCGACGAGCAGCCGATGCCCGAGATGAACACGGTGTTTTCGGGCGTTACGCCAAGATCGGGCATGGTCCGCTGGACAGCCTTGAGGATCGCATAATCTCCGCAGCCCGGGCACCAGCGAACCTCCTGATCGCTCTCCCAGTCCTTGAGCGCGGTGACGGGGGTCATGTCGTTCATCTTACTGGCTCCACAGCATGTAGATCACGGCGATTATCACGAGGAGCATCCCCAGCAACGGCAGCACGCTTTTCGGCTTATCCATCGAGCTGCTCCTCTATCGCGGCTTCGATCTCGGCGATCCGGAAGGGCTGGCCCGACACCTTGTTGAGCGGCCGTGCGTCGACGAGATATTGGTCGCGGAGCACGGTTTTGAGCTGGCCGGTGTTCATTTCCGGTACGAGAATACGGTCGTAGCTCTTTAACAACTCGCCCAAATTTTTGGGCAACGGCCAGACATGGCGGATATGAATTTGCGCGACGCTCTTGCCCGCATCGCGCGCGCGGCTGACCGACTGATGGATCGGTCCATAGGTCGAGCCCCAGCCGACAACCGCAAGCCTTTCGCCCGGCTCACCCAACGCGACATCCTGTGCGGGAATATGATCGGCGACGCCGAGGATCTTGTTGACGCGGATATCGGTCATTTCCTGATGGTTGGACGGCGAATAATCGATATTGCCGGTGCTCGACGATTTCTCGATCCCGCCAATCCGGTGCATCAAACCCGGCGTCCCCGGCTTGACCCAGGGCCGCGCGAGCTTGCCGTCGCGCGAATAGGGGTTGAATTTTTCGCCCTCGCCGGGCGCATCCTCATGGAATGTCACCGGAAACGGCTTGAAACTATCGACCTCTGGCACGAGCCACGGCTCGGCGGCGTTGGCGATATAGCCGTCGGTCAGCAGCATTACCGGCGTCATGAACTGCGTCGCGATGCGGCAGGCTTCGATCGCACAATGGAAGGCATCCGACGGCGACCGCACCGCAATGACCGGCATCGGCGCGTCTCCATTGCGCCCATAGATCGCCTGATAGAGATCGGATTGCTCGGTCTTGGTAGGCAAGCCCGTCGAGGGCCCGCCGCGCTGCGAATTGACGATAACCAGCGGTAGTTCGGTGACAAGCGCCAGTCCCATCGCCTCGCCCTTGAGCGCGATACCCGGGCCGGAGGAAGAGGTTACGCCGAGCGAGCCTGCATAGCTCGCGCCGATCGCCGCGCCGATCGCGGCAATCTCGTCTTCGGCCTGGAAGGTCGTGACGCCGAACTGTTTGAGGCGCGACAGATGGTGGAGGATCGCCGATGCCGGCGTGATCGGATAGCCGCCGAAAAACAGCGGCACATTGGCGAGCTTCGAACCGGCGACCAGCCCGAGCGAAATCGCCTCGGCTCCGGTGACGGTGCGGTAGAGGCCGGGATCGGCCGGCGCGCGGTCGACATGGCGCGGCTGGAAGGCATAGCCGAGTTCGGCCGTCTCGCCATAAGCATGGCCGGCGTTGAGCGCGGCGATGTTGGCCTCGGCGATCTCGGGTTTCTTGGCGAATTTGGCGGTGAGCCAGTCGATGATCGGCTGGCGCTTGCGATCGAACATCCAGAGCGCGAGCCCCAGCGTCCACATATTCTTCGAACGCAACGCTTCCTTGTTGCCGAGCCCGAAGGGCTTGACCGCCTCGAGCGTCATTTCGGACATGTCGATCGCGAGCAATTGCCATTTCTTGAGCGAGCCATCTTCGAGCGGATTGGCTTCATAACCCGCCTTGGAGAGGTTCCGGTCGGTGAACGCACCGCTATCGGCAATGATCATGCCGCCTTCGGGAAGGTCCTCGACATTGGTCTTGAGCGCCGCCGGGTTCATCGCGACAAGCACATCGGGAGCGTCGCCAGCGGTGCGGATAGTGCGGCTGCCGAAATTGATCTGGAAGGCCGAAACGCCGAACAAAGTGCCCTGCGGCGCGCGGATTTCGGCGGGGAAATCGGGGAAAGTGGCGAGGTCGTTACCCGCCAGCGCGGTCGACAATGTGAACTGCCCGCCGGTCAGCTGCATGCCGTCGCCGCTGTCGCCGGCGAACCGCACGACGACCGCCGAGACGTCGCCCGGTTCGTTTTCTTCGATTTTTTCCGCCGAACTGGCCATGATACTGCCCGCTATATAGGGAATTTCGCGGGTCTTTGCACAGCCAAAGCGCCAGAACAAAGAAGAAAAAGTGACAGGCTGGTGATTGTTGGTTGCAGGGCGGGCTGAAAATCCTTCCCGCGACGGCAAGGATCAGCCTTCCGCCTCGTCCGCCAGCGCGAGGATCGAACGCGCATGGCGATCCGCAACCGCGCCGTGATCGTCGCCATATCCCCCACCAAGCGCGCTTGCGAGCGGGATTGCGCGCTCCCTCGCCGCGCGCATGACGAAGCGTTCGCGCGCCTCGAGTCCCGCATCGCTGAGCGCCAACCTGCCGAGCCGGTCGTCCGCATGTGGATCGATGCCGGCCTGATAGAGGATGATATCGGGCGCAAACTTGTCGAGCACGGGCATCAGCGCAGCGTCGAGCGCCGCCATGTAACCGCTATCGCCGAGCCCGTCGGCGAGCGAAATATCGAGCGAGGAGCGCGCCTTGCGCACCGGAAAATTCTTTTCGGCGTGGAGCGAGAGCGTGAAAATCTCGGGCCGCCCGGCGAGCATTACGGCGGTGCCATCGCCCTGATGGACATCGCAATCGAGCACCAACACACGCCGCGCGCGGCCTTCGGCAACGAGACGGTTGGCGGTGACCGCGAGATCGTTGAGCACGCAATAGCCAGCGCCGGTACCGGGCAGCGCATGGTGACTGCCCCCCGCCCCGTTGGCGGCATAGCCATGGTCGAGCGCGGTCAGCGCTGCCAGCCATGTCCCGCCTTGCGCGAGCAGCGACCGCTCGGCGATGGCGGGCGTCACCGGAAAGCCGATACGGCGCTCCTTGTCGCGCGGCACCTTGGCGGTCAGCACTTCCTCGACATAATCGGCATCGTGGACCGCTTCGAGCCATTGGCGCTCCATCGGCTCGGGTGCGTGCAGCGTCATCGCCGCCCCGCTCTCACGCAGCGCCTCGCGCACGAGCCCGTATTTGTTGAAGCGGAACGGCGACCCTTTCGGCGCCGGCGCGACATAGAGTGGGTGATGGACGAAGTGGAGCATTGGAGTTTGTTTCACACAAAGACACTAAGGCACAAAGACAATTTCTGTCTTGCGCGAAGCGCCGTTACATCGAGACGCCGCCACAGGCGGCAGCATTGGATCGATATAGCGCTTCGCGCGATGCAGGAATTTCTCCGCGCCTCCGCGTCTCCGCGCGAATTTTCCCTCTTCGCGGCTTCGTGTCTTTGTGTGCAAAATCCTGTAGCGCCCGCGACATGACCGATACCCGCGCCATATGGTCGATCGCGATTCCCGCCATGGCGACCAATGTCGCAACCGCGCTGATTGGCATCGCCGATATCTGGGTCATCGGGCAGCTTGGCGATGCGGCGGCACAGGGCGCGGTCGAGCTTGGCGCACGGCTGCTGATGGGGCTGTTCGTGGTGTTCAATTTCCTCAAGACGGCGACCACCGGGCTCACCGCCCAGGCGGTCGGCCAGCGTAACGAGACCGAGCGCCTCGCCGCTTTGATCCGCGCATCGGCGATCGCCCTGATCATCGGATCGCTAATGCTCGCCGCGAAACCCTGGATCGTGCCGCTCGGCCTCGATTTTCTCGAAGCCGGGCCACTGGTGCGCTCCGATGCCGCGCTTTATGTCGATATCCGTTTCTGGGTGATGCCGTTATGGCTGGTCAGCCTGGCGATGATCGGCTGGCTGATCGGGCTCAGAAGACTGCGCACGGTGCTCGTCGTCGAGGTCGTGATCAACCTCGTTCATGTCGGGCTCGATGTGTTGCTCGTGCTGGTCTTCGATTATGGCGTGACCGGCGTCGCGATTGCGACGGTGATTTCGGAAAGCCTGAAATTCGCGCTGCTGCTCGCCGTCCTGTTTCCCAGTGCGCGGCCATCGGCGCTGATCGCGGCGGCGCGGCAAACCGAATTGTGGGAATCGACGAAACTGCTCTCGCTGTTCCGCGTCAATCGCGATCTCTTCCTGCGGACGCTGATCCTGACCATCGCCATGTTGCTGGTGACGCGGCAGGGCGCACAGCAAGGCGCGGTTATCCTCGCGGCGAACGCGATCATCTTCCAGATGTTCATGCTCTCGGCGCTGTTGCTCGACGGTTTCGAGAATGCGGCGCAGGTGCTGGCGGGAGAATATGTCGGCGGCCGCGACCGGCGGGCTTTCGATGCGACCAACCGTGCGATGATCGTTCGCGGCGTCGCCACAGCGATCATCCTCTCGGCGATCTTCGCGGTATTCGGCGGCATCATTGTCTCGAGCTTTTCGACCGATCCGCAGGTCGTTGCGGCGGCGCGCGAATATTCGATATGGCTGATCGCGATTCCGATCGCTGGCGTCGTATCGTTCATCTTCGACGGTATCTTTGTCGGCGCGACATGGACCCGCGCGATGCTCGGCACGATGGCGATCGCCTTCGCGCTCTATGTCGCGCTGCTCTGGCTGACGACGCCGCTCGGCAATCACGGCCTGTGGCTGAGCTTCACGATTTTCCTCGTCGTGCGCGCGCTGGGCCAGGGGCTGATGGTCCCGCGCCTTGCAAAGCGGACGTTTGCAACCTGAAAGCTTCTCCCAAGGAGAGGATTTCGGACGAGCATCGATACTGGCGAAACCACGCGTCGGTTGCTACAAGAAACGCAAATCCGCGAGATATGAGAGGAATGCCGCTATGACCGATCCCTTTGTGCGCCCCGACACCAAGATGGTGCTCGATCTTCTGGCCCAGCAGGAAGGCCCCAAGATGAACGAGATGCCGCCGGCCGAAGCGCGGCAAGTCTATGTCGCGCTGTCGCAGATGCTCGAACTCGAAGCGGGCGAACTGGCGGTCAAGCGCGACCTTTCGATTCCCGGCCCCGCCGGAGACATTCCCGCACGGCTCTACGATGCGCGCGAAAGCCGCGGGCCGAGCCCGGTCGTTACCTTCTACCATGGCGGCGGATTCGTGATCGGCGATCTCGAATCGCATGACGCGCTCTGCGCCGAAATCGCGCGCAACCTCGACATCCCGGTCGTCGCAGTCGATTACCGGCTCGCCCCCGAACACCCCTTCCCCGCCGCGCCCGACGATTGCATCGCCGCGACGCGCTGGATCGCCGAAAGCCCGGCCGAACTCGGCCGTCAGGTTACCGGCCTTATTCCATGCGGCGACAGCGCCGGCGGCAACCTCACCATCGTCGTCAGCCTCGCGCTGCGCGACGAGCCCGCCGCCGTCCCGGTCATCGCTCAATTCCCGATCTATCCGGCGACCGACATGGCAACGCAGGAAGGCTCGATGGTCGAATTCGCCGAGGGCTATCTGCTCGAAAAGCAGGGCATGGACTGGTTCACCGAAAGCTACGCCGGCGATCCCGAAGACTGGCGCGCCAACCCGTCCAAAGCCGATGCGGCCGGCCTGCCGCCGACGGTGCTGATCACCGCGAGCCTCGATCCGCTGCGCGATCAGGGCCGCGCCTATGCCGGGCAACTGATCGCCGCAGGCGTGCCCACCGTCTATCGCGAGGCGGTCGGCAATATCCACGGCTTTGCCAATCTGCGGAAGATGATCCCGTCATCGCAGGCCGATATCGCGGGCTGCCTGGCCCCGCTCAAACTCTATATCGATGAGGCGGTCACGAGCGGACAAACCGCCGAAGCGCCCGCCGCCGGGGAACTCGAACCCGCCGAATGAGCGAAAAGAAGGCAGGCCTGCCCTACCGTCCGTGCGCCGGTGTGATGCTGCTCAACGCCGACGGGCGTGTGTTCGTCGCGGAACGGCTCGATTCAAAACTTGGCTTTTGGCAGATGCCGCAG
>JABDLY010000047.1 GCA_013001755.1 Sphingomonadaceae bacterium
GTCAAGCGCTTGGGGTGTCTGCTTTGCGTTCAAAAGTGGACGTTGATAAGGGGCTGCTTACGTTCGCGTCTCTGCTTTCGATGCCGCGCCATAGGTTCCCCATATCCACTCAAGGGCGAATGACGACAGTGCCAGCCCGATGGTCGTGTAGCTAATATGCGGAACGCGGATCGAACCAAGATCGACGAACTCGAACCCGACGAGGAATATAGCCAGCGCGCCGAGCAGAAATACCGGTCCCGAGACATAGCAGTGCAGCCGACCGCAACGGGCTGCGTTGATCACGCAGCCAATCCCCATCCAGGCATAGGACCCGATCATCATCCACAACACGATTGTGGCGGGCCAATAATATTGGACGATGTTCACCGAGCACAGGACGAGGATCGGAATACCCCAGCCGAAAAGAAACGGTATCGGCTTGCGAGCATAGTCCAGCTGCCGTTGGGCAATCTCGGTCATCGTGTGCTCTCCTTGGCTAGCAGCAACATGCCGATCCGCCCGTTGCTCGCGCTTCTTGAATAGGTGGGCAGGCAACGGTGCCGAACGAACAAAAGACGCAGCAATCGCCTTGATGCGGTCGCAGAACCGCCCCGCACCCTTTGCAGTCGTAGAAGAACTGACAGGCGTCGGTGGGCATCGTCTCCGTTTCGACATGCCCGCATCGCGGACAGGTGATCGCCGATTGGAAAATCATTACGGCAAGCGCTTCCGCACGGGCAGAATGGCGAATGCCAGCCCGCCAATTAGGAGCGCGGTTCCAACGATCGGCTCAAGACCGAAACCAACCGAAAAATCCGCCAGCGGATCGGGCAGGTAGATAAATGATCCGATCATCATCGCGCCGCACACGCAACACACTACGCTGCAAACGGCAGAGCATTTGATAAGAGCGTTCATCGGCATTTCTCCTCGTCGGGTTTGTGACGTTTAGTTCCCTCATCGCAGGCCCAAAGCCCGCAATATCTAACCTTCGTAACTCGGCAGCGCATAGGCGACGATCACGATGGCGGTAGCGACCGCAAAAAGAATGATCGAGGTGCGGCTCGGTCGTCGTCCGCCGTGAAACGACAGGATCACGCCAACCGCGATGAAAGCCATCGCCGCGACGAGAAAGAAGGTGGTCGATTGCGCAAAGAAGGTCAGCGTGCCGATCAGCGCCGTTCCGACACCCAGATGAAACAAGATGATCGGCAACACGCAACACGAAGCGCCTATGAGTGCTGCTATAGCGCTTGCGACGCCGGCTCCCGCCGCGGCGCTAGGCGCTCTGCTCAGTTTTTCTTGGTCGGTTGACGTGTTCACGCCCACTTCATACATCCTGTAGCAACTACAGGATCAAGAGGAAATATCATAGCGACGATGAAACGCGGCGCTCTCGCCAAAGCGACCGGGAGCAACATCGAGACGATCCGCTATTATGAAAAAATCGGCTTGCTGCCCGAACCCGAGCGCACCGCCAGCGGACACCGGCTCTACTCGCTCGACGACGAGAAGCGTCTCAAATTCATATTGCGTTGCCGGGAACTCGGCTTCTCGATTGCCGAGTTGCGCGAGCTATTGGGTCTTGTTGACACCGATGATTACACTTGCGGCGACGTTCTCGCGATTAGCAAGCAACACACGCACGACATCGAACGGAAGATTGCCGATCTGAAGCGGCTCAAACGGACATTGGATCAGATGTCGGCAGAGTGTAGCGGCGATGCCGTTCCCGAATGTCCGCTTGTCGACGCACTTTTTGAGTAGATGTGTCGATCGTCCGCTTTCGGCCAAAATCAGCCATCCTCCGCTTCGTTTCCGGCCCCACCCTCCCCCGGCGGTTTCCAGAAGAACAGGAAGCCGATTACGGCGGCGAGGAGGACGTAGTTGGCGATGTTTACCGTGATCACCCAGAACATGTTGGTGGTGCCGCTCATGCTCGCGACGACGCGGCGGGCGGCGATGCTCGCTTCGCCGGCTTCGACGCGCCCGGCCAGATCGCCGAGGATGCCGATCAGCTGTTCGGACGCCAGCGCGCCCGAGGTGACGAAGGTGAACCAGCCGAGCAGATACATGACGAACAGCGCCGCCTTCAGCCGCCAGCCCGCGCGGTGCAGGAAATAGAAAATGCCGACGAACAGCGCAAGCGTGAGACCGACGGTCTGCGCGATCGTCGCGTCGAGCTGTTCGCGCACAAGGATGAAATGGTAGAGCAGATCGGCTTCGGACATCACGCACTCCCCCTTCGATACCGGCTATCGCCGCGCGGCCCGGAAGCATAGAACAAATCGCACTGGCCGACGAGTCGGCGAGGGCTGGCGGTCGGAATGATGACTGGAACCGACCGGTCAGGCGATCATCCTCCGCAAGACAAAAAATGGCCCGCAGGTCGCGATACGACCTGCGGGCCATCGGCGTTCGGGGCCGCTCGTGAAGTCTAGTCGTGCAGCGCCTCGAGGCGGTCGGTCAGGCGTTCGCCTTCCTTGACCTCGGCACAGGCGCGTTCGATGACCGTCCGCGTCTGCGGGTCGAACTCACCATGTTCGAGCGCTTCTTCGAACTTCTTGGCGATATAGTCCTCGCCCTCCTCGACGCGTTCAGCGGCGGCTTCGTCGCCATTTTCGAACAGACCGGAAAGGTCGGTCCAGATATGGTGGACGGTGCCGGTGAATGTGCGCGATTCGCGAGCCTCGCCGCCCAGTCGGACGATCTCGGCGTTGAGGTCGTTGACGAGCTGGCGCCGCTTGCCGGCCTGCTCCTGAAGCGTTTGAGTCAAGCTCGCCGATTCCGCTTTTTCGGCAGCCTTTTCATAGCCGATCGCACTGTCGAGCGCCGTATCGGTGAGCGATTCCAATTTCGAAAGTCCTTTGGTCATTTCTATCTCCGTTCTTTTTGGGGTTTGTGTCGTCGAACCTGGACCAGCGTCCTCCTTGCCGACTATGATAACGAACGTGCGGAGGGAGGAGTTCGTTCCCACCAAAATCAGGATTGCTAGCTATTTAATAAATGTCAGGAATGAGTCGGCGAAAGCGGACCTGTCATGGCATATTGTCCGCGGGCATCACCGACCATTTGCGACAAACGCCCTGCCCGCCCCTCCGATTCCCTCTTGAAATCCGCGTCATTCAGGCGCAATTGCGCGCGTCTTTGCCGTGCAAAGATGCGCGGGGGTCCGCTCCTTTGTGCCCCCGGAATCCTGGACGATGACTTTCGTTCTTTCACCTCCCGCCGCCGGCCATGGCGACGGCAATCCCGTCAAACGCAACCGCGCCGCCGAATTGCTCAGGCGCTATCCCGATCTCGATGGCATCGAACTCGACGAACTGGTCGCCTTTTACAAAACGGCGCCGGCGGTCGATACCGCGCTGCTGACCTGCGAAGAGGCGCTCAAGGCCAATATCGCGGCGTTCGAGCGCGCCTATCGCAAGCGGATCAGCCGTTGGCGCGACGGCATCTCGACGCTCGCCGCTTTCGGCTTCTTCATTGCAGCGCTCGCGATCACCGTCGTCTATCACATGGATTGAAAGCGGCCGGCGATCGTTTCGGCATGTTGCGTCCGCGCCTGATCGGCTAAGGCAACCGGAAGGGGGATGCATCATGGACAAGGCCGCGCCGTTCGAATTCGCCGACAGCGAAGTCGCGCCCGGCAAGCGCGCGGGGTTCGAGATACCGATCAGCCGGGTTTCTGCGGGGCAGACGGTCGGCCTGCCGGTGCGCGTCGCGCATGGCCGCAAGCCCGGCCCGGTGCTGTTCGTCAGCGCCGCCATCCATGGCGACGAGATCACCGGGGTCGAGATTATCCGGCGGCTGTTCAAAAGGGTTTCGCCGCGTTCGCTGTCGGGAACGCTGCTCTGCGTGCCGATCGTCAACGTCTACGGCTTCGTCGCCAACAGCCGCTACCTGCCCGACCGGCGCGACCTCAACCGCTCGTTTCCGGGCTCGAAGACGGGTTCGCTCGCCTCGCAGCTCGCCCATATCTTCCGCAGCGAGATCATCGAGCGCGCCGATTTCGGCATCGACCTCCATTCGGCCGCGATCCACCGCAAGAACCTCCCCCAAATACGCATCAGCCCCGATAGTCCGATGGCCGAGCGGCTCGCCAACGCCTTCGGCGCGCCGGCGATCATCACCTCGCCGCTGCGCGACAGTTCGCTGCGCAAGGTCGCGCTCGACGCCGGGGTCGAGATGCTGCTGTTCGAGGCGGGCGAAGGGTTGCGGCTCGACGAATTCTCGATCCGCACCGGCGTCAACGGCATCCTGCGCGTCATGGAGGCGATGGAGATGCTGCCGCCGCCCACGCGCCGCAAGGTCCCGCATCCGCCGCTCCATTCCAAGCGCAGCCTGTGGGTCCGCGCGCCGCGCGGCGGCGTTTGCGTCACCCGGGCGAAATCGGGCGATATCGTTCGCGAGGGGCAGCGGCTGGCGCTGATCGCCAACCCCGTGACCGACGAAGAGGACCAGATCGTCGCGCCGATCGACGGGCTGATCATCGGCCATGCAACGCTGCCGATCGTCAATCGCGGCGATGCGCTCTTCCATATCGCGCAGGTCGAAGAAATCGAAAGCGCCGCCGACCGCGTCGACGGGATTACCGACGCGATCCTGACCGACACGATGCTCGACGAAGACGAGGTGATGTGAATAAGCCCTCCCCTCTTCAGGGGAGAGGAAAAATTCACGCTCTCCCTATCCCTGACCGCGCGTCTTTGTCTTGCCGGGGGTCTGGTTCTTCTCGATGAATTCGATGACCGCGCCGGCGACATCCTTGCCGGTCGCGTTCTCGATGCCTTCGAGGCCCGGCGAGCTGTTGACCTCCATGATCACCGGGCCGTGGTTCGAGCGCAGCATGTCGACGCCCGCGACATTGAGCCCCATCGCTTTCGCCGCGCGCACGGCTGTCGAGCGTTCCTCGGGCGTGATCTTGATGGTCTTGGCCGATCCGCCGCGATGGAGGTTCGATCGGAAATCGTCTTCGCCGCCGGTGCGCATCATCGCCGCGATCACCTTGCCGCCGATAATGAAGCAGCGAATGTCGCTCGACCCGGCTTCCTTGATGAACTCCTGCACCAGAATGTTGACGTTGGCGCCGCGGAACGCCTCGATCACCGATTTTGCCGATTTGTCGGTATCCGCGAGGACGACGCCGATCCCCTGTGTCCCTTCGAGCAGCTTGATGACGCAAGGCGCGCCGCCGACGATCTTGAGCACTTCGCCGGTCTGTTTCGGATCATGGGCAAAGGCGGTGACGGGCAGACCGAGACCGCGCCGCGAAAGAATCTGCAGGCTTCTGAGCTTGTCGCGCGAGCGGCCGATGGCGACGCTCTCGTTCAATGACCAGACGCCCGACATTTCGAACTGGCGCAGCACGGCAAGGCCATATTGCGTGATCGAGGCGCCGATCCGCGGGATCACCGCATCATATCCGGTCACCGTCTCGCCCTCATAGAGCAAGGTCGGGCGGTGCGAGGTGATGTTCATCGTGCAACGCAATGTGTTGAGAATATCGATCTGATGCCCGCGCGCTTCGGCCGCCTCGACTAGCTTCTGGTGCGAATAGAGCTTGGCGTTGCGCGCCAGCATTGCGATTTTCATATTTTCGTCCCTTCCTTGGACGGTTTGCCGAGCAACCAGCGTTTGCCGCTATTGACCAGAAACCCACGGCGCAATCCGCGCCGGCCGATGAGGATCGGAAACGCCATCGTAGCACGATTGGCAAGCGTTATCTGTGCGGGCCATTCGAGCGGGCCCAATCGCATGATGGCCCCGATGACGAAGCGCGTCTGGATATGGCCGTTCGAACTTGTAATCCGGCGCGTCGCTATCACCTGTGCCTCGCAATCCTGCGGCCTATGGCCGATCGAACGCGGCGACCGGAAACTCACCCATGGCGCGCCGTCGCGCTCGAACGGTTTGACGTGCGTTGCGTGGAGCGAAGACGTCCGCGCGCCGGTGTCGATTTTGGCGTGCATATCCAGAAGGCCAAGCTCGGGCAGGTCGACAAGTTCGCACCAGCCGATCTCGACCGGCTCTTTCAACCGGCTGTGTTTTCGCACTTTTGCCATTTCGACGGCTTAGCGCGGCAAGGCGCAGTCGCGCAATCTCCGCGGTTATTCGGCTCCGGGCGAGCCAGCCGGTTCGCGCACCTTCTTCACCAGCGACCAGATCGTGTAGAGTATAAGCGCCGCGATCAGCGCATAGACCCACCAGGCGAGATTGCGACCCGCGACGATCAGATAGATATAGGCCGACATCGCGAGGAAACCGGCGAGGCTGATCTGCATCGCAATCGGCTCGCCGCGCCGCTTTCGCCGCACCATCCAGGCAACGGTGGCCAGGAAGAAGGGGATGGCGCCGACATAGATGCCGCCGAAAATATACGGGTTCACGCCATATTCCGCGCCGAGCCCGAGGAACCAGTCATTGATCGATTGCAGCATTGTGCGTGCCTTTTTGGTTATGGGCGGTGGTTCGGTGGGGTGGGCCGGGAGGTTACAACTAGCCCATCCTCCCCGGCACGGGGAGGATTTAGTTACGCAATTCCTTGCGGATCACCAGCTT
>JABDLY010000073.1 GCA_013001755.1 Sphingomonadaceae bacterium
ATGCTGCGCATGGTCCCCTCCCCTGACGCGCTTCGCGCTGGGGAGGAATTGCGGCTAAGCGAAGGCAGCGTGCACGAGCCCCATTGCGGTATAGAACAGCAGCCAATATCCACCGTCGATAAGGAACAACGAACGGTTCGATCCCTGAAACAGATAGTTGGTCCAGAGTGCCGGGACGACGAAACCGAGCGCTACGCCGAACGCCGTCAGCACCATTATGTTGAAGGCGAGATCGGGATAGGTCGCGAAGACATGCGCAAGCGTCCATGACGCCACGAGGCTGAGCAGGAAGGTCGAACCATAGATTTTCACCAATCCGTCGCTCTTGTGTACATTCTCCATATCGTCTTCGGTCATCCCGATCGCGGCCATCCAGCGCTTGCCCAGTAGCGGCCCGTACCAGATGCCACCGACGACAAAGCCCGCAAGCGCGGCGAGCACGACAGCCAGCCAGTTCACAGCGAAAATATCCATTGCAACCCTCCCCCAAGATGAACGCCGAACATATCATATCGGTTGCGAAATGATAGATTCGGCCTGCGGGTGTGACTTTTGGCGGCAGAGCCCCTATCTGGCGCGGCGATGGCCACAACCCTCCCTTCCCCACCGAAAATCGGCATGGTGTCGCTCGGCTGCCCCAAGGCGCTGGTCGACAGCGAACGCATCCTGACGAAGCTGCGCTCGGACGGCTATGGCCTGTCACCCGATTATGACGATGCCGACGTCGTCCTCGTCAACACCTGCGGGTTCCTCGACAGCGCCAAGGAAGAAAGCCTTGAGGCTATCGGCGAGGCGATCGCCGAAAATGGCCGTGTCATCGTCACCGGTTGCATGGGCAAGGAGGCCGAGACGATCCGCGCGCGCTTTCCGCAAGTCCTCGCGATCAGCGGGCCGCAGCAATATGAAGAGGTCGTCGGCGCGGTTCACGAAGCCGCCCCGATGCCGCCCTCGCCCTATGTCGATCTCGTTCCCGAGGCCGGGCTCAAGCTGACGCCGCGTCATTATAGCTATGTGAAAATTTCGGAGGGCTGCAACCATCGCTGCAGCTTCTGCATCATCCCGTCGATCCGCGGCGATCTCGTCAGCCGACGACCCGATGCGATCCTGCGCGAAGCGGAAAAACTCATCGCGGCCGGAACAAAAGAGCTGCTGGTAATCAGCCAGGACACATCGGCTTACGGGCTCGATCTCAAACATGCGTCATGGCTGTGGAAAGGCGGCGAAGCCCGCGCGCATATGACCGACCTGGCGCGCGAACTGGGCAAGCTCGGTACGCCGGACAACGATATCTGGGTGCGGCTCCACTATGTCTATCCCTATCCGCACGTTGATCAGGTCATCCCGCTGATGGCCGACGGCCTGATCACCCCCTATCTCGACATTCCGTTCCAGCATGCGAGCCGTTCGGTGCTGCGCGCCATGAAGCGCCCGGCGAACGACGCCAAGGTGCTCGAGCGCGTCAAAGGCTGGCGCGCGATCTGTCCCGACCTCACCATCCGCTCGACCTTCGTCGTCGGCTTTCCCGGCGAGACCGACGAGGATTTCGACTATCTGCTCGACTGGCTCGACGAGGCTCAGCTCGATCGCGTCGGCGCCTTCCGCTTCGAACCCGTCCAAGGCGCCGCGGCCAACGATCTCCCCGGCACGGTGCCCGAGGAGCTCAAGGAAGAACGCTATGCGCGACTGATGGAGAAATGCGCGATTATCTCCGCGGCCAAGCTTCAGGCCAAAATCGGCAGTATCCAGAAAGTCATCATCGACCTTGCCGACGGCGAAGGCGGCGCGACCGGCCGCTCGCAGGCCGACGCGCCCGAAATCGACGGCGAAGTTCATCTCCGCGATGCCATCGGCCTCGAAGCCGGCGATTTCGTCGATGTCATGATCGAGGATGCTGATGAACACGATCTGTTTGGAGTTCCGATACATCCCGCCTAGATAGCCACGCACTTGCGGGATCGCCGCCGGCCTTGGCGCGGCGCTCCGATCTTGTCTATGGCCGCGTCATGACCGACTTCTCCTCGCTTCTTCAGCCCGACAAGGGCCAGGCCGCCCATGATATCCACCTCGTCACCGCCGACGGTTTCGAAGATTGGCTCAAGGGGCGCCCCGAGCGCGAGCGCGAAACCGTCAAGGCACAGAATTTCGACGCCGCCGCCGATGCCATGGCGATCCTGCCGGGCGAAAAGGCCGATGACTGGTCGGTGCTCGCCTGCGTCGCCGATCCCGATAACCTTGTCAGCTGGTCGCTGTCGAAAACCGCCACCGCGCTGCCAAGCGGTGAATATCGGCTGGTCGATCACGAGCCGGGCCGTGCGGCGCTTGGCTGGTTGCTCGCTCATTATGCGTTCGATCGCTACAAGGAATCGGACAAACCCGCCAAAGATCGCATCCTCCTGACCGGCAAACCCCATCAGATCGATGAAATCGTAGCGCTCGCCGAAGCCACCTGCCTCGTTCGCGATCTCGTCAACACGCCGGCCGAAGACATGGGACCGGCCGATCTGCAGAAGGTCGCCGAGGAAATCGCCGCGGAATCGGTGGCCGCGCTGACCGTGACACAGGGCAAGGATCTCGAAAAAGGCTATCCGATGATCCATGCCGTCGGAAGGGCGGCAACCGAAGATCGCGCGCCGCGGCTGATCGAGCTCGAATGGGGAAATCCGAAACATCCGCGTATCGCGATCGTCGGCAAGGGCGTGGTGTTCGATTCGGGCGGGCTCGACATCAAGAGCTCGGCCGGCATGCTGATCATGAAAAAGGACATGGGCGGCGCGGCGCATGCGCTGGCACTCGCCAATCTCGTGATCGGCGCGCAACTGCCGGTACGGCTTCACCTGCTCATTCCGGCGGTCGAAAATTCGATTTCCGCCAACGCCTTCCGGCCCGGCGACATTATCGCCAGCCGCAAAGGCCTCAGCGTCGAAATCGGCAATACCGATGCCGAGGGCAGGCTGATTCTCGGCGATGCATTGACCCGCGCCTGCGAATCCGGACCCGAACTGGTGATCGATTTCGCGACGCTTACCGGCGCGGCGCGCGTTGCGCTCGGCCCCGATCTGCCCGCGCTGTTCACCGACGACGAAGACCTAGCGGCGGAACTGGCGCAGGTGGGAACCGCGGTCGACGATCCGGTCTGGCGATTGCCGCTTTGGGATGGCTATGAAGAATTGCTGCGCTCGGACATCGCCGATATCGGCAACGCGGCCACGAACGGCATGGCCGGTGCCTCGACAGCCGCGCTGTTTCTGCGGAAATTTGTCGAATCGGGCACCGTCTGGGCGCATTTCGACACCTATGCATGGCGCGGATCGGCCAAACCCGCGCGGCCCAAGGGCGGGGAAGCCTTGGGACTTCGCGCGAGCTGGGCAGTGCTGAAGCAGCGATACGCCACCGGCTGATACACGGGATTTACGATCATTCCGGAAACAAAACGGTTGCTGGTCCGTTATTGAGACGAACCAACAGCTGCACCGCGCCGCGCGCGGCGCAAGATCGGAGGTTTTGTGGGCGATACAGCCCTGAATTTCTGGAAAAATACCTTGCTGGGCTATGTCCGCTCGGGACGCCCTGACCTCACCAATCGGCAAATGACGCTGCTGCTTCTCGTCTACCTTACGCCGGGTCCGCACACCGTGCGCGGACTGGCGGAAAAATTACAGGTCTCCAAGCCCGTCGTAACCCGCGCCTTGAATACCCTCTCCACCCTCGGCTATCTGCAGCGCCAGCGTGATGAAGCGGACAAACGCAACGTCCTGGTCGCGCAGACACGGAACGGGGCGCAATTTCTTGAAGACTTCGAACAATTCATCGCCGGAGAGCGTGCCGCAGCAGCCTGAGCGAATTGCTGGACCGACGAGTTTCGCGCTGACGGGTCCGTCGCTCGGTCTCGACCCGCGCACCCATGCGTATCGCGACGATGTCGCCGATATGGCGTTGGCGGGCAAAGTGCTCGCCCATTATTATGCGATCCCGAAAATCAAAAGCATCGCCGTTCCCGTCGCCGAGCTTTACAAGGAACAGGATGAAGACGCCGAGCTCGGCTCGCAGCTATTCCATGGCGAACGTTTCGCGGTCGTCGATATGACCGATGGCTGGAGCTGGGGATATGGCCTGCACGATCATTATGTCGGCTATCTTCACACCGACGCGTTGAGCGATCCGTTCGATGTCAGTCACATGGTGACCGCGCCAAGGCTCGATATTGAAGGCGCCGGCGCATTGCCGATGGGAAGCCGGATCACGGCGGTGCAGGCCGAAAATCATGGCGACGCCGCCCGGCCGATCGGTCAGAGCGCCCCGGATACCGTTGCGATCGCCGAAGCTTTTCTCGATGCCCCCTATCTCTGGGGCGGACGCACGACTGCCGGTATCGACTGTTCGGGTCTCGTCCAACTGGCCTGGTCGCTCGCCGGACACGATCTTCCGCGTGACAGCGATCTGCAACTCGATGCACTTGCCGGTGATGTGCCCGAGGGCGGCGAGCTGAAGCGCGGCGATATCATCTTTTTCCCCAACCATGTTGGCCTTATGGCCGACGCTGCAACGCTGCTCCACGCCACGCAGCATCACGGCAAGGTCGTCGCCGAACCGCTTGGCGATGTCGTTGCGCGTATCGCCGGGGAGCATGACCAACCGGTGACCGGCCGCAAACGCATCGGCTCGTGACGCTCTCGGTCTTCATCGATGGCGGCGAAGGCACGACGGGGCTCGAAATCCGCGATCGGCTGGCCGCGCGCGCCGAAATCGAGCTGATCGCGCTCGAAGAGCCGCTGCGCAAAGATACAGCTGCGCGCGCCGAAGCGCTGCACAGCGCCGATATCGCCATTCTCTGCCTGCCCGACGATGCCGCGCGCGAGGCGGTGGAATTGACCGGCGATGCCAATACGCGGATCATCGATGCATCGACGGCGCACCGCAGCGATGACGACTGGACCTATGGTTTCGCCGAACTCGAACCCGACCATCGCCAGCATATCCGCGCGGCAAGGCGCGTGACCAATCCGGGCTGCTATGCGCTGACCTTCGTCGCGCTTATCCGTCCCCTGGTCAGTGCAGGCGTCATTTCTCCCGATGCCCTGCTGACCGTTAACGCGACCTCGGGCTATTCGGGCGGCGGCAAGGCGATGATCGCCGAATTCGAAAGCGGCACCGCGCCGACCGCCTACCGCAACTATGCACTGACGCTGCAACACAAACATCTTCCCGAAATGGCGAAACGGAGCGGCCTGACAACTCCTCCGCTGTTCTCGCCTTCGGTTGCCAATACCTATCGCGGAATGATCGTCGAAGTGCCGCTGACGGCAAACCAATTGACCGATGCAGGATCGCTTGCGGACATTCGCGGAATATTTGAGGATCATTATGCAGATGCGGCGGCAGTCCGGATCGCACCGCAATCCGAAACCGATGCGCTCGCCAATATTCCCATCGAACGCCGCGCCGGAAGCGACCTGCTTGAGATCATGCTGTTCGGCAGCACCGAGGCCGGCCAACTTCGCCTTGTCGGTGTCATCGACAATCTCGGCAAGGGCGCGGCGGGATCGGCGGTACAGAGCCTCAACCTGATGGCCGGTTTCGACGAAACCGCCGGATTGCGGCTCTGATACTTGCGGTCTTTCCCGCACCTCCGGAGAGTGCAATACCCGCGCATCATAATTTCGCAGGGAGGGCGTAATGAACGAAGCCATAGGAACGAAACCGCCGATCTGGTTCTGGATCGTCGCGGCGGTACTGCTGATCTGGAATATTCTGGGCGTGATGGCCTATTTCGGCCAGGTCATGGCAACCCCGGAAACTCTGGCGCAGACCTATTCGGCCGAAGAGCTCGAAATCATCGCACGAACGCCGAGCTGGGCCACAAGCGCCTTGGCAATCGCCGTTTTCGCAGGACTAGTGGGTGTAATTTTCCTGCTCCTGCGCCGCGCTTTTGCCCGGTCGCTTTTTATCCTGTCGCTGATCGCGGTGCTCGTTCAGCATGTCTGGACATTTTTCCTCAGCGGCTTTCTCGACATCATGGCCGCCAACGCTGCATTTTTCCCAATCATCGTCGTGATCATCTGCCTCTTCCAGATCTGGTTCGCCCATCTGGGAATCAAGCGCGGCTGGCTTCGCTAGCTATTCCATTTCGCCGCGCTGGCGGCGGATGGCGAACCAGCGCTCGACATTGCGGTTATGCTCGTCGAGCGTTTCGGCGAAGACATGTCCGCCCGTGCCGTCGGCAACGAAATAGAGCGCGTCGGTCTGCGCCGGGTTGAGCACCGCTTCGAGCGCCTCGCGCCCGACATTGGCGATCGGCCCGCGCGGCAGGCCAGCCATCGAATAGGTGTTATATTCGTTGACCGCGTCGATTTCCGAGCGGCGGATGCGGCGGCCGAGCGGGCGGCCCTGGGTGATCGGATAAATGATAGTCGGATCGGCCTGGAGTCGCATCCCCTGTCGCAATCTGTTTGAGTAAACGCCGGCGACCATGCGGCGTTCTTCGGCAACGCCGGTTTCCTTTTCGACGATCGAGGCAAGGATCACCGCTTCTTCGGGCGTGCTCACGGCGGTGTTCGGGCGGCGTTCCGGCCATAGCTCGACGAGCGCCTCATCCATGGCGCCTTGCATTCGCGCGACGATGTCCGCCCGGCTTGCGCCGCGTTCATAGGAATAGCTGTCGGCGAGGATCGAGCCTTCCTCGGGCACCGCCACTTCGCCGGTCAAATGCTCGTTCTCCATCAGCCTGTCATGGACAATAACCGCCGGCATACCGGGCGTTACGGTCACGAACCGTTGAACCGGCGTCGCCTCCTGCAGGATGCGCAAGGCTTCGGCCTGGCTAACATAGGCCGGCATCTCGAATTCACCTGCGCGAACCGGCGCATTGCCGCCAAGGACGCGCGAGAACATCACGAAGCGATCGGCCGACACGATCACGCCCGCCTCTTCGAGGCTTTGCGCCGCGGCGGTCAGCGTTGCGCCCTCCGCGATCGTCACATTGACGGGATCGGCGAGCGGCCCAGGCCCGGCCCAGCTGCGTATCGCGACAAATAGCGCGACAAGCATGAGCCCGCCGACAACAAGCGCGGTGCAACCGATTTTACGCATGATCAGGCATCCGCCCTTTCGCTCGACGGATCAGACCGCCTTCATCACCAGGCTGGCATTGGTGCCGCCAAAGCCGAAGCTGTTATTGAGCACGGCCCGGACTTCGCGTTCCTTTGCCTCGAGCGGTACCAGATCGACGCCCTCCGTTCCCTCATCGGGATTATCGAGGTTGAGCGTCGGCGGCACGATCTGGTCGCGTATCGCCAATATACAGAAGATCGATTCGACTGCGCCGGCGCCGCCGAGCAAATGGCCGATCGCCGATTTGGTCGAACTCATCGAAACACCGCCGATCGCGTCGCCGAACAGCCGTTTGACCGATTCGAGCTCGATAAGATCGGCCATCGTCGAAGTGCCGTGCGCGTTGATATAGTCGATATCGCCTGGTTCGACGCCTGCCTTGGCGAGCGCCATCTCCATCGAACGATAGGCGCCCGAGCCGTCCGGGTGCGGAGCCGTGACATGATAGGCGTCGCCCGAGAGGCCGTAGCCCGTAACTTCGGCGTATATTTTCGCGCCGCGCGCCTTGGCCTTTTCATATTCCTCGAGCACGACGACGCCAGCGCCCTCGCCCATCACGAAGCCGCTGCGATCGCGATCATAGGGCCGGCTCGCCTTTTCGGGTTCGTCGTTGCGATCGGTGCAGAGCGCCTTGGCCTGCGCAAAGCCGGCAATACCGACCGGGCAGATCGCGCCTTCCGCACCGCCGGCCAGCATGACGTCGGCATCGCCGTCGCGGATCATCCGCGCCGCATCGCCGATCGAATGCGCGCCGGTCGAGCACGCCGTAACCACCGCATGATTCGGCCCCATCAGGCCGTATTTGATGCTGACCTGACCCGAGATCAGGTTGATCAGCCGGCCATGGACGAAGTGCGGGCTGACGCGCCCCGGTCCGCGATTGGCGAGCACGTTCGATTCGCTCTCGATGCCCGGTAGCCCGCCGATGCCCGAACCGATCGAACAACCCGCGCGCAGCTTTTCCTCGTCGGACATTTCGGTAAGCCCGGCATCTTCGAGCGCCTGCCCGGCAGCATCGATGCCGTAGATGATGAACGGATCGACTTGCCGTTGGACCTTGTGATCGACCCGCAGCGCGGGATCGAAGCCCCATTCATGCTCGGGCGGCTTTACCTCGCAGGCAATTTTGCATTTCTGGTCCGATGGGTCGAAGCGCGTGATCGGACCGGCGCCCGATTTGCCTTCGATCAGGTTTTTCCAGCTGGTGTCGACATCGCCGCCGAGCGGCGTGACGAGGCCCAATCCAGTTACGACTATGCGGCGCATATCAGCTGCTCCTCACTATCTTCCGGTGAAACCGGGGAACGGCTCGAAACGCGAAAGCGCGAGCCCGAAAATATTGTCATCCATATAGCGCGCTCCGCGCCAATGAAAAACGGCCCTCCGAAGCTGTTCGGCGAGCCGTTGTTCATAATCACTGGCAAGGCCGATGGCCCGCCCCCGATCGCTAGCCGCAATCAGGCGTTTTGCTTGTCGATATAGGTGATCGCGTGCTGGACCGTCTGAATATCCTCGGCCGCATCGTCCGGAATTTCGACGCCGAATTCTTCTTCGAACGCCATCACAAGTTCGACGATATCGAGGCTGTCGGCGCCCAGATCGTCGATAAATGCTGCGTCTTCGGTCACTTTGTCGCCTTCGACGCCGAGATGTTCGGTTACAATCTTTTTTACCCGATCGGCCGTATCGCTCATGGATTATCCTTCTGGTTCTGGTTTAACAATTACCTAGAACGCGGCGCATTGCCGCGCAAGCCCGTTCATCCGCCTGCAAGCTAAATCATCGCCATTCCGCCATTCACATGGAGCGTCTGGCCCGTGACATAGGCTGCTTCGTCGGATGCCAGATATACGGCCGCGGCCGCGATATCGTTGCCTTCGCCCAGTTTTCCGGCCGGAATCCGCTTCGAAAGCTCTTCTTTTTGCGCCTCGGGCAGCTCATCTGTCATCGCCGAAGCGATAAAGCCCGGCGCAATGCAGTTAACCGTGATTCCGCGGCTTGCGACTTCCTGCGCCAGCGCCTTTGACATGCCGACAAGGCCGGCCTTTGAAGCGGCGTAATTGGCCTGCCCCGGATTGCCGGTGGTGCCGACGACCGAAGTGATCGAGATAATCCGCCCGCCGCGCGCCTTCATCATCGGCCGCATCGCAGCGCGCGCGAGCCGGAAAGAGGCTTCGAGGTTGATCCGGATCACCTGATCCCATTCCTCGTCCTTCATCCGCATCGCAAGATTGTCACGCGTCACGCCGGCATTGTTCACGAGGATATCGAGCTGGCCCAGCGCCTCGACGGCAGCGGGAACGAGCGCGTCCACGGCCTCGGGATCGGAGAGATTGCAC
>JABDLY010000081.1 GCA_013001755.1 Sphingomonadaceae bacterium
AAGCGCCCTGACCGTAGAGCGATCGGCACATTCGATCTCGACATCGATCAACGCCGCGGCATTGGCCTCGCACCAGATTTTGACCTCGTCGAGCGTCGCCGCCTCCCAGAAGCGCTTGATATCGCCCGGCGTTCCGAAAGCGAGCCTGGCCAGCGCATTGCGGCACAGCCAGTCGATCTGCGCGCCTTCAGGATGTTCGACAGCGCGCGCTTCTTCGGGGATCACGCGGTGCGCAAGATCGTAGAATTTGCTGAAATTCTCGCGGTGCGAGGTCGCGAGTTCGCCCGCATACCACATATGATCGAGCGCGAATTTGTGCGGCGGGCGGTCCCACATTGCACCCTTCGGGCCCCTGGTATCGAAGTGTTTCGAGGCGAGCGGGCCTTCCGCCTCTATCCGCGCGAGGATCGCCGCCCGGTCACCGGCGTTGAGCATCCCGCGATTGGCTTCCCAGCGCGCCGTCTTCTCGCCGAGCCGTCCGAACTGCCGCCGCCAGAAGGGATAGCTGCTCATCGGGAGGATAGACGCATCATGGGTAAAATGTTCGAACACCGCGCGATCCTTGGCGAGCAGTTTCCACAGCATCGGTTCGCGATAGTTCTGGTTGCGGCTCCACAGGATATGGTGGTGCGCGCGCGACACCGCGCGGATCGTGTCGAGCTGGACGAAACCGAGCGCCTCGACAATGCCGAGTACATCGAGCGGCCCGGTTGGTGTTGCGGATAGTCCCTGCGCATCGAGCCAGAGGCGGCGGGCGGCGCGGTTGGAGATACTGAGCGGCATGGCGGTTGTTTTGATATCCATCCCTTCCGAATGAATATAGTGCGTCATTCCAGCGAAGGCTGGAATCTATCCCAGCTCTCGGTCTCGCGATTGCATATCTGGGATAGACCCCAGCCTTTGCTGGGGTGACGAGACCGTTCGACGAACTTGATGAGGTTTCCTATCTGATCGTGGCAGCGCCCATCCTTTCCTTCGAAGAGCTCGGCCTCAATCTCGGCACGCATTGGCTGCTGCGCGGGATCGACCTGCATATCGGTGCGCGCGACCGGCTGGCGCTGATCGGCCGCAACGGCGCGGGCAAGACGACGCTGTTTCGCCTGTTAATGGGTCAGATCGAGGCCGATGAGGGACGGCGGACGATCGTCCCCGGCACGCGCGTCGTATGGCTGCGGCAGGATCCCGATATGAGCGGGCATGACACGCTGATGGACTGGGCGCTGTCTGGCGAAGATGCGCCGGAGCAGCATGAGGTCGAAGCGATTGCGGAGCAGCTCGGCAGCGATCTGGGGGCGAGCGCGGCCACCGCGTCGGGCGGCGAGAGGCGGCGCGCGGCGATATCGCGGGCGCTGGCGCAAAATCCCGTTCTGCTGCTGCTCGACGAGCCGACCAACCATCTCGATCTGACGGCGATCGAATGGCTCGAAGACTGGCTTTCGCGCTACAAGGGCGCGTTCATCGTCATCAGCCATGATCGCACCTTCCTCAAGCGTCTGACGAAATCGACTTTGTGGCTCGATCGCGGAAGGTTGCGGCGCAAGGATATCGGTTTCGGCGGCTATGACGCGTGGACCGAGAAGGTCTACGAAGAAGAGGCGAAGGCCGCCGAGCGGCTCGACGCCAAGCTCAAGATCGAAATGCACTGGCTCCATCGCGGCGTCACCGCGCGGCGCAAGCGCAACCAGGGCCGGCTCGAAAAACTCAGCGAGATGCGCGCGCAGCGGGCGGCGATGCTTGGCATCCAGGATATAGCGAAACTCGATCTCGAGGCCGATGAGGTCAAGACCAAGACGGTTATCGACGCCAAAGATCTGAGCAAGAGTTATGACGGCCGCACGATCATCCGCGATTTCACCTTACGGATTCAGCGCGGCGACCGGATCGGCATTGTCGGCGCCAATGGCGCGGGTAAGACGACATTGCTCAAGATGCTGACCGGCGAGCTGCCGCCCGATAGCGGCCGTGTGCGGCTCGCGCCGACGCTGAACGGCGTCGTTATCGACCAGCAGCGGACGCTCTTGGAGCCGAACAAGCGCGTGCGCGATATCCTCTGCGAAGGCGGCGAATGGATCGAGATTCGCGGCAACCGGCGGCGGATCGAAGGCTATCTCAAGGATTTCCTGTTCGATCCGCAGATCGGCGATGTGAAGATCGGCACGCTTTCGGGCGGCGAACAGTCGCGGCTGCTGCTGGCGCGCGAGTTCGCGCGCGAATCGAACCTTCTCGTGCTCGACGAACCGACCAACGATCTCGACATGGAGACGCTCGATCTTCTCCAGGAAGTCATCGCCGATTATGAAGGCACGGTATTGCTCGTCAGCCATGACCGCGATTTCCTCGACCGCACGGTCACGCTGACGCTGGGACTCGATGGCAGCGGGAGCGTCGATATCGTCGCCGGCGGCTATGCCGATTGGGAGAAGAAGCGGCGGCCGGTTAAGAGGAAAACGGCGAAGAAAAAACCATCCGGCGGCAAAGCGCCTGCGTCCCAGGCAACAGCGAAACCAGCCAAGTTGAGTTACAAGGATCAGCGCGACCTAGACCGCCTGCCCGGCGAGATCGACACAATCGATGCCGAGATTGCCGCGGCCGAAGAGGCGCTTTCCGATCCCGATCTCTACCGGTCCGATCCCGATCGCTTCCACGCGCTGACCGAGCAGATCGACGCCGCGCGCACCTTGCGCGAAGCGCATGAAGAGCGCTGGCTCGAAGTCGCGGAGATGGCGGAAGCATTGAATAGGTCCAATTAATACGATTACCCTGAGCCTGTCGAAGGGCTGCCCTTACTCTCAGCGGGTTAAAGGCGAAGTACAACCCTTCGACAGGCTCAGGGTAATCGGAAATTGGATGGGTGTGTCTAATCCAAGCTTCGCCCTGCGCGCCCCGCAAGTTCCACCACATATTGCCAAGCGACACGGCCCGACCGGCTGCCGCGCTGCGTTGCCCAGCCGATCGCATCGGTCTCGTCGAAGTCGAGCCCGAAATGCTCGGCATAGGCGCGCACCATGGCGAGATATTCCGCCTGATCGCAGACGTGGAAACCCAGGCTGAGGCCGAAGCGGTCGGACAAGGCGAGACTGTCGTCGCGGGCATCGCGCGGATTGATCGGATCGTCCTGCCCGGCCATCGATCGCGGCACGATATGGCGGCGGTTCGACGTCACATAGAGCCGGACATTGCCCGGTCGCGCCTCGGCCCCGCCTTCGAGCAGCGAGCGCAGCGAGCGCGCAGCGGCGGCATCGCCGTCGAAACCGATATCGTCGATATAGACAATGAAGGCGCGCTTCACCGGCGCGAGCAGCGCGAAGAGTTCGGGCAGGCTGTCAAGCCGTTCGGGCGGGACATCGACCAGCGCGATATTTTCGCCTTCCTCCTGCAGCTCCGCGACAACGCTCTTGGCAAGCATCGACTTTCCCGATCCACGCGCGCCCCAGAGCAGGATATCATGCGCCGCGGCCTGCTGCGCCAGGCGCTTGCTGTTTTCGAGCACCGCCCCCTTCTGCGCGTCGATCCCCGTCAGCAGATCGAGCGGCAGCGGCGCGAAGGTCCCTGCCGGCGACAGCGCATCGCCGCGCCAGACATAGGCAGGATGCGCGGCAGGGTCGGCGGGATCATGCGCGGGCGGTGCCAACCGTTCGAGCGCGTCGGCAATGCGGGAAAGCGTGTCGTCAGACATGGCGGCGATTTATAGCCATAAATCCCCGCGTCATCCCAGCGAAAGCTGGGATCTCTCGCTGGATCGGTTGCCCTCAGACATCAGGAGATCCCAGCTT
>JABDLY010000100.1 GCA_013001755.1 Sphingomonadaceae bacterium
GTGGTCTCCAGCGCATTGAGGATCGGCGGCAAGTCGCCGGCGAACTGCACGTCCACCACCGGACCCATCACCTGAATAATCTTGCCAACGAGGTTTGCTGCCATCTTCTTGCTCCTTGGTGCCGGCCGTACCCGCTCGGGGCCGGCCTGACGTCCACCGTTACATCGCTTCCTTAGCGGAAATAATCTCGATCAGTTCGCCGGTGATCGCCGCCTGACGCGTGCGGTTGTAGATCAGCGTCAGGTTGTTGATCATCTCGCCGGCGTTGCGCGTCGCATTGTCCATCGCGGTCATCGACGCGCCCTGTTCCGACGCCGAATTTTCGAGCAATGCGCGGAAAATCTGGATCGCGAGGTTGCGCGGCAGCAGTTCTTCGAGAATTTCGTCCTCATCGGGCTCGTAATCGACCGCGGCCTTGCCGCCGGCTTCTGCCTCGGCGTCGGTCGGTACCGGGATCAACTGCTGGGTCTGCGGTTCCTGGACCAGCGTCGATTTGAATTCCGAATAGAACAGCCAGGCGACATCGAATTTCTCGGCTTCGAGCCGTTCGATCAGCTCCTCGGCGATCTCTTTCGCATCGTCATAATGCGGGTTCTTGATCTCGCTGGTGTCGAAATGATGGTCGATCTGACCGGGATAGTAGCGCTTGATGATCGCGCGCGATTTCTTGCCGACGAGATAGAATTCCACCGTCTTGCCCTCGGCGGTCAACGCATCGGCCTTTTTGCGCGCTTCCTTGACGATGTTGGAATTGAACGCGCCGCACAGGCCGCGATCCGATGTGCAGACGACCATCAGATGCTTCTGGTCGCGCCCGGTCCCGGCGAGCAGCCGGGGGCTTTGCGGCGTCCGCGAAACCTTGGAGGCGAGGTTGCCCATCACCGTTTCCATACGCTCGGCATAGGGACGCGCGGCCTCGGCCGCTTCCTGCGCCTTGCGGAGCTTGGCGGCGGCGACCATCTGCTTGGCCTTGGTGATCTTCTGGGTCGATTTAACCGACCCGATCCGATCCTTGAGTTCTTTCAGACTGGCCAATGTTCTTCCCTAGTCTCTTTCCATAACCGTCATGCTGAACTTGATTCAGCATCTATGAGCGCAAACTTGCGCAAGTTCTGCGATGTAGTTGCCAATGGATCCTGAATCGAGTTCAGGATGACGGTGTCTCCCTATGCAAATGTCTTCACGAAAGGATCGAGGATCGCCTTGAGCTTGTCGGCAGTATCGTCCTCGAGCTTCTCTGTGTCGCGGATCGTCGCCAGCACATCGGCGTGATCGTTGCGCATGTGCGACAGGAAGCTCTCTTCGAAATGCACGACCTGATCGGTGGCGATCTTGTCGAGATAGCCGTTCACACCCGAGAAGATCGATACGACCTGTTCTTCCATCGGCATCGGCGAAAATTGCTTCTGCTTTAGAAGCTCGGTCAGCCGTTCGCCGCGATTGAGCAGCTGCTGCGTCGAGGCGTCGAGGTCCGAACCGAACTGGGCGAAGGCCGCCATTTCGCGATATTGCGCGAGCTCGAGCTTGATCGAACCCGACACTTTTTTCATCGCTTTGGTCTGCGCGGCGGAGCCGACACGCGACACCGAAAGACCGACGTTGATTGCCGGGCGGATGCCCTGGAAGAAGAGGTCGGTCTCGAGGAAGATCTGGCCGTCGGTGATCGAAATCACGTTGGTCGGGATATAGGCCGAAACGTCGCCGGCCTGCGTCTCGATGATCGGCAATGCGGTCATCGAACCCGAGCCGTTATCTTCGTTCATCTTGGCTGCGCGTTCGAGCAGGCGAGAGTGGAGATAGAAAACGTCGCCCGGATAGGCTTCGCGGCCCGGAGGACGGCGGAGCAGCAGCGACATCTGGCGATAGGCCACGGCCTGCTTCGAAAGATCGTCATAAACGATGCAGCTGTGCATACCGTTATCGCGGAAATATTCGCCCATCGTGCAGCCGGTATATGGCGCAAGATACTGGAGCGGGGCCGGCTCGGAAGCCGTTGCGGCGACGACGATCGAATATTCCATCGCGCCATTTTCTTCGAGCTGGCGAACGATCTGGGCGACCGTCGAGCGCTTCTGGCCGATGGCGACATAGATACAGTAGAGCTTCTTGCCCTCATCGTCGCCGGCGTTGATGCCTTTCTGGTTGATGAAGGTGTCAATGGCGACGGCGGTCTTGCCGGTCTGACGATCGCCGATGATCAGCTCGCGCTGGCCGCGGCCGACGGGAACCAGCGCATCGAGCGCCTTGAGGCCGGTCTGCACGGGCTCATGCACCGATTTGCGCGGGATGATGCCCGGGGCTTTCACTTCGACGCGGCGACGCTCGGTCGATTCGATCGGGCCCTTGCCGTCGATCGGGTTGCCGAGTCCGTCGACGACGCGGCCCAACAGGCCCTTGCCGACGGGGACGTCGACGATCGTCTCGGTCCGCTTGACGGTGTCGCCTTCCTTGATCTCGGCGTCGGTGCCGAAGATCACGATGCCGACATTGTCGGCCTCTAGGTTGAGCGCCATGCCCTGAATGCCGTTGTCGAACTCGACCATCTCGCCAGCCTGGACATTGTCGAGGCCGTGGACGCGGGCGATGCCGTCACCGACCGAAAGCACGGTGCCGATTTCCGAAACTTCCGCTTCGGTGCCGAAATTGGCGATCTGGTCCTTGATGACCTTTGAGATTTCTGCAGCGTTGATGTCCATTATGAGCCTTTCATGGCGCTGGCGAGCGAGTTGAGTTTGGTACGGAGCGAACCGTCGATCATCCGGCTACCCATGCGGACGACGATGCCGCCCAGAAGCGCGGGATCGACGTTCATATCGATATTGACTTCACGGCCGGCGAGCGATTTGAGCTTCGCCTTGAGAGAGCTGACCTGTTCGTCGGAAAGCGGATGCGCCGAGGCGATTTCGGCATTGGCCTCGCCGCGATATTGCGCGGCAATGGTCGAGAAGTCGCGGATTGCGCCGCCGAGCTGCGCAAGACGGCGATTCTCGGCCATCGCGCCGAGGAAGTTTGCAGTCAGCGGATCGAGCTGAAGCGAATCGGATACCGATTTGACCGCCGCAACAGCCGCATCGCGGCCGACAAGCGGGCTCGTCGTCAGCGCCGCGAACCCACCGGAATCGGCGAGCGCCGCCTTGACCTTCGCCAGGCTGCCCTCGACCGCGTCGAGCTGCTTATTTTCTTCGGCCAGTTCGAACAGCGCCGCCGCATAGCGGCCCGCCAGGCTGGCCTTGATTCCGCCGGAAATATCCACGCGTAAACTCGCCCCTAAATCAGGATGTCAGTTCATAGAAAAGGGAGCGGCGAAACGCTCCCGCTATGGCTGAGGCGGCACCTAGCAAGCGTTATGCTGCGATGCAAGATAGAGCGGGCTCGCAAACGTGAAAAATACGCAAGTGCGGTTGCGCAGAGCCGTGATTCGGCCATTGCGAGAGCGAAGCGGCGAAGCAACCCGGAGCGGCTTGCGGTATCGCTTCCGGCTCTGGATTGGTTGACCTTCGGTCGCCTCCGGCCCGCCGCGTTCGTAACGACGAACAGGAGTCTAGGCCGCGCAGCGCCTTAGCCGCTGGAGATTTCCACTCCAACGGGTAGGGCATCGATCAGGAAGGCCGCTTCTTCAAGATCGGCAAGGCTTGGCCGGCTGAGGAAGACATAGACCGAGCCCGCCATCAGCACGGGGCCGATAATGATGCCGAGCCAGCCGAGCAGAGCGCCGGTCCGCAATTTCCGCCGATAGATCAGCGCGACGATCCCGCCGCCGATCAGCAGCGCACCGACCACCATCATCGCGACCGCGACGGCGAGGAAGATTTCGCGCCTTTCGGCAACCTGTTGGATGGTCTGGTCGCGCTCGCGGTCTTCGGCCTGTTGTGCCTGGCGCTCGCGTTCGTCGAGCGGAACGCAGCTATCGGTGATGATATCGGGCCGGATATCGGCGTTTTGCAGGAAAGGAACGAGCTCGCGCGCCGAAATCGCGAAGCCGAATTCTGCATCGACGCCTTCGGTGATCGCGCCGAAGCTGTTGACGCCGATTATGCGGCCGCATTCGTCGACCAGCGGACCGCCGGAATTGCCGCGCGCAATGGCCGCGGTGTGGAGCAACGTATCGACATCGCGGCGGCTGCGGCCACTCGAAAGCTGTCCGAAGGTTCGCACGGCGGGCAGCGGCCGGACACGATCGTCGACCGAGAGATTTTCGGCAAGGTCGACATTGCCCGGATAGCCGAGTGCGGCGACACGCGCCGCGGCCCCGGGATTACCGGTGAAAATCGGAAGCGGCCGAATGACGCCGCGCCGCGTCGTGATCAGCGCAAGATCGGCGCGCGGGTCTGAGGTCACGACCTGGCCCGGGAAGCCCGCTTCGCCTTCGGACGGGACGATCAGAATTGTAATCCGCGGGTCGTTCATCATCTCGGCGACGACATGATGGTTTGTCACGACATAGCCGTCGGCGACAACCGCACCGCTGCCGTGGCCGAGGAAGAACTGTCCACGCTCGGGATCGTTGCCGATCATCACCACGCGTACGACGCTGCGCGATGCATTGACGACATCGTTCTGCTGCGCCTGTTCCTCATCGCCGCCCTTTGACGCGTCATCGCCGTCCTGCGCGAACGCGATAGAAACCGGCAGAAGCGTCAGGAACAGAGCGAAAAGTGCAATCCAGCGGGCCATGACAGTCTCCCCCCAATGACATGACAGATGGCCAGTCTAACATGAGCGGCACCGCAAGAAACAGGGCTTTTTCGTTTGACCGCAATTTTCGGGACGCAGCGACATTCGGGCGGACGTAAACCGAGGCTGTCGAAACAAAGGAGTTTGCCATGTCCTACCGAATTCGCGGAATCGATCCCGAACCCTATGCGCATCTGATTGGAGCCGGCGAAGATGTGCTCGAAGCCGCAAATGCAGTACGCGTCGAGGCCAAGAGTTCGCGCGGCTATCCGTGCCGTGTCAGCCTTGAAGATGCCGAGGCCGGCGAGACGCTGATTCTCGTCAATCATGTCTCGCAGGACGCCGATACGCCCTATCGCGCGACGCACGCTATCTACATCCGCGAAGCCGCGCGCGAACCGGCGGAATATATCGACACATTGCCGCCGGTCTTTGCCAATCGTCCGCTCAGTTTGCGCGGTTTTGACGACAAAGGCATGCTGGTCGACGCTGCACTCGCGATGCCGGGCGATGTCGAGGCTCCGCTTGAGGCGCTTCTGGCGGACGATAAAATCGCCTATATCGACGCGCATAATGCGGCGCATGGCTGTTTCGCGGCACGTATAGAGAGGATCGGCTGATGCTGGCGTCAATCGACGAGGAGAAAGCCTGGAGCGCGTCGATGGCGCGCGACCGCAGCTATGACGGGCGTTTCGTGATCGGCGTGCTGACCACCGGCATCTATTGCCGTCCGTCGTGCCCGGCGCGGCGGCCCAAACGGGAAAATGTTCGTTTCTTCAACGATAACGATGCGGCCGAGGCCGATGGGCTGCGGCCGTGCAAGCGATGCAAGCCCGATGAGGTGGCGCGCGATACCGAGGCGATCGAAACCGCCGTACGGATGATCGAGGCGGCCGAGGAAGCGCCCAAGCTCGACCGGCTTGCCGAAGCGGTCGGCTATTCGCCCTTTCATTTCCAGCGGATTTTCAAGCGCGCCATGGGCGTGACGCCCGCCGCGTACGCCCGCGGCGTCCGCGCCGAACGCGCGGGACGTGCACTCAATGAGGAAGACAGCGTGACGGCGGCGATTTACGAGGCCGGTTATTCGGGCCCCGCGCGTTTCTATGAGGATAGCGGCAAGCGGCTCGGCATGACGCCCTCGGCCTGGCGCAAGGGCGGCAAGGGCGTAACGATCCGATGGACGACTGCGAAAACGCAATTCGGCATATTATTGGTCGCGGCGACGGATCGCGGCATCTGCCGGCTGGCCTTCGATAGCAAACCGGCCATTCTCCACGAAACCTTCCCCAATGCCACTATCGAGCGTGCAGGCGATGCGCTCGATGAACTCGCCGAGCGGGCGGTCGCGGCGGTCGATAATCCCGCGCGCCCGCATGACCTGCCGCTCGATGTTCAGGGCACGGCCTTTCAGGAGGCCGTCTGGCAGCAACTGACCCGCATCCCGCCCGGCGAAACGCTAAGCTATGCGGCGTTGGCCGCGAAAGCGGGCCGTCCCAAGGCGGTGCGCGCGGCGGGAACGGCCTGCGGCGCTAACCCGATCGCCGTCCTCATCCCCTGCCACCGCGCCAAACGCAGCGACGGCTCGCTCGGCGGCTATGCCTGGGGGCTGGAGATGAAGGAGAAGTTGCTGGCGAAGGAGGCGGGGCGGAGATAGCAGCTGGAAGACCATCAAATACCAAGATCAAGTACTTAGCTACCCCAAAATGGTTCTAATCATTGTACCAGTTTTTCAAAACTGTGATACCGCGATCCATTAAGTTGTAGAGGGGAGCGACTCATGCAAAACTCGACGTTCATGACTGGAAAAATGGCAATTACCTTCGTTGCCGTTATGGCTACGCCTGCGCAAGCATGTTGGATGCAGACTGATCCTGTCGGCTACGAAGATGGAATGAACCTGTATACGTATGTCTCGAACGACCCGATCAATATTATCGATCCGACTGGAGAAACCGGTTACTACATCTCAAGAGCTGCCGGTAACACTGCTGGTCTAGCGGATCATGGGTTCGTCGTAGTTGCAGATTACCCAGGCGGGCCGATCAGAGCGATATTCTCCTACACCGACATCAATGGGTCCTTGATGTCTTCGCGAAACGACACTGATTCCCTTAGCACATTTCAAACGGACTTAAGAGCTTGGAGCGCGGTTGATACTCCAGAGGCGCTGGAAAAAGGAATCACGTTCAACATAATTGATGCAGCAAATGACGACGCCATTATTGATGCAGGCAGGGATATTGATACCAGTTTACAAGGCGGTGATATGGGATATTCGTCGATACCCGCGCTGACGCCCTCAGGATGCAACAGCAATTGCGCTGCCGCCGCTGTAGCAAATATACCTACGCGACAAAACACCGGCACCTCTGCCGATCACCCCGCACCAGATG
>JABDLY010000020.1 GCA_013001755.1 Sphingomonadaceae bacterium
GCGCCGGATGATGCGGCTCGCGATCTTCGCGTTGACGCGCTTCCTGGTGGGCGGCCATCCGCGCTGGCAAGGCAGCGAACCTTCGGGGCGGCAGCGAATCTATTTCGCCAATCACGGCAGTCATCTCGACACGGTGTTGCTGTGGAGCGCGCTGCCCGGCGATTTGCGTGACACAACGCATCCCGTCGCGGCGGCCGATTATTGGGGGCGGCACGGCCTGTCGCGCTATTTCTCGATGAACATTCTCAATGCCGTCCTCATCGAACGCAAGGCGCCGCGCGGAACCGACCCGCTCGAGCCGCTGCGCGATGTGCTCGACAAGGGCGAATCGCTGATCATTTTCCCCGAAGGGACGCGCGGCAACGAAATTCTGCCCGGCCCGTTCAAATCCGGACTCTATCATCTCGCGCAGGATTATCCCGATGCCGAGCTGATCCCCGTCTATCTCGAAAATCTCAGTCGCGCCTGGCCCAAGGGCGCTTGGATTCCCGTGCCGATCAGTTGTTCGGTACGCTTCGGGCCGCCAATTGCGCTGGTCGAGGGCCAGGCCAAGGCCGATTTCCTCGAGCGGGCCCGCAATGCCGTGGTGGAGCTCGCCTGATGGACGACCGCTTTTTCTACCTGTTCGCCGGCGTCGGCGGCATCCTGACGCTGGCCTCGCTGATCGGCTTTATCCTGTCGCGCCGCGTGGCGAGCGAAAACGGCCGCGAGACCGTCCGCAACCTCAACGAGCGTATCCGCGCTTGGTGGGTGATGGTGATCATCTTCGCTATCGCCTTCACCTTCGGCGAGATGGTGACGCTCGTGCTGTTCGCGCTGACGAGTTTCTATTGCCTGCGCGAGTTCATCTCGCTGACGCCGACGCGCGCCGAGGACAATCCGCCGCTCGTCTTCGCCTTCTATATCTTCCTGCCGCTGCAATATTACTGGATCGGCATCGAATGGCAGGCGGTCTTCAGCATCGCGATCCCCGTCTACGCCTTCCTCGCGCTGCCGATCCTTGCCGTGATGAAGGGCGAGACCGAGGATTTCCTGCTCCGCACCGCGAAAATCCAATGGGCGCTGATGCTGACCGTCTATTGCGTCAGCCACGCGCCCGCACTGCTGATCCTCGACATCCCCGATTACGAATCGAACTTCCTGCTGCTCTTCTTCCTCGTCGCGATCGTCCAGCTCTCCGATGTCCTCCAATATGTCTTCGGCAAATTGTTCGGCCGCACCAAGGTCGCGCCGCGCGTCAGCCCGGCCAAAACCTGGGAGGGGTTGATCGGCGGAGGCGCAGCGGCGACGGCGATCGGCGCGGCGTTGTTCTGGATCACACCCTTCACGCCGCTCGAAGCGGCCGGCATGTCAGCGGCGATTGTCGCGGCAGGCTTTCTTGGCGGACTCGTCCTCTCCGCCGTCAAACGCTCGCTCGGCGCAAAGGATTGGGGCACGATGATCGAAGGCCATGGCGGCGCGCTCGACCGGATGGATTCGGTCAGCTTCGCCGCTCCGCTGTTCTTCCACCTCGTCAATTATTTCTACACCGTCTAACCAATGGTGCTGGGCCTTGCCATCGTCGCGGTCTGGGCTTTCGCCGAGGCAATCCTGTTTTTTATCGTTGCCGATGTGCCGATCAGCTATCTCGCCGTACGGCGCGGATGGCGGGTGGCAACGGCTGCGGCCGTGATCGCGGCGATCGCGGCGGTTCCGGGCGGCGCAATCGTCTATCTCTGGACCGCGAGCGACCCCGGAGCGGTGCGCGATCTCTTCATCGCGCTGCCCAGGATCGACGCTGCGATGATCGAGCGAACGGCGGATGCCTATTATTCCGGCGGCTTTACCGCGATGTTCGAAGGGTCGTTCAGCGGCGTGCCGTACAAGCTTTTCGCCGCATCGGCAGGCGCGGGCAGCCCGCCCGATGCCTCGATGTTTGGTTTCCTGATCGCCTCCTTCTTCGCGCGCGCGCCGCGCTTCGTTATCGTCGGGCTGGGGACTGCGCTTATCTCGGGCGCGTTGGGACGCCGGATGAGCCTACGCGCGCGGCTGCTCGCGCTGGCGCTCGGCTGGATCGTCTTTTACACATGGTATTTCGCCACCATGCCGGGCTAAAAGCGCGGCCATGGCAGACGATCCACACGCAATTATCGATGAGTGGCTCGCCGAGGCGCGCGAGAGCGAACCCAATGACGGCAATGCGATGGCGCTCGCCACGACAACGGTCGAGGGCCAGCCTTCGCTCCGCATGGTGCTGCTCAAGGGCCATGATGAACGCGGCTTCACCTGGTACACCAATCTTGAGAGTCGCAAGGCAGACGAGCTGCTGGCCAATCCCAAGGCCGCTTTGCTCTTCCATTGGAAATCGCTGCGCCGGCAGATCCGGATCGAAGGCCCTGTCCGCCCGGTCACCAATGTCGAAGCCGATGCCTATTTCGCAACGCGCAGCCGCGATTCGCAACTTGGTGCCTGGGCGTCGGACCAGTCGCGCCCACTCGGCAGCCGCGAGATTTTCCTCGCGCGCTACGAAGACATGAAGGCGCGGTTCGAGGGCGTCGATGTGCCGCGTCCACCGCACTGGTCGGGCTTTCGGCTCGACCCGCAACATATCGAACTATGGAGCGACGGCGAACATCGGCTCCATCACCGCCGCACCTTCACGCGCACTGAAACCGGCTGGGACGAAGGGCTGCTTTACCCGTGACAACCATTCGTCATTCCCGCGAAGACGGGAATCTAGGGTAAATGGCGATATCGTTTGCAGCTCTGGATTCCCGCCTTCGCGGGAATGACAAGGAAGAATACATGCCCGATATCCGCATTGTTCAGATCGACGCCTTTGCCAGCCGCCCTTTCGAAGGCAATCCAGCCGCCGTCATGCCGCTCGATAGCTGGCTCGATGACGACGTGCTGCAGCGAATCGCCGAGGAGAATAATCTCAGCGAGACCGCGCATTTTCTGCCGGCCGAAGGCGATGCCGATTACGAACTGCGCTGGTTCACGCCGACCGCCGAGGTCGCGATGTGCGGCCATGCAACGCTCGCCTCGGGACATTTGCTGCTCAGCGAGAACCCGCAAATGGACAAGGTGCGCTTTCGCACGCGCAAGGCCGGCATCCTCGAAGTGCGCCGCGCGGGCGACGGATATGAGCTCGACCTGCCGATCACGCCGGTCGAAGCGATCGATCGTTCTGACCTGATCGCCGCGCTCGGTACGCCCGATGGAGAGGTCTTCCTGTCATCGGTCGGCCGCGCCGAGGATACGGCGATCATCCTGCTGCCCGACGCCGATGCCGTCCGCAGCTGTTCACCCGATTTCAAGGCGCTCGCCGATACCCATTTGATGGCGATCGTCACGGCGCAAGACGGCGGCGATCAGGACGTTGTCAGCCGCGTCTTCGTTCCCGACTGGGGGATCGACGAAGACCCGGTCACCGGCTCCGCCCATGCTGCGCTGACGCCGTTTTGGGCGGAGCGACTCGGGCGCGAGAGTTTCAGCGCTTTTCAGGCAAGCGCGCGCGGCGGTCGGATCGAATGCCGGCTCGACGGTGACCGCGCCGTACTCGGCGGGCGCTGCGTTACCGTGATCGAGGGGGTGTTTCGCTTGCCGTGAAATTCCTCTCCCATCTAGGGAGAGGATAGGATTACCGCGCCCCACCGATCAAACCAAATTGTTCGGGCAAGGTCACAAGAATATCGTCGACCTCGACGCTACCGCGCTGGACGACCAATTCCTGATGATTGCGCTGCGCGTCGCCGGTCTCGGCCTCGATGCAATTGCGGCCGTCGCATTGTTCGCGGAATCGATAGCGCAGATACGCGACAAGCTCGCCAGCCGTAATATTGCCATCGGCATTGTCGTCGGCGCGCCCGCCGACGCCGTCGGAGAAGAAGCGCGCGAGATAGCCGCCGGCGTTGAATTCCGAAGCAACAAGGCTCGTCAGATCCTCTTCCGAGCTGAACAGCCCCATCATATCGGGACGCGTAATGACATCGCGTTCGAAGCCGCCCGAGAAACAGGCGTCGAGAACGATCATCGACGTACCCGCATTCACCTCGGCGAACATCTGCGCCAGCTCATCATCGCGCAGCTCTTCGCCGTCGCCGAAGACGAGCAGTTCGTCGCGGCCATCGAGCTCGCCGCGATCGTTCTCGTCATCCTCCTGCACCCCATGGCCGGAAAAGAAGAAGAGGAAGATATCGTCGGGTCCGGCCTGGCTCGCCACCTGCCGGAAGGCGCGGCGGAATTCGCCGATCGTCGCATCCTGGTTGGTCAGCAATATGCTTGCCTCGTGGAGCACGCCCAGTTCGCGCAGCTTCTGGTAGATTTTCGAGGCATCGGTATCGGTATCACTCAAATTATTGGCATTGCCGCCATAATCCGCCACGCCGACCGATATCGCGAAGACGCGGCGCTGTTCGGGGTTGGCCGGAATACGCGATGTGCCCTCTTCGATCGACAGGTTATACGCCCCCGTCGCACCCGGCGCATAGGATGTCGCCATGATCGTGTAGAGGCCGTCCTCAGCGAGCACATCCTCGAAGCGGCTGTTGAGCGATTCGCCGGTATCGTCGATATCGCGCTGCTCGCCCGACGGGCTGCGGACGATCAGATAGGTGTCATAGGCTTCCGAATTGTAATCGATCGTCACCGGCTGGCCGCGCCGGCCCTCAAAGGTAAAGCGCTGGAGGAATTCGCCGCTGTCGAGCGTATCGTCATCCTTGCCGAGGACGCCGCTGAACGAGCGGCCGATCGCCAACGCCATCGCATTGCCCGAGGCGCTTTCGGTATCGGCGATGCCGCTACGGTTGAGCTCGGTGGCCAGTTCATAGGCGCCGGTCGAGCCACGGCCATAGCTGGTGACGCTGATGACATATTGCCCGGCGGCGGGAAGCGTCGCGAGCAACCGGCTGTTGAGCGTCGCCTCGCCCGCCGTGCCGTCATCGTCATTGCGGACGAGCATGTTTTCTGGGCCCTGCAACGTCAGCATGGTATCGAAATCGTTCGACGCGGCGCGCAGATCGACGCGCTGGCCGGCCGATCCGGTAAAGACGAAGCGGTCGGTATGACGGCCGGCGATCTCGCCATCGTCGCTCGTCAATGCGCCCGATTGCGTCTGGCCGAGGCGGATCGCGCCCGGCGGCGCGGTATCGGCGCTCGCTTCGGCGAGTTCGGCCGTAGGAACGAGACGGATGTCATACGCGCCCAATTGCCCGGCGCGGAACGCGCTCGCCCGCACCGATACGCTGCCGCTCGCCGGCATCACGAAATCGATACGGCTGTTGGTCGTCTCGGCAATCCAGTGATTGTCGTCGTTGACGAGCGTGCCGCCGGGGAGCGTCACGGCCAGCTGTGCATCGAAAGCATCCGATTCCATAACGATCGACAACCGCTCGCCCGGCTGCCCGCGCACCCGCCAGCTATCGTAAAGCTGCTTGTCGTCGCCAGCGCTGTCGGCGCTCGTCAACTCGCCTGAAAAGGTCCTCCCGGCCGCGAGCTCGCCATCTTGCGCAAGGCCTTGCGAAGGCAGCGCGGTCGCCGCGGCAAGCAGCGCCAGAGCTGCGCCGGTCAAAAATTTCGATTGCAGTTTCATCTCGATCCCCCAGTCGCGGCCCGATTACGCTGATGCCACATTGTCGGTGAAGCGTGGCTGAACAGCGATAAGACGTTCCATTGCGAATGTTCTAGCGAATCTCGGGAGGCAGCGCGATGATCCAGGTCACAACCTCAATTCCTCCCAGCGCGAAGCGCGTCAGGAGAGGATTTAGCCCTCGAAAAAGCGCGCCAGCCGCAGCACCATCGCCTCGCGCAGATCGCCGTCGGGCGTATTGCCGAGCCGCACCACCGTCAGCCCCTGGTCGGGCGACACCATGACATATTGCCCGAGATGACCGATCATCGAATAGAGCGTCTGCGGCGCGCGATCGGGGAAGAGCACGGGGTTGTCGTTATTGCCACCGGGCCGGTTGAGCCAGGTCTGGCCGCCGTACTCAGAGTTATTCGGCGACGGCGTCGTCATGAATGCGAGCCATTCGGGCGAAATGATCTGCGTCCCGTCGACGCTCGATCCCGTTCGCAGCACCTCGCCCATCCGCGCCCAGTCGCGCGCCGTGGCGTGGATCAGGCTGCCGCCGATCTGCGTCCCCTGAGCATCGAATTCGAGGAAAAAGCTCGGCGTAAGCGCAGGGCCGAACAATCGTTGCTGCGCGAAACGGTTATAGGCGGCGGCGCGCGCACCCGGATCGGATGAGTTGGTCAGCCGGTCGGCGATAATCCGGGAAAGGATCACCGTCGTCGCGCTCGAATATTCATATTTCTCGCCCGGCTCGGCCTCGAGTTCGCGCGCCACGGCATAGCCCGCCATATCGTCGGCGGCGCTCGTGAACAGCATCCTATTGGTGTCCGAATCCCAGATCGGGTCATTGACCTCGGTGTGATCGAGACCCGAGGACATGTGCAGCAGATGGCGCAGCGTAATCTCACGGCGCGGATCGTCCGCCCCCTGCCATTCGGGGATCGGTGCCGGCGCATCGAGATCGAGCCGGCCATCGCCGACCAGCTCGCCGATCAGCATCGCCGTAATCGTCTTGGCCATCGACCACGAGATAAAGCGCTGTTCCGCCGTATATCCCGGCGCATAGCGTTCGGCGACCAGCTCGCCATCGCGGACGACGAGCACCGCGCGCGTTTCGCCAATCCCCTCGCTGGTGAACAGTTCTTCGAGCAGCGGATCGAGATCGGGATCGGAATTGAGGACGAAGTCTCCGCTCGCTTCGGCCGCTTCCTCGGCCGCCTCGACATCGTCGCTATCGTCGATATCGTCTTCGAGCTGCGCCAGCGGCAACGCCGCAGCGGCGAGCAACGGCAGGGGTAACAACAAAAGCCATCTTCTCTTGCGCATGCGCTTTCGCTACCCCCTGCTCCGATGAAAGTGAAGCGCCCCTGGCTGATCGGATCAATCGTCGCGCTGCTCGTGCTCGTCGCGGCGGCCGTTATCTACGCGGTCCGCATGAAACCGACGATCGAGCTCGGCGTCGGCTATGGCGCGCATGTCATCTGCTCGTGCCGCTATATCGGCGGGCGCGATATGGAGAGCTGTTATAACGATTACGAACCCGGCATGGAGCAAATCTCGATGACCGAGGACGAGGCGGAAAAGCGGATCACCGCGAGCGTGCCGCTATTGGCAAGCCGCTCGGCGCAGTTCCGCGAAGGGCTGGGTTGTGTGCTCGAACCGTTACCGGGCGAGCAGGAGTAAATTCTCCCCGGCACGGGGAGGTGGCAGCCCGAAGGGCTGACGGAGGAGTCGCGAGCGGAAGGCGAGCTCCTGCGCTCTCCGCTAGCGCGGGACCCCTCCACCGCTTCGCGGTCCCCCTCCCCGTGCCGGGGAGGATTTGAAGCTCGAAAGGAACCGGCCATGGCGCTGAACGATTGGCATTTCCCGAAGGAAACGGTCACCTTCCTTCGCGCGCTCAGGAAGAACAACGACCGCAAATGGTTTAACGCCAACAAGGATCGCTATGAGCGTTTCGTGAAAGAGCCGGCGGAGATTTTCGCCGAGCTGATGATCGTCGAGCTTGAGCAACTTACGGGCCAGCCGCACAAACCCAAAATCTTCCGCATCTATCGCGACGTGCGCTTCTCGAAGGACAAGACGCCGTATAACAGCCACATCCATATGACCTTCTACCCGATCGGCGGCGATGGGAATATCGGCTGGTTCTTCGGGTTGAATACCGACCAGGTGACATTGGGCGGCGGGACGTTCCGCTTCGAAAAGGACGAACTCGAAGCCTATCGCAAGCGCGTCGCCGGATCGGACGGCGAGCAACTGGCGGAAATCCTCGAGGGCCTGTTCGCCAAAGGCGGCCGCGTCAACGATCCGCCCCTCAAACGCGTCCCCAAACCCTATGAGCAGGATCACCCGCGTGCCGAGCTACTGAAACGCAAGGGCCTCGCGGTGTGGAAGGATATCGGCAAGCCAAGCGTCGCGACGAGCGGCAATCTTGTCGAAAAATGCGACGAGGCCTTTGCCGAGATCAAACCGGTGGTGGATTGGCTTTCCTGAAATTACGACTGCAAGATGTGCGCCTTATGCCGCCAGCGCCTCTTCCGCCGCCACCGTTTCCGCGATCCAGCCGCCGCCCATGACGCGGTCGCCTTCGTAGAACACCGCAGCCTGACCCGGGGCGACGCCGAACTCGGGTGTGGCGAAGTCTAAGGTGTCGCCATCGAAGTTCGCGGGGACGGGCTTCGCCATTGAGCGGACCTTTGCGGTCATCTCACCGTCAAAGCCTTCGCCCAACCAGTTCACATCCTCGATCCGCGCGCTGGCAACGGCCAAGGCACTTTTCGGGCCGACGATCACGCGCTTTGTCTCCGGCTCGATACCGACGACATAGAGTGGCTCGGGCTGGCCGCCTATCTCCAGGCCCCGCCGCTGGCCGACGGTGAAATTGACGATCCCGCCATGTTCGCCGAGCACGTCGCCCGTGCGCGTGACGATCTCGCCGCCCTCGCCGGCGTCGGGCCGCACCTTCTTGACGATCTTCGCGTAATCGCCATCGGGGACGAAGCAGATATCCTGGCTGTCGGGCTTGAGCGCGACGGCGAGGCCGAGCTCCTTCGCAATTTCGCGCACCTCGGCCTTGGGCATCCCGCCGAGCGGAAAGCGCAAATAATCGAGCTGTTCCTGCGTCGTCGCGAAAAGAAAATAGCTCTGGTCGCGCGCGGGATCGAAGGCGCGGTGGAGTTCGGCGCCCTGCTCGCCGATTACGCGGCGGACATAATGGCCGGTCGCGAGGCAATCGGCGCCCAGATCCTTCGCCATCTTGAACAGATCGGTAAACTTCACGCCCTGGTTGCAGCGCACACAGGGGATCGGGGTGCGGCCGCGCATATATTCATCGGCGAATTCGTCGATCACCGATTCGCGGAAGCGGCTTTCATAGTCGAAGACGTAATGCGCGATGCCGAGCTTTTCGGCGACGGCGCGGGCATCGGCGATGTCCTGCCCCGCGCAGCAGCTGCCCGGCCGGTTCACCGCCGCGCCATGATCGTAGAGCTGCAGCGTCACGCCGATCACCTCGGCCCCTGTCTTCGCGGCGAGCGCGGCGACGACCGAGCTGTCGACGCCGCCCGACATGGCGACGACGATCCGCGCCTCCGATGCGGGGCGGTCGAGCTGGAAATCGGCAATCATGATGCGGCGCTATCTAGGGGTTCAAGCCGGCAAGTGCAAAACCCCCTTAAGGCGCGCCTAACCATTGTGACCAAAGCCTTTCGGCTTCTTTTACCACGTTTTCAGGCTTCGTCCCTACCAGTGGTCGCCATGGACATGGCATTTGCCTCTTTCGACAATCGCTTTGGGACGGCGCGGGCAACCGCGCCTTACTTTCCTGCGCTGGTCACATTGCTCGCCTCGCATCAGGCGTCGCAGCCGACCGCGCGCACGGCATTGTTGCTCGAAACGGGGACGGATCAGCCGGCGATTTGGCTCGAATCGCTGATCGATTTGCTCGTCCAGCGGCGCGGGGCCGCCATATCGGGGGGAGTATTGCAGGGTTGTTTCAATCCCGCAGTGCCAAATTCGCACAGTCCGCTAACCAGACAGAAAGCTTTGTGAAATGGCTGTTTACCATCCCATTTTAGCCTTCTTTCAACGAGCTTTGGTTATAAGCCATTCATCGTAACAGCGATGCACGAGATAAAACCAAGGATCGGCCCAGCCCGTTGAGGAAAGTATGATCGAAAACCAGAAAATCCGTCCCGCCCAGGTCATCGGGCCATTGGGAGAACCCCTGACGCTCGAATCACTGCCGCCGCCCAGCACGCGTCGCTGGGTTGTGCGCCGCAAGGCCGAAGTGGTCGCCGCCGTCAATGGCGGGCTGCTGACGGTCGATGAGGCCTGCGAACGCTATGACCTGACGGTCGAAGAGTTCGCCAGCTGGCAGCGCGCGATCGACCGTTCGGGCATGCCCGGCCTGCGCGTCACGCGGATCCAGCATTACAAGTCGCTCTACGAGCGCCAGCAGAAATACTAGTTTTCTAGCTGAACCAGTTTCGCGCACGGCCGACAAGCGGCCGCCAGCGCGCTAACGGATTCCCCGGTTGCTACCTCTCCGTCAGGCAGCCGGGGAATTTGTTTTTTGGGCCACGGTCCTTACGGTCCCCGCGCACAATTTGATTCGTTACCGAAACGAGGAACCTAAGTTCCCCTTCGTGCGTATTTGAATTGACAGCTTACAGGGAGCCAATGGTTGGCTTGCTGAAACAGGAGAGGATCGCATTAATGGGTATTATCATCGCAATCATCGTCGGCGGTATCATCGGCTGGCTCGCCAGTCTCGTGATGAACCGCGACGCATCGATGGGCATTTTCTGGAATATCGTCGTCGGCGTGGTCGGATCGTTTATCGGCCGCTTTATCGGCGGATTCTTCGGCATTGCGCCGACACTCACCAGTTTTAACGTGCCGGGCCTGCTCGTATCCTTTGCCGGTGCGGTCGTCTTGCTGCTGATCATGAACCTTATCCAGCGCGGCCGGGTTCGCTAACCCCGCCGAAAACCGAATAGGGGGCCTGCACGGTTATGCCGCGCAGGCCCTTTTTCGTTTGCGATAGATAGGGCTCTATTCCAGCTCGAACGTCACCGAGACGGTCGCGGTCAGGCGCTGTTCGCCGGGCGCGATCTGCAGGCTTTCTTCCATGTCGGCATTGGCCATCGCCATCCGCGCCATCGGCATCGGAGGCTGCGCAGCGCCCGATTCGCTGATCGCCACGATCCGCGCCACGCGCATTCCCGCCGCCGACGCATAAAGTTCGGCGCGTTCGCGCGCCTTTCGAATCGCGTCTCGACGCGCCTCGTCGAGCGTCGCTTCGGGCTCGTCGACGCTCAGGCTCGGGCCATTGATCTGGTTGACACCCTGGCCGACCAGCGCGTCGATGATCGCGCCCGACCGTTCGATTTCGCGAAAGCGGATCGAAAGCCGGTTGGTCGCCGTATAGCCCAGCAACCGCGGTTCGCTGCGGTCCGAATAGTCGTAGCGCGCGTTCAGGTTGATCTGCGCCGTCTGGATATCGCGTTCCTCGATCCGCGCGCTTCGCAGCGCGTCGAAAACCGCGCGCATCTGCCGATTATTCTCGGCAAGCGCCGCGCGCGCCGTCGGCGCCTCGGTCACCACTGCCGCGCTCACGGTGGCGATGTCGGGAACCCGCGTCGATTCGCCGGTCGCGACGACATCGAGCCGGGTGCCCTCGACCGGCATATAAACGCCTTGCGTCTGCGCCGCGACGGCCGCCGGAACCGCTGCAACGCCGGCCGCCAACGCCAAAAACACCATTTTCATATAAATTCTCCTTGTCCGGCGCTTGGATTCGCCGGTTTTACTCCGTTCGCGACACAAGCAGAAAGCCGGTTGCGCTTCGATGAATGACCAACTGAACCCGCCCGCATGCCTTGCTTTGGCGTCCAAAAGGTCGCTAAGAGCAACGGATTAATTCTCCGGGTTGAGACTTGTGTCTTATTGAGGTAACACAGCAAGACTGAACCAAAGAGTCCGGAGATGTTTTTAAGGTGGCAGACATGAATGTCGAACAGAGCTTTGACCGCGAGGCGGCAGAGCCCATCAGCGATTTTGAAGAACAGGATCGCAAGCGCGTAAGGCGGCGACGCATTTTCATTGGCGTCGGCATTGCCGTGGTCGTGCTGATTGCCGCCTATCTAATGTTCAGCGGTGGCGGCGGCGAAAGTGCCGGCGGTGCTGCGGGCGAAGACGGCCCAAGCCGGTCGCTGCCGACGGTCACTGTGATCGTTCCGGGATCGCAGAGCGTTTCGAATATCATTTCGGCATCCGGCACGCTTGATGCCCGGCGCGAACTTCCGGTCGGCGTGGCCGGCGAGGGCGGACAAATTTCCCGCGTTCTCGTCGATGCCGGCGATTGGGTCGCCCGCGGCCAGGTGCTTGCGGTCATCGACCAGTCGGTCCAGTCGCAGCAAATCCAGTCGGCACGCGCCAATATCGAAGTCGCCCGCGCCGATCTGGCGCTCGCCCAATCCGAACTCGATCGCGCGCTCCAGCTTGTCGAGCGCGGCTTCATCAGCCGCGCCGATATCGACCGCAAGACGGCGACGCGCGATGCCGCACGCGCGCGCGTCAATGTCGCCCAGGCGCAACTTGGCGAACTTCGCGCCCGCAGCGGCCGGCTCGCCATCCGCGCGCCGGCGGCAGGGCTAATCCTCGAACGCAATGTCGAACCCGGCCAGGTCGTCAGCGCTGGCTCGCCGCCCCTGTTCCGGATGGCGAGCGGCGGCGAGATCGAAATGAACGCGCGTGTTTCGGAAGGCGACCTCGCCCGGCTGTCTGTCGGCCAGACGGCGATCATCACACCGGTTGGCACGAATGAGCAATTCGAAGGCCAGATCTGGCAACTTTCACCGACGATCAATCCGCAAAGCCGGCAGGGCACGGCGAGCATTGCGCTCAGCTACAATCGCGCGCTTCGTCCTGGCGGTTTCGCCAGCGCGCGCATCGTGAGCGGAGCCGTCGATGCGCCGCAATTGCCCGAATCGGCGGTGCAGAGCGATGAAGATGGCAGCAATTTCGTTTACATAATCGATAGCGACAACAAGGTGGTTCGCCAGGATGTGACCATTGGCGACCTGTCGAACGAAGGCATTACCATTATCGATGGATTGCGGGGCAATGAACGTATCGTGCAATCGGCAGGCGCCTTCCTCAATGTCGGTGACGAGGTGATCCCTCACCGCGTGACGCGCGATGAGAATTAGGACAACGCGATGAGCTTCCGCACCGTCTCGACCTGGGCGATCAAAAACCCGACACCGCCTCTCGTCATATTTGTCGGCCTGATGCTGGCGGGCCTGATCGGCTTTGCCCAGCTCGACGTCAACAACAGCCCCGAAGTCGATTTTCCGGCCGCACAGGTCATCGTCGTACAGCCAGGCGCTTCACCGACCGAAATGGAGACCCAGGTTACGCAGCGTGTTGAGGCAGCTGTCCGGAACCTGAGCGGCGTCGACGAGATTCAGTCGACCGTGCAGGAAGGCAATTCCAGCACATTTATTCAGTTCGACATCGGCACACCGCAAGACCGTCTTGTGAATGATGTTCGCAATGCGATTGCACAAATCCGCGGCGATTTGCCCGACGGCATTCTTGAACCGCAGGTGGTCCGCGTCGATATCAACGGCGGCGGCTTTATCTCGCTAATGGCTGTCGAAAATGTCGATATGACGCTCGAGGAGCTCAGCTGGTTCGTTGAAAATGACGTGGCCCGGCGGCTACTTGCTGTTCCGGGCACCGCCGCGGTTAGTCGCAGCGGCGGTGTCGATCGGGAAATTCGTGTAACGCTCGACCCTGCCAGGCTGCAGGGCCTTGGAATCACGGCTAGCCAAGTCAACCAGCAGCTCCGTGCGACCAACATGAATGCAACCGGCGGTCGTGCTGAAGTTGCCGGATCGGAGCAGTCGGTACGCGTGCTGGGCGATGCTGAAACGGCTTACGCGCTCGGTCAAACCGATATCGATGTCGGCGGTGGGCGGACAGTTCAGCTGTCCAGCATCGCGGATGTAAGGGACTCATATGGCGAACAGCGCTCTCTCGCCAAGATGAACGGTCGCCAACTGGTTGCATTCAGTATCGAGCGCGCCAAAGGCGCGTCGGATGTCGAGGTCTACGACCGCGCACAAGAAGTGCTGGCGGAAATGCGCGAGCAATATCCAGGTACCGAATTTACCGAGCTTTTCACGACCGTCGATTATACGAAAGCGGATTATGAAGCAGCGATGACGGCGCTCGTGGAAGGCGCCGTGCTGGCTGTTATCGTAGTGTTCCTTTTCCTTCGCAACTGGCGTGCTACGCTCATTGCAGCCATTGCTATCCCGCTATCGGCGATTCCGACATTCTATTTCATGGGCTTGATGGACTTTACGCTCAATTTCATCAGCCTGATGGCGCTCAGCCTCGTGGCCGGTGTTCTGGTCGACGATGCTATCGTTGAGATCGAGAATATCGTCCGTCATATGCGGATGGGTAAATCCTCCTATCAAGCGTCGATTGACGCAGCGGAAGAGATCAGCCTCGCCGTGCTTGCGACGACCATGGCAATCGTCGCGGTGTTCCTTCCCGTCGCCCTGATGCCCGGTATTTCGGGCCAGTTCTTTATCCAGTTCGGAATGACGACCGTTGTGGCCGTGTTGATGAGTTTGGCCGTTGCGCGACTTATTACCCCGTTGGTTTCGGCCTATTTTCTCAAATCGGAGGGTGTGCGCGAACATGGCGGGGGCTGGTTCTTCGATGGATATATGAACCTGCTGCGCTGGTCGTTGCGCCATCGTTTCAAGACTGCTCTGATCGGCGGCGGTTCGGCGCTGGTGCTCACAATAGTATTGTTCGGCACGTTGCCGATGGCATTCCAACCCACGACCGACGACAATTTCAGCGCAGTCAATATCGAAATGGCGCCCGGAACCACGCTTGAGCAAACCGAGCGGGTGTCAGACCAAGTCGCCGCTCTGTTGCGCGAGCAGCCCGAGGTCGAAACCGCTTTCCAGCGAATCGATACCGCTGGCGGGCGCATTTATATGACGTTGAGCGACGACCGCGAACGCACCAGCGTGGAATTTGAACGCGAAACCGCTCCGCTATTGAACCAGGTGGCGGACGCACGTGTATACTTCCGGTCGCAACAGGGCGGGTTTAGCGGCCGCGACATTTCCATGGTTATCGGCGGTGACGACCCCGAAGCACTGGACGCGGCAGCGCAGGAACTGGTGCGCCAGATGAGCGAGCTCGATACAATTGTCGCGCCGCGTATCGATGGCGGGCTACGTCGGCCGGAGATAATCGTCGAGCCGCGCCATGATCTTGCCGCAGATCTTGGTGTCACAACTGTCTCATTAGGGCGGGCGATCCGCGATGCGACTATTGGCGAAATCGACCAGAATGCCGCGCGTTTCTCGCTCAGCGACCGTCAGATTCCAATCCGCGTAACGCTTCCCGAGTCATCGCGCCGGGATATCTCGACGATTCAGAACTTGGCCGTGCCGACCGCCAGCGGCGGCTCGGTGCCTTTGGGTGCGGTGGCGGAAATCAGCATGGGCTCGGGGCCGACCGAAATACAACGCTACAACCAGATGCGGCGCATCGTTATCGGCGCCGATCTTGCCCCCGGCCTCGTGACCGGCGAAGCCATGACGCAAATCAATGCCCTGCCCTTCTGGGAAAACATGCCCGATGGCGTCGAGCGCGTGGTAGCCGGAAATGAAGAGTGGCAGGCGGAGATGGTGTTCAATTTCATCGTCGCCGTGATTTCGGGAGTGCTGCTTGTGTTCGCGGTGCTCGTGCTGCTGTATCGCCGGATCATGGCGCCGCTCGTGAATATGGGCTCGTTGCTGCTGGCACCGCTCGGTAGCGCCGTCGCACTCCATCTGACGGGCAATGTTATTTCGATGCCGGTCTTTATCGGGACGTTGATGTTGCTGGGAATTGTCGCGAAAAACTCCATTCTGCTCGTCGATTTCGCGATCGAGGAAATGGACAGGGGCGTCGAAAGAGACACCGCGATTATCGAGGCCGGCCATAAACGCGCCCAGCCGATCGTCATGACGACGGTGGCGATGGTCGCAGGGATGGTCCCCACCGCTCTGGCACTCCACGGCGATGGATCGTGGCGGGCGCCGATGGGCTGGACGGTGATTGGCGGGCTTATTCTGTCCACCGTGCTAACGCTCCTGATCGTGCCGGCGGCGTTCAGCATCGCCGATAGCGCCGAGAAGCGAATGCGCAGGCTTTTCAGCCGCGCGCTGACATACAAGCCCGGTGATCGCGAGCCAGACGCCGTCCAACCCGCCGAATGACGTCCGGCCCCGCTCCCAACTTGGGGCGGATCGACCTTTCGGAAGATCGCGCCAAAGGCATGCGCCGCAATGCGACGCTGCTGTTGGTGCTGATGGCGGCGATCTTTGTCGTCGCGCACATGCTCGACGACCGGCACATGGCCTGGGGCTTCGTTGCCGCCTTTGCCGAAGCGGCGATGGTCGGCGGGCTGGCCGACTGGTTCGCGGTCACCGCGCTGTTCCGCCATCCGCTCGGCATCCCGATCCCGCATACCGCGATCGTGCCCAACAACAAGGACCGGATCGGCGATACGCTCGCCGTCTTCCTGCGCGATAACTTCCTGACGCCGTCGATCGTCGCGCGGCGGATGAAGCGGTTCGATGTCGCCGCCGCGATCGGCGATTTCCTGACCGACAAGGAAGGCGGCGAAGGCCGAATGCGCGAGGGCGCGTCGCGGCTGATCTCGATGATCCTCGAATCGCTCGACGATGAACGGCTCGGCAGCTCGGCCAAATCGGCGATCGCCAGCCGCATGCGCGAGCTCCAGATCTCGCCGATCCTCGGCCAGGCGCTGGGGTCGGCGATGCGCGAAAACCGCCATGTGCCGATCGTCGACGGGCTCGTCCGCTGGGCTTCGAACATCCTCGATTCGAACGAGGATGTCGTGCGCGCGATGGTCTATGAGCGCGCCAATAATTTCATGCGCTGGCTGGCGATCGACGACCGGTTGTCCGATTCGATCATCACCGGCCTGCGCCGGCTGCTGATCCAGATGGAATCGGATCCGCATCATCCGCTGCGCGGCAAGGCCAATGAGGGCATTGTCGGCCTCGTCTTCGATCTCCAGCACGATGAGGCGACGATGGAGCGTGTCGAACAGTTCAAGCTCGAGATGATCGAAAACCCGGCGGTCACCGAATGGCTCGACGGCATGTGGCAGAATGCGCGCGAAGCGCTGCTGCGCGCCGCCCGCGATCCCGACCGGGTGATGGAAGGCCGGTTCGGCGATGCGCTTCGCGATCTTGGCGAAACGCTCAAGAGCGATCCCGATATCAGGCGCGCGATCAACATTTTCGCCCGCCGCGCCGCGGTCGGCACGGTGGCCGATTATGGCGACAGCATCGTCAAACTGGTCTCCGAAACGGTGCGGGCATGGGATGCCGACACCGTCACCCACCGCGTCGAAAATGCCGTTGGTCGCGATCTCCAGTTCATCCGGATCAACGGCACTTTGGTCGGCGGACTCGTCGGCCTCGCCATTCACACGGTCATCGTTGTCACCTAGGAACGGCGGCATGATCGAGACCGAAAACCTTGTCCTGCGCCGGCCAAAACTCGATGATTTCGAACGCGTGCACGAAATGATCCGGACCGAGGAGGTTCATCGCTTTCTCGGCCCGGACCACGGCTATGAAGACAGCTTCCTGCGGGCGATGCGCAACGAGGGCTGCTGGTCCTTCTTCGGCTATGGGCCGTTCATCGTGCGCGAACGCGGCAGCGAGGATTTTGTCGGCCAATGCGGGCTTTTCCACTCACGGCGCGGATTGGGCGAGGATTTCGATCCTTTTCCCGAAGCGGGTTGGGTCATCGATCCGAACCATTGGGGCAAGAGCTATGCAACCGAAGCTATGCGATCGATCATCGATTGGTCCAAGAAGGAGCGCGGCATCGAGCGCATTGTCGCGATTATTTCCGAAGGCAACGCTGCCTCGGTTGCCATCGCGTCAAAGCTGGGCTTCAGCGAAATCGGCGAAGCAAATTATAAGGGCGATCCCGTCATGCGCTACGCATGGACCGCTTCCCCAGCATAAAAAAATGCCGCCGGGAGGGGACCGGCGGCATCAGGAGGGGAATTCGGGGCTATCGGGCGTCAGTCTTCGCCGGTCGCGCCATCGTCATGATCTTCCATGACATCGGGTTGGCCGTCGCCGTCATTGTCCATCGTGTCGGGCTGGCCATCGCCATTGGTATCCCAGGCATCGGCGCGGCCATCGCCGTCGCGGTCCCAGGCATCGGCGATCCCGTCGCCATCGCTATCGATCGTCGCTGGCGGAATCGCGCCAGCCTGCGGCGCTGCTTCGTGATGATCGGCCAAAGCGGGAGCGGCGACCGCCGTTGCCGCAGCAGCCAGAATCCAATGGGTAATTTTTCGCATATGATGATCCTTGAAAAACGCCCGCCGCCGCGCACGACCTGAAGCGATGCGGTGAAGCTGCCAAGCCGCGTGCGGCGGTTTGAGGCTAATTCGCGATGCCGGGCACGGCGTCCGCTATCCGCCGGAATTTCGCCACGGACAGTCGGTGTCGTAACGAATCAGCCTTCGCTGACGCGCTCGATATCGGCGCCGACGGCGCTCAATTTCTCTTCGAGCCGTTCGTAGCCGCGATCGAGATGATAGACGCGCAGCACCTTGGTCTCGCCCTTGGCGGCGAGACCCGCAAGCACGAGGCTCATCGAGGCGCGCAAATCGGTCGCCATGACATTGGCGCCGGTGAGTTCCTTGACGCCCTTCACCACCGCCGTGCGCCCGCGCACCTCGACATCGGCGCCCATGCGCGAAAGCTCGGGGACATGCATATAGCGATTCTCGAAAATCGTTTCGGTGAGCACGCTGGTGCCCTCGGCGAGCGCGAGCATCGACATGAATTGCGCCTGCATATCGGTCGGGAAACCGGGAAAGGGCGCGGTCGATATCGTCACCGGCCTGATCGCGCCATTGGTCGCCACACCGATGCCGTCATCGCGTTCGTCGATCTCTATCCCCGCCTCGCGCAGCCCGGCGATCGTCGGGTGCATATCGTCGGCCCGCGCCCCCGAAAGGAACAGCTCGCCGCCCGCGATCGCCGCGGCGCAGGCATAGCTGCCCGCCTCGATCCGGTCGGGCATCACACGATAGGTCGCGCCGTGCAGCCGGTCCTTTCCGTGAACGACGAGCCGGTCGCTGCCGATATCCTCGATCTCGGCGCCCATTGCGACGAGGCAGTTGCACAGATCGACGATTTCGGGCTCGCGCGCGGCGTTCTCGATAATCGTTTCGCCCTTGGCGAGCACCGCCGCCATCAGCGCGTTTTCGGTCGCACCGACCGAGACCAGCGGGAAGGAAATCGTACCGCCCGTAAGCCCGCCATCGGGCGCATAGGCTTCGACATAGCCGGAAGAGAGCTCGATCCGCGCGCCGAGCGCCTCAAGCGCCTTGAGATGGAGATCGACCGGCCGGTTGCCGATCGCACAGCCGCCCGGCATCGAAACCTTCGCCTCGCCTGCCCGCGCAACCAGCGGCCCGAGCACGAGCACCGAAGCGCGCATCTTGCGAACGAAATCATAGGGCGCGACGGTCGAGGTGATCTTTTCGGCCTGGATCGTCATCACGCGGCCATAACCGCCATTGCCGGCGCCGCGGAGCATCGTCGACGCGCCGTGCTGGTTGAGCAAATGCATGAAGCCGTCGACATCGGCGAGCCGCGGCAGGTTTTCGAGCGTCAACGCCTCGTCGGTCAGCAGCGCGCACGGCATCAGCGTCAGCACCGCGTTCTTCGCGCCCGAAATCTGGATGGTGCCGGAAAGGCGATTGCCGCCGCGTACGATTATGCTGTCCATCGGGCGCTTCTAGCGAGGCGGCGCGACGATGCAAAAGATTTGCGCCCCGCGCCCGAGCCTGTCATGCCTCAGCCGTCGCATTGACTGAAGAATTGAGGACGCTGCCGACTGGGCGCCCGAGGAGAAATGCTCCATGGCCGACAGCTGTATTGCCGCTCGCTTGTCGCATTTTCTGGCGCTGACAGAGGAAGAGGCCAGCGCGCTCGCCCGGCTTGAGGAAAATCCGCGCGACTATCGCCGCGGCGAGATGATCGGCGAACAGGGCGCGCCCGCCGATGAACTGTTTATCATCCGCTCGGGCTGGGCCTATAGCCATATCAGTTTCGACGGCGAGCGGCGGCAGATATTGCGGCTCGAATTTCCTGGCGACCTGATGGGCACCTCGAGCATCGCCTTCGGCAAGGCATCGGACAATCTCACCGCGGTTACCGACTGCACGCTCTGTCCGCTCGACCGGCCGGCACTGCGCCAGCTTTTCATCGATCATTGCCGGCTCGCCGCATTGCTCTTCGTGATCAGCCAGGCCGAACGCGTCTCGATGGACGACCGGCTGGCCTCGATCGGCCGCAGCTCGGCGAAGTCGCGCATCGCGGCATTATTGCTCGATATCCTCGTGCGATTCCGCATCATGCATGGCGAGGATCTGGATCGCGTCGAGATACCGATGACACAGGAAGAGATCGGCGATGCGACCGGGCTGACGCCGGTTCATGTCAACCGGATGCTGCAGGAGCTAAGCCGTGACGAGCTTATCTCGCGCAAGAAGAATGAAGTGCATATCCTCGACGAGGTCGGACTCGTCGAGCTTGCCGAATATATCAACCGCTATGCCGATGTCGATACGAGCTGGCTGCCACCACCCGAGGCTTGAGATTCAGGCTTTTTCCAGCGTGCATTGCAGCGGGTGCTGGTTTTCGCGGGCGAAATCGATGACCTGGTTCACCTTGGTCTCGGCGACCTCATAGCTGAAAATTCCGCAGACACCGACGCCGCGCTGATGGACCTGGAGCATGACGCGCGTCGCATCGTCCATGCCCATACCGAAGAAACGCTGCAGACAGAGGACGACGAACTCCATCGGAGTATAATCGTCGTTGAGCATCAACACCTTGTAAGGCGCGGGCTTCTTGGTTCGTGTGCGCGTCTTGGTGGCGACGCCAACATTGCCGTCGCCGTCGTCATTCTTGTCGTCGCGGTCATCGGCCGCCATTATCTCGAAGCTGTGAAGCATGATCGAAGTGATATCGTGAAGCCGCCCGGTGACGCAAGGGGGGTGCGGGCTCGTACAGCGATTTTCCGTCAGGAAAAACTGACAAAAAAGGGCCGCCCCGTTGCCGGAGCGGCCCCATTTTTTGCCTCGTAAAGCGCCTTGAGATTTAGGCAGCCTTGCGGAAGTTCTCGACAGCAGTCGACATACGGTTGGAAATCGGCTGGAACGCTTCACTGACGAGCTTCATGAAAGCTTCGGTGTTGTGCGAAGCCTGCGACACGAAGGTGTCGAAGCCGGCACGGGTGCGCTCGTTCTGCGCTTCGAAGAAATCGCGGGGCGATTTCACCGAAACCATGCCCTGCATCGCGTTGCTGGCGTTTTCGAGATTCTCGCGAGCGAATTCAGCGTTCTGCTTGGCAATGTCCTGCATGCCTTTGGCAGCGATCTTGCCGCTTTCGACCATCGCTTCGATGTTCGCCTTGTGGAATTCGACCGTCTGCGTGCCGATTTCGTTGGCGTGCTCAGCGGCTTCCTTGGCGCGTTCCTGCGCCTGCGAAACAAAACCTTCAACGCGCTCACGCGTCTTATCAGCAGTTTCCTTGACGCGCTCGCTGGCGGTATCCATCGCATCTTCGACGCGATTGGCGGCCTTGGTGTTGGTGGCCTTGGCGTTCTTTGCGACCTTGTCGGCGGTCTTCTTGGTGGTTGTCTTCTTGGTAGCCATGATAATCGTCCTTTCGGTTGTGGCTTCGCATCTTTCAACCGAAGCCCGTTTTCGCCGGACCCTTCAAAAAGCGGTCCTTTGATTTCTTATGTTGCACTGCACAATATAGGAGCGCGGCGGCAATGTCAAGAAAATTGTGCAGTGCAGCATGACCGATTTAGGTAACGCTTCACCGCACTTCAAGGCGGCCGCGCTTGCAGCTGTCAAACAGGCAGAAATTGGCTGATTAGCGCGTCTTTACATAGCTTCCTGGAGCGTCTTCAAGCGCCTTGAGCTTGCCTTTCCCGGGCTCGCGCGCCCCGGTGGCGTCGATTTTTTTTCCCGATCGCTTTGCGATCCATTCCGACCAGTGCGGCCACCAGCTCCCCGGGGTTTCCTTCGCACCTGCGATAAATTCTTCGAGCGTCGCAAAATCCCCGTCATTCGTCCAATATTGGTATTTCCCGGCCTCGGGCGGATTGACGACGCCGGCGATATGGCCCGACCCGGCGAGCAGGAAAGTGATCGGCCCCTTGAAATGGTCGGTAATCCGCCAGACGCTTTCGGGCGGCGCGATATGGTCCTCGCGGCCCGCCTGGACATAGGACGGCGTCTCGACTGTCGAAAGATCGATAGCGACGCCATCGACGCTGAGCCCGCCGGGCTCGACGAGCTTGTTGTCGCGGTAGAAATCGCGCAGATAATTCTGGTGCCATTTGGCCGGCAGGTTCGTCGTGTCGCCGTTCCAGTGAAGCAGGTCGAACGCCGGATAATCCTCGCCCATCAGGTAATTGTTGACGACATAATTCCAGATCAGGTCGCGTCCGCGCAGCAGGTTGAACGTCGCCGCCATATAGCGGCCGTCGAGATAGCCATGATCGGCGGAGAGCTGCTCGATCATCTTCGATTGCTGCTCGTCGATAAACATCAGGAGATCGCCGGCGAGCTCGAAATCGACCTGGGCTGTAAAGAAGGTCGCGCTCGCCACCTTGTCGGCCTCGCCGTTCGCGGCGAGCCAGGCGAGCGTCATCGCCAGCGTCGTCCCGGCCACGCAATATCCGATCGCGTTGACCGACGGCACATCGAGCAGATCGCGCACCGTATCGATCGCATCGGCCTGCCCGCGCACGACATAATCGTCCTGTGTCACATCGGCC
>JABDLY010000165.1 GCA_013001755.1 Sphingomonadaceae bacterium
CGAGAGCAACATCAAGTCTATATAAAAAAACAAAGCCCTGACGACTACCTCGGAAATTTCCTGGCTCGGCTCTAGCGCGGCGATGATGCCTTCGGTGCGGCAGAGCAGCTGGAAGGCGTCGAGTGCCTCGGCATCGGTGACGCTGGTGTACATCACACGTCCGGATTCTTTCAGCCAGCTATGTTCGGGCCCGATGCCTGGATAATCGAGACCGGCGGAAATCGAATGCGCCTCGGCGATCTGACCGTCTTCGTCTTGCAGAAGATAGGTCTTGTTGCCGTGAAGGATGCCGGGCGAGCCGCCCGCCAAACTCGCGGCATGTTTCTTCTTCAAGCCTTCACCCGCTGCCTCGACGCCGAGCATTGCGACATCGGCATCATCGAGAAATGGATGGAACAGCCCGATCGCATTCGATCCGCCGCCGATGCAAGCGACGAGGAGATCGGGCAGACTGCCGGTTCGATCAAGCATCTGTTCGCGCGCCTCGCGGCCGATCACGCTCTGGAAATCGCGGACGAGTTCGGGATAGGGATGCGGGCCCGCCGCCGTGCCGATGATGTAAAATGTATCGTCGACATTGGCGACCCAATCGCGCAGCGCTTCGTTCATCGCGTCCTTGAGCGTCCTCGCACCGCTCTCCACCCCGATCACCTCGGCGCCGAGCAATTTCATCCGGAAGACATTGGGCTGCTGCCGTTCCATATCGCGCGCGCCCATATAGATGAAGCAGGGCAGACCGAAGCGCGCCGCGACGGTAGCCGTCGCCACTCCATGCTGGCCGGCGCCGGTTTCGGCAATGATCCGCGTCTTGCCCATTTGCCGGGCGAGCAGAATCTGGCCGATGCAATTGTTGATCTTGTGCGCGCCGGTATGGTTGAGCTCGTCGCGCTTGAACCAGATCTGCGCGCCTTTGCCTTCGGGCGCTCCGTCTCTGACGTCCTCGGTGAGCCGCTCGGCATAATAGAGCGGTGAGGGGCGCCCGACATAATGTTCGAGCAGGTCGTCGAATTCTTTCTGGAACGAATTCGACTTTTGCGCAGCGCGATATTCGCGTTCGAGATCGAGGATCAGCGGCATCAGCGTTTCGGCGACATAGCGGCCGCCGAAATCGCCGAAATGCCCGCGCTCGTCGGGTTGGGTGCGATAACTGTTGGGGGGCGCTTCGGTCATGCCGGTTCCTGCAGCGCCTGCGCCGAATCGACGGCGCGCAGAAAGGCGGCGATCTTTGCCGGGTCTTTGACGCCGGGTTCGCTTTCGACGCCCGACGAGACATCGACGAGCGACGCGCCGGTTATCGCGATGGCCTCGCCGACATTGTCCGATCGCAGGCCGCCCGAAAGCCCCCATGGTGTGCGGTGCCGGTATTTCTGGAGCAGTTTCCAGTCGAAGGCGATGCCCATTCCGCCGGGCAGCCGCGACGCCTTGGGCTGGCGCGCGTCGAAGAGGATCAGATCGGCGACATCCTCATAGCGTTTCGCTGCTTCGAGATCGCTTGTGGTGGCGACCGGAATGGCCTTCCACACATTGACATTGTGGCGCGATTTTATGGTGCGCAGCCGTTCGGGTTTTTCATCGCCGTGAAATTGAACGATATCGAGTTTCGCCGCGAGGATGGCGCGTTCGAGAAGCGAATCCTCCGGGTTGGCGAACACACCCACGCGTTTCAGTTCGGGCGGAATATTCTTGGCGAGTGCCATCGCTTCGCGCGGCGATACGTTGCGCGGGCTGGGGTCGAAGAACACGATTCCTGCATGTGTCGCGCCGCCGCGGGCGGCAGCTTGGATCGCTTCGGCTTTGCCGAGGCCGCAAATTTTCACATCGATTTTCGCCATTGATCAGAGCGTCGCTTCGATCGTGCGAACGGCGTCGTCGGGTTCCTCGGCCTGGGTAATCGGCCGCCCGATGACGAGGATCGAGGCGCCGTTGTGCAGCGCGTCGGCGGGTGTGACGATGCGTTTCTGATCACCCTGCCTGCCGTTTGACGGCCGCACGCCGGGGACCACGAAAAAGCCGTCGGGCCACAAAGCCTTTGCGGCCTTTACCTCATGGCCAGAACAGACCACGCCGTCGAGGCCGGAAGTTTTCGCCAGTTCGGTCAAGCGCATAACCTGATCGTGCGGATCGCCGGCGATGCCGGTTTCGTGCATATCTTCTTCGTCGAGGCTGGTGAGCATCGAAACGGCGACGACCTTGGTATCGATCGGCGCGGCCGCCTTGGCGTCCTCCATCATCGCCCGGCCGCCGGCGGCATGGACGGTAAGGATGGCGGGCGCGACCGGGCGCAGGGCCTGAATGGCTTTCGCCACGGTGTTCGGAATATCGTGCAATTTGAGATCGAGAAAGATCGGCAAATCGAGCGTTGCCATTTCCCTGACACCCGCCGGGCCATTGGCCGCGAAAAATTCGAGGCCGAGCTTGATCCCGCCTATATGCCCGCCGACAGCCGTTGCCATCGATTTGGCGCGCTCAATATCGGGCGTATCGAGCGCGACGAAGATCGGGCTTCTCATGTTTTCGCCTCGGGGGCCGCTGGCGGATTCTCTGCCGCTGTTCCGACTGGCGTCTCAATCGGTGCCTCTGCCGTCGAATCGAGCGAGAGTTCGCCGGCCGTGTTTTGATCCTGACGCTCGGGCGCGCGGAATTGTTTTAATCCGCGCGCGTCGGTCAGCTGGCGTTCGACAGTGCCGAGGCGGCGATTGAGCCGCCAATTTTTCGTCCGATAGTAGATGAGCGCCGGAACCAGCCCGACGAGAAAGAAGAACAGCATCAACACGGGCAGTTTGATATCCGCTTCGAGCCCGCCCCAGAGCTGGACCTCGACCGGTACCCAATTGTTGAGCGAAAATACTACAACCACCGCGGACAGCACAATCCAGAACAGGGTTTTCAGGAAATTCACACGCGATCCCATTGTTGGTTAGGGGGTTAATAATAGGGCGGCGGAGCGGGCTTGGCCAGTATCGGCCGCTACGCGCTCAGCCCGGAAGAGAATCGATCTCCTGCGTGAGTTCCTCGAACAGCGTCGGAATGTGCGAGAGGCGGTCGCGCTCTTCGTCTAGGATTAACAGAAACGCCTTTTTCTTGAGCGTGTTCACGCTTCCCTCTGTCAAATTCTTGCTGGCCGGGATCGTCGAGACGACAATATCGATCAGCCGGTCCGCGCCGTGAAGGCGGCCCCACAGATAGTCGTTTTCGCGATAGGCGCGGCTGAAAAAGGCTCCGAAGCTGTTGAACTCGATCCCTTTGAGCGTCGCCAGCGCGCCGCCCGGACGGATCGCTTTCGCGTCTTCGGGCGCGATGCGATCGACTTTGACAGGATCGAATTCGTCGAGGCCTTCGCCCTGGAGCAGCGGGAGCGTCGCAATATCGTAAAAGGGAAAGCCGAGATAGGCGAGGATCATCTCCCGGCGTTCGGGCTTGGGCAGCGCGCCGAACGCTTCGACCAGAAGAATTTCGCTCTCAGTATCGGCTGAGGAAAGGTTACGCGCCTTGGCGAGTGCTGCGAGTGCCGCAGCCGGATCATCGATCGCGCGCTCAGCAGCATCGGCCGCATCTATGCCGTAATAATCCGCCCTTTCGCGATCGAGATAGTCGCCGAGGGTCTCGAACAACGCGTCTCGCGCGGCGTTGAGTGCGGCAGGCGATGCGCTTTCCGTCTCTTCGATCTGGCCGAGACGGCGAAGCAACAAGCGCAACCGGCGGATACGAAAGAGCAGATCGTGGGTTCGGAAAAACCCGATCGCCGCTTCGCTTGCGCCGCCGGCGGCAAGCGCGCCGGGCTGCTCCAGCTGGAGCTCGCCGACGTGCCGCCACATCGAAAGGCGCAGCGCGCGTTCGTCGCGCCGCTCTGCGGGAACCAGCGCCAGCAATGTCGCAATGATCTCCTCGACGATCCCTGAGAGCTTGAGGTGGCCGTAGGAAGCATAGGCATATCCGGCTTCGGTCGCGGCTTCCCTTTGTGCTTTTTCGCGCCAGCTCGCGAGGCGCGCGGCCGTCGGCCGGCTGAGAAACAGCGTGCGGCCCAGGGCGCCCACGATCGTCGCCTCGACCTCGGGCCGGATGGCGTCGATGATCCGTCGCATCCGCCTGATGCGGCGCGACCGTCCTTCGATCGCATCGAGATTGTCGGCGATGGGCTGTTCGCGCGGAATATCGGAAAGCGCGCCGAATACCGTCCGAAAAAAACCGGGACGCTCGCCATCATTATCGGCAAGACCGATGCTGCGCATACCGGGCTTGGGGTCGATATAGACGAAACGGCGATCGACCTCGCGCCGCGCCGGGCGATTCTTGAGCGCCTCGATGGCAGGCCCGAACGGCGCATTGGCCAGCACCGACCCGTCGATCAACGTCATCGAGTCGAGCGTACCGGCCGCATGTTGACGCGGGAACGCGCGCTCGAGGAACGCCGCGCGTGTCGGCCAGTCGATCGAGCGCTCTTCAACCACGGTATCGATCTCGTCGATCATGAAAGGCGGGAATGCGCCGGGAAAGCTCGCCGTCGCGCGGGCGGCCAAGGTCAGGCTCGGCATCGCGCCGAGATGGCGCGGTTCACGACCATTGTCGCAAAAGTCCAGCGTCATGCGGTGCTCGGTTTCGGTGATTTCGGGCGGCGTATTGAGGCGCAGGCGCTGGGGAAAGCCGTGAAAATCGGTGAGTGTAACGAAGAGATCGAGCGGTTGGCCCTCAGGCAGCAATGGTGCCGAGGCCGGAGTTTCCTCCATCGCATCGAAGGCGTCGAATATGAGATGGGTGAAGCCTTTTCCGCTAAAGGGTGGCTGAAACCATTTGGCGCGGACGAAGCGCGACAATTTCAGGCTGACCTCGTCCTGCGTATCGGGATCGACAGTCGTATCGACTGTGCCGCCGCGTCGACGGGCGATCATCCAGGCAATTGGCCGCGCCCAGAATTTGGTGAAACGGCTGAGCGGTCTTTTATCGGGTGCGAGCAGCTCGTCGACATCGGCTTTTTCGAGCCATAAATCGGTTAGCGGCTCGAGCGACTTGCCCGTCGCGATCGCATTGGCGAGGAATATGCCGTTGATCCCGCCCGCGCTCGCGCCGGCAACGATATCGACCATCGCACGCAATCGGATGCCGGTTTCGCTCTCGATGAGATCGAGCAGTTCGCGATAGGCGCGTTGCGAGGTTTCGGCCGGCGCGACGTCGTCGTGGAATGCGCGGCTCGCCCGCGCCAGCCGCCATATTTCCTTGGTGATACCATGCATATAGACGGCAAGGCTGATGCCGCCATAACAGATCAAGGCAAGGCGTAGCTCCTTTTCACGCACGCCGTTGCGATAGGCGCGATTGGCGTAGTTTGTCGAGCCGCGCGAGCCATTAGGCCATGGGCAAATAGAGCCGGATGACTGTCCCGATATCGCCTTCGGACTCGATTTCGACATGACCGCCCGATTGCTTCATGAAGCCATAGATCATCGAAAGCCCAAGTCCCGTCCCCTTGCCGACATCCTTGGCCGTAAAGAACGGCTCAAAAACATGCGGCAATATTGCGGGATCTATCCC
>JABDLY010000166.1 GCA_013001755.1 Sphingomonadaceae bacterium
GGCCATGGCGGCGCGCAGGCGGCGATCATGTTGCGGCAATCGAAATTCGAAGGCAGCATCGCGCTGATCGGCGACGAGCCGGAATTCCCGTACGAACGCCCGCCACTCTCGAAGGAATATTTCGCCGGCGAAAAACCGTTCGAGCGGATCATGCTGCGGCCCGAAAAATTCTGGATCGACCGCGATATCAATATGATGCTCAGGCAGCATGTCACCGCCGTCGATGCAGAGGCGCACCGGCTGACCTTCGAGGATGGCGCGACGCTCGATTATGGCTCGTTGATCTGGGCGGCGGGCGGCAATCCGCGAATGCTGAATTGCGCCGGCCACGATCTCGCTGGCGTCCATGCCGTGCGCCGCCGCGCCGATGTCGATGCAATGATGGCGAAGCTCGACAGTGTCGAACGCGTCGTCGTGATCGGCGGCGGTTATATCGGGCTCGAAGCGGCGGCCGTGCTGACCAGACTCGGCAAACGGGTCCGCGTTCTCGAAGCGCTCGACCGGGTGCTGGCGCGTGTCGCGGGCGAAGATCTGTCGCGTTTCTACGAGGCCGAGCATCGCGCGCAGGGCGTCGATCTGCGCACCGGCGTAATGGTCGATTGCATCGAGGGCGGCGATGGCTATGTAACGGGCGTAAAGCTTGCCGATGGCGAGGTGCTGCCCGCCGAAATGGTCATCGTTGGCATAGGGATCGAACCGGCGGTCGCGCCGCTGATCGAGGCGGGAGCGGAGGGTGGCAATGGTGTGCGCGTCGATGCGCAGTGCCGCACGAGCCTGCCCGATATCTTCGCGGTCGGCGATTGCGCCGAACATGCCAACCCGTTCGCCGATGGCGCGCTCATCCGGCTCGAATCGGTGCAAAACGCCAACGACCAGGCAGGCGTTGCAGCCAAGACCATCGTCGGCAATCCGGCGCAATATGAAGCCGTACCGTGGTTCTGGTCGAACCAATATGATCTCAAGCTGCAAACCATCGGCCTGTCGCTCGGTTATGACGAGACGCTGCTGCGCGGCGACCCGGCGGAGCGGAGATTCTCGGTCGTCTATCTCAAACAAGGCCGCGTGATCGCGCTCGACTGCGTCAACGCGACCAAGGACTATGCGCAGGGGCGCAAACTGGTGATCGGCCGCGTCAGCCCCGACAAGGCGAAGCTCGCCGACCCTTCGGTGCTGTTGAAAGAACTCGACTAGCCACCATGCGCCCAGGCTGAGCCTGTCGAAGCCTCGGTTACTGGCGGCAACCGAGGCTTCGACAAGCTCAAGGGTGAGCGCTTTTTAGTTCGCTTCAACCGTCCCATAGCCGCGCTCGATAGAGTTGGCGCGGACGCGTTCGGGTTCGAGAGCTTCTATAAAGACCGCGAGCGCCGCATCGATGTCGTGCTTGCGGCCGCAGAGAAAAAAATCGAGCGCGGCATAGCCATGTTCGGGCCAGCTATGGATCGAGATATGCGATTCGGCGAGCAGCGCTACGCCGGTAACCCCCTGCCCTCCGCCGAAATGGTGGAGGCGGACGTCAAGCACGGTCGCCCCCGCCGCATCGGCGGCACCGCGCAATGCGCCCTCAATCAGCTCGATATCGTCGAGCGCGGCGCTGCAGCCGTGCAGATCGGCAAGCACATGGCGGCCGTCATAGGGTTGGGCGGGGATGACATTAGTCATATGCCACCTCCTCCGTTCGGGCTGAGCCTGTCGAAGCCCTGCCCTTCACTTTCAACCGAGCAAAGAAAGGACAGCCCTTCGACGAGCTCAGGGCAAACGGTTGTTGGAGTGTGGCGCTACCCATCGTAGCGCCGCCATTCATCGGCGAAGGTCCGCACGAGAAGCTGGTTGTCGAGCCGGTTGGGCTCGGCCTCGCGCCGCGCCATATCAGGCGGAAATTCGAACAATGCGGCATCGGTTGCCTGCGTCACGAAGCGTCCGCCGGGGAGGATGCGCGCCGCTTCGGGCACTTCGCCCTCGGCGGCGAGGATAAAGCCCCATTCGCCGAAGCTCGGCACATAGGCATGATAGGGCCGGATCGCGAAACCGGCGGCTTCGAGCGTCACGGCGATCGTCCAATAGGCTTGCGGGCTGACATAGGGCGTGCCGCTCTGCACCGAGACGATGCCGCCGGGCGCCAGCCTTTGGCGGAGCGAGCGATAGAAGCTCGTCGTATAGAGTTTGCCGAGCGAGAAACTCGTCGGATCGGGAAAGTCGATCAGGATCGCGTCATAGCTGCCCTCGGTCTCGCGCACCCAGCGAAAGCCGTCGGCGTTGATAACCGTCATCCGAGGATCGGCAAGAGAACCGCCGTTGAGCCGCGCGAGCATCGGCGTTTCGGTGAACAGCTCGGTGATCGCGGGATCGAGATCGACGAGCGTGACGGTTTCGACGCCGGGATGGCGCAGCACTTCGCGCGCCGCCAGCCCGTCGCCGCCGCCGAGGATCAGTATATTGCGCGGCTCCGCCACACGACCCAGCGCCGGCAGCACCAAAGCCTCGTGATAGCGATATTCGTCGATCGAGGAGAATTGGAGATTTCCGTTGAGAAACAGCGAAATATTATCGCCGCGGCGCGTCAGCACAATGCGCTGATAGGGCGTCGAGCTGGCATGGATGATCGGTTCCTCCATACTCGCGGTTTCTGTGAAACGCTGCAGCCGCTCGGCCGCGACAAAGCCGATGACCAGCGAGACAGTGACCGCGATCGCGGCGAGCATCTCGACAGGAAAGCGGCGGCCCTTGGGCTGGATCGCGATCAGCGCGATCGCCACCACGGCGTTGAGGATACCGAAAAGAAAGCCGGTACGGATCATCCCGACCAGCGGCATCAGCACGAGCGGGAAGAGCAACGAGGCGGCAAGCGCACCGACATAATCGAAGGTCAGCACGGTCGAAACCGTCTCGCGCAGATTGAAATCGGCGCGCAATATCCTGAGCAGTAGCGGTATTTCGAGGCCGACGAGAAAACCGATGGCGAAGACCAGCCCGTAAAGCGCGACACGGAATTCGTCGACGACGGGGAAGAGCATGAACAGCAACGCCGCCGTCCAGCCGCCGAACAGCGCGATCAGTATTTCCGCACGGATGAAGAGCTTAAGCTCATCCTTCTCGACATAGCGCGAACACCAGCTTCCGACGCCCATCGCGAACAAGGTCACGCCGATAACGGTGGAGAATTGGGTAACGCTGTCGCCTAGCAGATAGCTGGCGATGGTCGAGGTCAGCAGCTGATAGACGAGTCCGCAAATCGCGACGACGAATACCGTCGCGATCAACGCCAGAGCGAGCGGCTCCGGCCGTCTTGCAGCGGCTTCGGCTTCAGCCAACGATTGCGGCCGCCACGATAATCGCCAGCGCTATGGCGACCGAACCGGCGAAGACGGCAACCGCGCTGTTCTGCTTCTGCTCGATCTCTTCCCAGAGGCTGCCTGGGGTCAGCAGATCGAGAAGCATGAACGCAACGATCATGACGACGATGCCGATGCCTGCATACATCAGCGTCGCCCCGACGAGATACCAGCTAAAAAGTTCCATAATTGCTCTCCTGTTATTCCGTGGCTTGCGCGCCCTATTTGTGTCTGGGCCCGCGCGCACCGGGCCCGATAAAGACGCCGCCCGGCCCGCGCGCCGCGCTTTCGGTGCGCTGGCCATCAGCGAACGGCGAATATCCGCTGAGCGAAGCAAAAGCGAAACCGCCCGCGACAAACAGGCACCACATGCCGAAAAAAAAGGCTCCCCGGTTCATAATGTCACCCCGTTAATCATCATCGTCATCTCCCGCGAAATCGCTGTCCGACTTGCGCCGCGATTCGAAACCCAGATGTTTGAACCACGTCCAAAGCGCCGGAATGAAAACAAGCAGCAAGGCGAGGACGATATTCGAGAAAAAAGTCGCGCCCTTGGCTACCGTCACTTCGACGAGCGCATTGCTGCTCGCCGCATATTGGCCTTCTAGCCACTGGCTGCCCGAGGCATAGACATCGAGCTGGTAGCGCCCCCTCGGGATCATCGAGAACTTGCTTTGCGTCGCGCGGCTGCCCTCGCTCCAATTGCCTTCGGCATCGCGGCCCGAATAGGATTCGACGACATTATTGGCTTCGTACACATCTCCGGTTTCGTCATTGGTCAGCGTGAAACTGAGATCGACCCAGGCATTGTCTATGCCCGGCGAACGCGCTTCCACGGTGACGCCCTGCGTCGCGCGGTCGAGGACGATCGGGCCGATCTTGGCGCTCTGTTCGGTGCCATCGGTCGCGAGGTTGATCGTCGTCGTTTGCGGATCGCTGGTGCCGCCGAACATGCATGAAACGAAAAGCAGGAAGACCGAGGCCACCGCCGCGATCTTCATCATCGTTCCCGCGTTCCTGCGATGCGGCGAAGGCTCATGCGGCATCGGCAGGCCGCCGGCTCGCCGCTCGGGCGCGCCGAACGCCTCTTCAACGTCCTTGGCGTCGAGCAATTCGCCGAGCGACCAGACCGTCTCGCGATCGTTGCGCTCCCAGCTCAGCATCTTGCCCGGACGAACATAATCGGCGGTCATCACCTGCTCGCCGACCTCGGCACGCCACGAAAATTCGCCGAGCACATAATCGACCTGCGCCGGCGTCTGCGCGTAAAAGGGTTCGTAGAATTCACCGTCGACGGAGAAGCCGATCATCTTCTGCTTCTCAGGCGAAGCGGTCAGCTGCTTGCCGAGCGTCCAGCCGCGGCCATCGGTGTCGAGATAGCGATAGCCGTGATAGGGATTGAACAGCAGATATTCGTCCCAGGGATAGGCGCCATTCTCCGACCGGCGGAGATAGCCGATCACTTCCCATTCGATGCCCCCCAGCTCACCGCGCGTGCCGAGCGGGATTTCGAGCTTGCGGACTTCCTCTTCGTAGCGCTGGATGATCCGCACGTCCGGCTGCGTTACGTCGAGCGTCGAGCCGCAATATTGGCAGGCGATGCTGACCGTATAGCCCGCCGCCTTGACCTCGATCGAGCCGCCGCAATTGGGGCAGTTGAACTGTTCGGCCGCCGGCGCGTCATCGCCATCGACGGCGATTACGGTCTTTTCCGCGCGCGCTCCGGCGACGCTTTCGACGATATCTTCGACCGCCTCCCTGGGCGATTGCACGCTATCGTCGCCGCGGCCCCATGGGCTCGGCTTATCGTTATCGGGCGGCTCAGGCGGCATAATCGGGCATCTTCCAGCCATGGATCGACCGCAGATATCTGGGGCTCAATTCGGCGAGTTCGAGATAGCGCCCCATATAGAATTGCGGATCTTCGTCTTCCTCGAGCTCGACATTGGCCGAGAATCCATCGGGATTGCGCAGATCGACATTGTAGACCCGCCAGCCGGTTTCGGGCGCGAAGGGCAATTCGCCCTCGGCCGCGATACATTCGGCCCAGCGCGCCTCGGATACGGTATAGATTCGATTGTCGATCTGGGTCCGTTCGCCGACCTCTGCCGGCTGGCCTTCGGCGATACGGTGGATTAGCTCGGATTGGACCGAGTCGAGCGGCTGCTCGATGACCATCGAAAACTGGCCGTCTGCCTCGCTGAGCCAGCCATGCGACATATCGTTGAACAGGCAGAGCCAGTCGTTCCACGCACCGGCTTCCCAACCGAGGCGGATACGGCCGATCACTTCGAAACCGTGTCCCTCATATTGCCCGGCGGTGCCGATGCGGACCGGGCTGACGTCGAAAGGAAGCGCCGCGACTTCGCCGATCTGCTCGAGATGGTCGCCGACGCGCTTGACCGTCGCCTGGCAATAATCGCAAATCCGCGCGGGTAAAGCGGGCGAGCGGAAGATCACCTCCGCGCCGCAATTCGGGCAATTCTCCGCTTTCGCCATGGGCTCCCCTCGCCCCCGCTTACATCTTGCTCAGCAGGTCGGCCTTCTTAGCCTCAAATTCCTCTTCGGTAAGAGCGCCCATTTCCTTGAGCTTGTGGAGCTTTTCGATCTGCTCGAACGGATCGTCGGCTTCGGGCGCGTCCGCAGCGGGTGCTGCAGGGGCAGCCGGAGCGGGTGCAGCGGCGGGCGCCATCGCGGCCGCCATCGTCTGGCCGATCGCCGCGCCGGCACCAACGCCCGCGCCGATCCCGGCAATGCCGCCTTCGTTCTTCGCCGCGGCTTCGATCGCCTCGGCGCTCTGGAATTTGGCGTACTGATCGAGGTCGCCGAGCACGCGCATCGAACTCGCCTTGTCGAGATATTTCTGCACCTCTTCGGGGAGCGATACGCTTTCGACGTAGAAGGCCGGTGCTTCGAGGCCATATTGCTCGAACGCGGCGTCGACGGCTTCCTTGAGCGCTTCGGAGAGTTTTTGCTGATTTCCTGCGAGATCGAGGAACGGGATGCCACCCGAGCCGAGCGCCGAAGCGAGCGCGGTCATGATCGCGGCGCGCAATTGCGGCTCGAGGCTGTCGACGCGAACCTCGCCGAGCGTGCCCATCAACGTCGCATAAAAGGCCGAGATATCCTTGATCCGGAACGAATAGGTGCCGAAGGCGCGCAGCCGCACGGCGCCAAGCTCGGCATCGCGGATCGTGATCGGCTGGGCAGTGCCCCATTTCAGATTGATGTGTTCCTTCTGCGAGAAGAAATAGACATCGGTCTTGAACGGCGATTCGAAAGCCTTGTCCCAGTTTTTGAGGTTGGTGAGGATCGGGACGTTCGAGGTATCGAGCGTATGAAGGCCGGGGCCGAATTTGTCGGCCAGCACGCCTTCGTCGACGATCACCGCCGCCTGCGTCTCCCGCACGGTCAGCTGGGCGCCGTTCTGAATCTCATTGTCCTGGAAGTCGAGCTTTTCGGCGAGCAGGCCGGGTTCCTCTTCCCATTCGATGACGTCGATAAATTGTTTCGAAATCCATTCGCGTAAGCCCATGAACGTGCCTCCTCTTCCTGTTGACCGCCTTCTAGGCGTCTGCGTCACCCTGTGCAAAGCATGTTACCGATATAGGATGGCAACACAGCAATTTTAAGAGGCGGAAGAGTCGATTTCTCGTCCGTCATTCCAGCGAAAGCTGGAATCTCAGGCAGGCGAACGCAACAGTTCTGCCAAGCCGAGGGAGATCCCGGATCAAGTCCGGGATGACGCTGTTGAGGGACAAATCCGTGCGTTGACGCTGCCGCTGACTTCACTAACGTTGCGAACGAGGAGTAACGCGTCATGAGCGAGCAAGAGCTGTATCCCGTGCCGGGCGAATGGGCCAAGCGCGCCTATGCCGACCGCGCCGAATATGAGCATATGTATGGCCGCTCGCTCGCCGATCCGGGGACCTTCTGGCTCGAACAGGCCAAACGGCTCGACTGGATCAAGCGGCCCGAAATCGCCAGCGACTGGAGCTTCGACGCCAGCGATTTCCACATCAACTGGTTCACCGACGGCAAGATCAACGTCGCGGCCAATTGCCTCGACCGCCATCTTGCGACACGCGGCGACGATATCGCGATCATCTGGGAACCCGACGATCCGAACGAAGACTCCAGGAGCTTCACCTACAAGAAGCTCCATCGCGAAGTCTGCCGTTTCGCCAATGTGCTGAAAGCCCAGGGCGTCCAGCGCGGCGACCGCGTTACCATCTATATGCCGATGATCCCCGAAGCGGCCTTCGCCTTGCTCGCCTGCGCGCGGATCGGTGCGGTGCATTCGGTGGTGTTCGGCGGCTTTTCTCCCGATGCGCTCGCCGGGCGGATCAACGATTGCGACAGCGCCTGGGTGATCACCGCCGACGAGGGCCGGCGCGGCGGCAAGCCGGTGCCGCTCAAGGCCAATGTCGACAAGGCCGCGAAAAACTGTCCGGGCCTCAAGCGCGTGTTTGTAGTTCAGGCGACCGGTAGCGATGTCGAAATGGCCGAGGGCCGCGATATCTGGCTCCACGAGGCGCTCGAGAGCGTCGATGCCGATTGCCCGGCCGAGCCGATGGGTGCCGAGGATCCGCTGTTCATTCTCTACACTTCGGGATCGACCGGAAAGCCCAAGGGCGTCCTGCATACTTCGGGCGGCTATCTGCTCTGGGCGTCGCTGACGCATCATTATGTCTTCGATTACAAGCCGGGCGAGATTTACTGGTGCGCCGCCGATATCGGGTGGGTCACCGGGCACAGCTATATCGTCTACGGCCCGCTCGCGAACGGAGCGACGACGCTGATGTATGAGGGCGTGCCCAACTGGCCGACGCCGAGCCGCATCTGGGAAGTCGCCGACCGCCACAATGTCGAGATCCTCTACACCGCCCCGACCGCGCTGCGCGCTCTGATGCGTGAGGGCGATGAGTATGTGAAGAGCACGTCGCGTGCCAGCTTGCGCCTCCTCGGTACCGTCGGCGAGCCGATCAATCCCGAAGCCTGGCGCTGGTATCATGAAGTCGTCGGCGAAGGCCGCTGCCCGATCGTCGATACCTGGTGGCAGACCGAAACCGGCGCGGCGATGATCTCCCCGCTTCCCGGCGCGACCGATCTCAAGCCCGGCAGCGCAACCAAGCCGATGTTCGGCGTCGAGCCGCAGCTTGTCGATAATGACGGCAACGTCCTCCACGGCGCGGCCGAAGGCAATCTCTGCATTACGCGCAGCTGGCCGGGGCAGATGCGCACCGTCTACGGCGATCACAAGCGCTTCTTCGACACCTATTTCACGACCTATCCGGGAAAATATTTCACCGGCGACGGCTGCCGCCGCGACGAGGACGGCTATTACTGGATCACGGGCCGCGTCGACGATGTCATCAACGTCTCGGGCCACCGCATGGGTACAGCCGAAGTCGAAAGCGCGCTCGTGCTCCACAAGCAGGTCTCCGAAGCCGCCGTTGTCGGGATGCCGCACGATGTGAAGGGCCAGGGCATCTACGCCTATGTGACGCTCAAGGCCGATTGCGAACCGAGCGAGGACTTGCGCAAGGAGCTTTCCGACTGGGTGCGCGAGGAAATCGGACCGATCGCCAAACCCGACGCGATCCAGTTCACACCCGCGCTGCCCAAGACGCGCTCGGGCAAGATCATGCGGCGGATTTTGCGCAAGATCGCAGAAGGCGATGTAAGCAATCTCGGCGACACAAGCACGCTGGCCGAACCCGGCGTGGTCGACGATCTGGTGGCGAACCGGGTGGGCTAGTTAAACAGTCTCGACGCATCGCGGGCATGATGCAGCACGCGCGCGATTACGACGGCATCATCCTCAAAGTCATAGTAAATCTGATGGCTTCGATAGGTGAAACACCGGATTGGCGGGCGAATGTTTTGGGCGACGGGGGCTGCAAATGGGTAATCGGCAAGCCGCCGACAGGTGGCCAGCAGACCATCATGGTATTCGTCGGCGACTGCTTCTCCAAACCGATCCGCACTGAAAGCGTAGATTTCAACAATGTCAGCGCTCGCCTCTGGTCGAAAGACTAACCTAGTCATCCTTTTTCTTGGGGTGGTAGGCGGCCTTGGCGTCGGCGAAAATCTGTTCCGGTTCACGCGGGTCGATGCCCGATGCCCTGCCCTTGTCGATCTCGGCCTGCAGCCAGGCTATTTCTTCCGCTCGCTCCTGGTCGCGGCGCATGAGATCGCGGACATAGTCGCTGGCGCTCGCATAGCGGCCTTCGGAAACCCGCGATTCGACCCAAGCTTTCAGGCCATCGGGGAGAGAGAGATTCATCTGCGCCATGGCAATTTCATACAATATTGCGCTAAAATTGACAAGATCTAAACCTTCACCACGCCATGCTCTATCAGGCTGCGCGCGGTATCCTCGATCGTCTGTTCTTCGTCGCGCGTCTGCCAGCCGAGTTTTTCCTTCGCGTGGCTGGCATCGGCGTGGCGGACCTTGCCGAGTTCGGTGATCACCTGCCGCGCGACCGGATCCCATAGCGAGACAAGCTTCATCAGCCAGTCGGGGAGCCTGCGTCTGGGTATCTTCTTGCCCTGCTCGCCGAGCCGTTCGCGCAGCAGCAACGCAATATCGTGGAGCTTGAAGAATTTGCCGGCGGCGAGGAACCGCTCGCCGTCCATATCGGGCGCGGTGAGCGCCTTGACATGGATATCGGCGATATCGCGCACGTCGACGACGCAGAACCCCAAATCCGGCGCGCCCGGGAAGCTGCCGTCCATCATCTTCTTCACCGCTTCAATCGACGTCGAGAAATCGGGGCTCAGGATCGGCCCGAGCACCATCGAGGGGTTGATCGTGCAGAATTCCATGTCGCCGCCATGTTCGGCCATCCAGTCGCGCGCCGCGCGTTCGGCGATCGTCTTCGATTTGACATAGGGATAGAGATCGGGGTGGCTGAGATCGGTCCAGCGGCTCTCGTCGAAAACATGCTCGCCGCGATCGACGCCATAGGCGATCGCCGCCATCGACGATGTCAGCACGACGCGCTCGACGCCGGCCTGCTTGGCGAACTTCAACGCACGCAGCGCTCCTTCGCGCGCGGGGACGATCAATTCGTCCTCCTCCTTTGGCGAGGCATCGGGGATCGGCGAAGCGACATGGACGAGATGGCTGCACCCCGCCATCGCCTCGGCCCAACCGGCATCGTCCATCAAATCGGCGGCAAAGAATTGCAGCCGCGCATTGTCGACCGCCAATGTCTCGCGGACCTGCTTTTCGCGTGCGAGCGAACGGATCGTCGTGTTGACCTCCCACCCCTCCTCGATCAGCTGGCGGATAATGAATCCGCCAATATAACCGCTGCCCCCGGTTACGAGCACTTTGCCTGCCATGATACGACTCCTGTTTTCCCCGTTCAGGCTAGACCTTCGCCGCGATCCGCACAATTTTGACAGAATAGGCGATGAAGCGCAGAGGCTTAGCCATGCGGAACACCGATATCATCGTCATCGGCGGCGGAATTGCCGGATTATCGGCGGTCGCGCGACTCGCCGCGCATCGCGAGACAATCCTGCTCGAAGCCGAAGAAGCGATCGGCTTTCACTCGTCGGGCCGCAGCGCGACCTTTTGCCATTTCGGGATCGGCGACGCGCTGGTCCACAGCCTGACATCGATCGGCAAGGCAAGCTTTGCCGAAAGCGCTGCGGGGGACCGGACGATCGCCCGGCGCATGGCCGCGCTATTCATCGCCAGGGCCGGGGAACGTGCGGAGCTCGAAGCGCTGGAAATGCGGACGCGCCGCTATTCGCCCGACGCCCGCATCGTGGCGGGCGAAGAGCTGACCGACATCGTGCCGATTCTCAAGACGGGCGCGGATGGCTATGCCGCCGGGGTGTTCGATCCCGAATGTTACAAGCTCGATTCAGATGCGATGCTGCAAGCCCATGCGCGGTCGCTGCGCGATGCGGGCGGGTCGATCGTCACCGATGCGCGGGCGACGGCGATTGGCAGGAACGGCGAAAACTGGGTCGTCGAAACGGCGGAGGAGAGCTATTGCGCACCGCTGCTCGTCAACGCCGCCGGGTCCTGGGCCGACCATATCGCCACTATGGCGGGCGCCGCGACCATCGGCCTCCAGCCGCTCCGCCGCACGATCATTGCCTTTGGCGCGCCCGACGATATCGACGTGTCGGGATGGCCATTCACCAAGACGATTGCCGGCGACGGTTTCTATATGCTGCCCGAAGGGTCGGGACGGCTGCTCGCATCGCCGATGGACGAAACGCCGTCGGCCCCCTGCGACGCCCAGCCCGAGGAAATCGACGTCGCGACCGCCGCCTGGCGCGTCGAACAGGGCACGACGATGACGCTCGATCGGATCGCGCATAGCTGGGCCGGCCTCAGGAGTTTCGCGCCCGACAATCGCCCCGTCGCCGGTTTCGCGGCCGATGCGCCGGGTTTCTTCTGGCTTGCCGGCCAGGGCGGTTTCGGGCTGCAAACCTCGCCCGCCATGGCGATGGCGAGCGAAGCGCTGCTGCTCGACCAGGACTGGCCCGAACCGCTCGAAAAGGCAGGCGTCGCGCCCGAAGCGCTCTCGCCCGCCCGCTTCACGGCCTAACGCAGCAACACCAGTTCCTCGGCCATGGTCGGGTGGAGCGCGACGACATCGTCGAACTGTTCCTTGGTCAATCCGGCTTTCACCGCGACGGCGGCCGCCTGAAGAATTTCCGCGGACTCCGGGCCAATCATGTGGAGGCCGACGACGCGCCCCGTATCGGCGTCGCAGATCATCTTGTAGAGCGCGCGCTCGTCGCGTTCAGCGAGAACGTTTTTCATCGCGCGGAAATCGGACTGGTAGACCTTGACCGCGCCGAGCTTGTTGCGGGCTTCGGCTTCGGTCATCCCGACAGCGGCAAGCGGCGGGTGGCTGAACACCGCCGAGGGAATGCAACCATAATCGACCGTCGTCGGATTGTCGTTGAACACGGTCTCGGCAAAGGCCTGGCCTTCGCGGATGGCGACAGGCGTCAGTTGCACCCGGTTGGTAACGTCGCCGACCGCATAGATATTCTCCACGCTCGACTTGCTATAGTCGTCGACCACGATTGCGCCCTTTTCGTCGATCTCGACGCCCGCCGCATCGAGGCCGATCCCGTCGGTGTTGGGTTTGCGTCCGGTCGCGATCAGCACGAGATCGACATCGAGCGGCGAATGATCGCTCATTTCGACATGGAGCGAGCCGTCGTCATTCTTCTCGATGCTTTCGAACTCGGCGTTGAAGCGGAAATCGATGCCCTTGCGCATCGAAATTTCGAGCAGCCGATCGCGGATCGACTGGTCGTACTGGCGCAGGATGACGTCGGAGCGGTTGATCAGCGTCACCTGGCATGAAAGCTCGTTGAAAATGCCGGCAAACTCGTTGGCGATATAACCCGCGCCGGCGATCAGCACGCGCTGGGGAAGCGTTTCGAGATGAAACACCTCGTTCGAGCTGACCGCATGTTCGGAGCCCGGAAAATCGGGAAGATACGGCCAGGCGCCGGTCGCGATCAGGATCGTCTTCGCGGTTTTCGTCTCGCCATTGCCGAGCTTGATCTCGTGCGGGCCTTCGAGCGTCGCGCGCTCATGGAAAATCTCGACATCATGGCTTTCGAGCGTCTGGATATAAATGCCGTTGAGCCGATCCACCTCTGCCAGCACATTGTCGCGCAAAGTCGGCCAATCGAAATCGCATTTGCCTTCGAGCAGCCAGCCGAATTTCTGCGCATCCTTGATATCCTCGGCAAAATGCGCGCCGTAGACGAGCAGCTTTTTGGGCACGCAGCCGCGGATCACGCAGGTGCCGCCGACTCGATATTCCTCGGCGATGGCGACGCGGGCCCCAAGCTCGGCAGCAAGCCTCGCGGCGCGAACCCCACCCGAGCCCGCGCCGATCACAAACAGGTCGTA
>JABDLY010000142.1 GCA_013001755.1 Sphingomonadaceae bacterium
TGCTGAATCTTCACGGCCTTCCAGAGGCCGCCTTCATATTCGATGATATTGCCGGGACGAATGTCCACGCCGCTGATCTTCATGAAAATCTCGCTATTTTGTGCGGAAGTCGCGGCGCTCTACCAGCCGGAGGCATCATCCACAAGCGGGCGCGTTTTGTCGGATTCGTCCAATACCGCTACGTGCGAATCGGTTATTGCTGCGGACATCGAGGAGGAGGGCATCATGTCCGCGCACAAACTCCAAATGCCGCTCGCATCCGGGATTTTCGGCTATCCGCAGAGGAACGAAGCCGGTCGGCAAATCAATTATGCAAGCGATTACCGGAAAGCGCTCACGCAGCAGAAGCTGCTACGGCGCTCGACGGCACCTTGCATCGGCAAACACATCGCGGCCTAGCGGCTCCCCAGAAGATCGGAAAATGCCTGTACTCCCGCGGTCTCGCCATCGGGGTGATTCCACACGGCACTGCTCACCGCGAGAAAATCGGCGCCGGCTTCGACAAGCGGCGGCGCATTGTCAGCGGTGATGCCGCCAATGGCGACGCAGGGTATTTCGAATAGGGACGACCACCAGCGGAGAATTTCCGGCTCGGGCCGGTATTCCGTTTCCTTGGTTTGGGTCGGATAAAAAGCGCCGAAGGCGACATAGTCGGCGCCCGCCTCGCCCGCCTCCATCGCGAAATGGCGGCTGTCATGGCAGGTCGCGCCGATCTGTGCCGACGGTCCGAGCAATGCCCTCGCCTCCTTTATCGAGCCATCCGACCGTCCCAGATGGACGCCTTCCGCGCCCAATTGCTTCGCCAGATCGGCGCGGTCGTTGAGGATGAAGGCGCAATCATGCGCGGCGCAGATTGGCATCAACTGACCTGCCGCCACGATAATTGCGTCGTCAGGCGCTTCTTTCATTCTGAGCTGAAACGCCGCCACGGGTCCCGCAGACAATGCGCGTTCAAGACGATCGGCAAAGCCGTCGCCGAGAGCCGGCGGCGAGACGAGGTAGAGCTGACAATCAGGATCGTTCACCGCTCTCCCCTAGCCTTTCCGGACAGGCATTCGAAACCCATTCCATTCATCACCGGTGCAGCGATCGAGGCGCACAAATAGGGTGTGAAATCGGTTGTTCCATTCATTCTGTTCGCTGTCCTTGCAGGCTGCGCGACGCTGCAGGCGGCTTCCCGCAACGATGGCAGGGCAGCACTCGGGGAAGCGACCTATGTCGACGGGCTCCATGTGACGCCGCGACGGGTCATCGAGGACAGCCGCTGCCCGATAAACGCGCGCTGCATCTGGGCGGGCCGCGTCGTGCTCGGCGTTGTCGTGGAAGGTGGAAGCTGGCGGCGCGAGATGGAGCTGACGCTCGGCGAGCCGCAACATGTCGCCGACGGCGCGCTGGCGCTGGTTTCGGTCATACCCGGGCAGCTTGCCGGTAGCGAAATCGACAACGAAGACTATGTCTTCGCCTTCGAGTTCGACGGAGGGATCTGACGCGCGCAGCCGACGCTAGGCGACCGACGCCGCGTAAATCTGGTCGATTGCGGCGGCGAGCGTAGCGTCGAATTCCTCGTCGCTCATATCGTGGCGCAGGTCCTGGAGCAGCGCGCGTGAGAAGCTGGCGATCATGCCGCGGTTCTTGGCCAGTTCCCTGCACGCCTCATCGCGCGAAAATCCGCCCGACAGCGCGACGACGCGCAGCACGCGGGGGTGCGCGATGACATCGCTATAAAGTCCCGCTTCAACCGGAATACTGAGCTTGAGCATCACCTGACGGTCTTCGGGCAGAGCGTCGAGCGCCTTGATCAACTCGTCATGCAGGATCGCATCGGCCTCGGCACGCTCGGGGCTGGCGAGCGACACTTCGGGTTCGATAATCGGCATCAGACCGTGCTTCGAAATCTGGCCGGCCACCTCGAATTGCTGCGCGACATTCGCCGCGATTCCGCTCGCCGACGCCTTGTTGATGACCGAGCGCATCTTCGTCCCGAACACGCCCTTGGCCACGGCGCGCTCGCACAAAGCATCGAGACCCGGATTGGGGTTCATCAGCTGGACGCCGTCCTGTTCGTCGGCCAATCCCTTGTCGGTCTTGAGGAACGGCACGACGCCGCGCTCCCAGAGCAGTTCGGGCACCGGCTTGCCATCGGCCTCGCCATCCATCGTCATCTCGAAGAGGATCGCACCGATCACCTTGCCATTGCCGAACGACGGCGCGGTAACGATGCGCTGGCGGATCTGGTGGATTAGCGCGAACATCTCGTCTTCGCTGGAATAATCGTCGTCGCTGAACCCAAAGCCGCGCAGCGCCTTGGGCGTCGAACCGCCGCTCTGGTCGAGTGCGGCAATGAAACCATTGCCCTCTTTGATTTTCTGGGTCATTTCCGGCTGGGACATGATTTCGAATTTCCTGTGGTTCGCGCGAATCTCGCGCGCCTGATAGTAAAGGCCGTCGCGGCGGGCAACGGCGCGGATGTAACCTGCGTGAATTGCGGCGCGAAACATGTCGCGAGAAGGAGACGATGATGCTCAACGATATCCAGGAACAACAGTGCAGCGAGAACACAACCGATTTCAGCGACCTCAAGGCGCTGATCCTCAACTGCACGCTCAAGAAATCGCCCGAACCTTCGCACACCGACACATTGCTCGAAATGGTCGAAACGATCTTCTCGAAGAACGGCGTGTCGTGCGAAAATATCCGCCCGGTCGATTATGACATCGCCTTCGGCGTCTATCCCGATATGACAGAACATGGCTGGGACAAGGACGACTGGCCGCAAATCTGGCCTAAAGTCGTCGAGGCCGATATCCTCATCATCGGATCGCCGATCTGGCTCGGCGAGAAATCGTCGGTCGCGACGCAGCTGATCGAGCGGCTTTACGCGCATTCGGGCGAGACCAACGAAAAGGGCCAGTATTTTTACTATGGCAAGACCGGCGGCTGCATCATCACCGGCAATGAGGACGGCATCAAACATTGTTCGATGAGCATCCTCTACGCGCTCCAGCATATCGGCTACACCATACCGCCACAGTCCGACGCCGGCTGGATCGGCGAGGCCGGGCCCGGCGCCTCCTATGGCGATGAGCAGGAAGACGGAAGCCGCGCCGGCGTCGATAACGACTTCACCCGCCGCAACACGACCTTCGCGACCTGGAATATGATGCATTTCGCCCGGATGCTGAAGGATGCGGGCGGTATCACCGCGCACGGCAACCAGCGCACGGCATGGGATGCAGGCTGCCGCTTCGACGCCCCCAATCCGGAGCATAGGTGAGCGCGCCTAGCGCTTAATTCTACGAATGATACCGTTGAAACGAAGGGCCGGCTTACCGTCTGCGGTCACCAGCCCCTGCACGAAAATCGTCATGCCGCCTGCACGGACAACTTCGCCGCGTGCCTCGACCATCTGGCCGACCGATACCGGTTCGAGGAAATCGCCGGTCAGGTTCAGCGTAACGCCATGCCCTTCTCCCAGATTTTCCTGCGCAATGGTGAAGATCGCGCCGTCGACGAAGGTCAGCGTGCAGCCGCCATGCATGAACCCGGCACCGTTCATATGCCGTTGTTCTGCACGAAAGGCGCAGACCGGCTGGCCATTCTCATCGACGCGCTCGTAAAAAGGCCCGCTCGATTGCTCGAACGAATCGCCCTGCCATGTTGACCACCCGGCCCATTCGCCTTCGGTGACGGCAACCAGTCCGTTCTCCGAACCTACGCCTTCACTTTCGCTCATTTGGCGTCTTCGAGCGCTTTGACCCCTGGCAACTCCCTGCCCTCCATCCATTCCAGAAAGGCACCGCCAGCGGTCGAGATAAAGCTGAAGTCGTCGGCAGCGCCCGCCTGGTTGAGCGCGGCCACCGTATCCCCGCCCCCGGCGACCGAAACCAGCGAACCTTCGCGGGTCAGCGCCGCCGCCGTTTTTGCCAGCGAAACCGTCGCCATATCGAAAGGCGGCGTTTCGAACGCGCCGAGCGGGCCGTTCCAGACGAGCGTCCGGCAGGTTTTGAGCACATCGGCGAGCGCTTCGACCGCCGCGGGACCGATGTCGAGAATCATCTCATCCTCGGCGACCTCATGGACGTTGATCGTCCGCGTCGGCGGGTTGGCGGCGAATTTTTTCGCAACGACGACGTCATAGGGCAAATGGATCGTACAGTTCGCTGAATCAGCAGCTTCAAAGATATTTTGAGCAATATCCAATAAATCTTTCTCATATAAAGATTTACCGACATCGACACCGCGCGCGGCCAAGAAGGTATTGGCCATGCCTCCGCCGATGATCAGATGATCGACCTTGGCGGCGAGATGCTCAAGTACGGCAATCTTTGTCGATATCTTTGCGCCGCCGACGATTGCGGCGACCGGACGCTCAGGATCGCCCAGCGCACTCTCGAGCGCCCTGAGCTCCGCCTCCATCGCCCGGCCCGCATACGCCGGCAGATAATGCGCCAACCCTTCTGTCGACATGTGCGCGCGGTGCGAGACCGAAAAAGCGTCATTGACGAAGATATCGCCAAACGTCGCGAACGCCTCGGCCATGCCGGGATCGTTCTGCTCTTCGCCCGCCGCAAAGCGAGTATTTTCAATCACCGCGACCGAGCCATTGTCGAGCTTGGCGATGGCGTCGTGGAGCGCGCTTTCGATAAACGTCACGTCGCGTCCCAGAACGTCCGAGAGCGCCGGAATAACCTGCCGAAGCGAGAATTCCGGGCGATATTCGCCTTTCGGCCGCCCGAAATGCGCCAGCAGCAGGACCTTGGCGCCGCGATCGGAAAGTTCGCTGATCGTCGGCACATGGGCGCGCAGCCGGGTATCGTCGGTCACCGCGCCATCCGCCATCGGCACGTTGAGATCGACCCGCACGAGCGCGCGCTTGCCAGCGACATCGCCGAGATCGTCCAGGGTTTTGAATGACGTCATGACGTCACGCTCCAAGGGTAAGTTTTCCGGCTTTACAGCAGGCCCGCCATCACGCCGGCGGTATCGATCATGCGGTTCGAAAAGC
>JABDLY010000198.1 GCA_013001755.1 Sphingomonadaceae bacterium
AGCTCATACATGGTGACGACGGGGCCGGGGCGGACCTCGACGATCGAGCCCTTGACCTTGAAGTCGTCGAGCACCGATTCGAGCAACCTCGCATTGCGTTCGAGCGCCGCCTTGTCGATCGCGCCGCCGCTATCCTCTTCGGGGGCGTTGAGCAATTCGAGCGCGGGCAGCTCATAATCGAGGTTGAGCGTGCGCTGTTTCGGCTTGGCCTTGGCCTGCTTCGATTTGCGATCGCCGATAACCGGCGCGCGCTTGTCTTCGGGCGGCGGCGCGACTTTTTTGCGCGGTTTGGGATTGGCGGCGCTTTCGGGCGCGACGACCTTGACCGGCGTCAGGCCGGCCTCGCGCCGGAAGATAAAGGCGCGCTCGGTTTCGTCGAGGCCGAGGCCGCGCCACCAGAGCCAGAATCCGCCGATCGCCGCGGCAAGCGCCAGGAACCAGCCGGTATAGCGTGCGAGTTCGGGGTTGCCGATCAGGCCGATCGCCCCGCCCAGCGCCGACCCGCCGGCATAGCCGATCGCCCCGCCCCAACCGAGCGGCAGCCCGCGGATCGCCGGCCCCGCGAGCAGGGTGATCGCCGAGCCGAGCAGCAGGATCGCGCCGCAAATGATCAGCGCCGAACGAATCCAGCTGCCAAGCGGCGCATCGCGCCACAGGCGGAGCGCAAGAACGATAACCAGCGGCACCATCAAGGCGACGAGCGGGCCGAGGAGGATAAGCAGTGTTTCCGAAACATAGGCGCCGAGCGCGCCGAGCCAGTTTTGCGCCGGTCCTGCGGCGGATGTGTTGAACGCCGGATCGCTCGGTCGATAGCTGACCAGCGCCAGCACGACGAGCACGACGCCGATCATCATTGCGAGCGAACCGACCAGCGCGCTCGAACGCGTGGCGGCGCGGCGCATCGCTTCGCGCCATGCGGGCATCTGTGCCGCCAGTCCGTTTGTGGCCATCGCTGCGCCCCCCGCTTTGTGCGCCAAATGTTCCGTTTCAGCGTTAATGCGCTCGCTGTGGACTCGCCGTCAAGCAAAGGTGGAAACCCGGCCGATCCGCTGCGTTGAACCGAGTCTTCGCGGCGACGAACGGTTTTGATCCGCACGGATATCCGACAGAAGGACAATTTGGCCATCGCCCCAGCGAAGGCCGGGACCTATCCCGGATATGCAATCGCGAGACCGAGAGCCGGGATAGATTCCAGCCTTCGCTGGAATGACGATTTGGTTTAGGGAGGCCGTATGAACTCAGACGTCATCCTCCTCGGCGGCGGCCTTGTCGGCCAAACCCTCGCGCTTGCGCTGAACGCCCATGGCCTTTCGAGCGCGGTGATCGATCGCGCTCCGGCCGAAGCGCTGCTCGATGCCAGCTATGACGGGCGCGTGTCGGCGGTGGCGAGCGCGAGCTGGAACATGCTCGAGGCGATCGGGCTCGGTGAAAAGCTGGCTGGCAAGGGGTGCGCGATCGGCCGCATCCGCGCGTCGGACGGGCTCGCGTCCGGCGGCCTCGATTTCGAACCCGCCGCCGATGAAGGCCCGCTCGGTATCATGTACGAAAACCGCCTGCTCCGCGCGACGCTCTTCGAGACCGCGCAGGCGGCAGAGCATGTGACGCTCCATATGGGGCGCAGCGCCGAGACTATTGACCGCGGCGCGGCCGGGGTCGCGGTGACGCTTGATGACGGCAGCGAGCTTTCCGCGCCGCTGCTGGTGGGCGCCGAGGGCCGCAATTCGCCGACGCGCGAGGCGGCGGGCATCCGCATCGCGCGCTGGCGCTACAAACATCATGCGATCATCGCGACGATCAATCATGAACGCCCGCACGGCGCGATCGCGTACGAGATTTTCTATCCGGCCGGGCCGTTCGCGATCCTGCCGATGCTCGACGATCAAGGCGGCCATCGCTCGGCGCTCGTCTGGACGGTGGAGGAGAAGGACGGGCCCGGCATGCTGGCGCTCAACGAGCGCGCTTTCCTCGCCGAGGTCGAAAAGCGCATGGGCGGCTTTCTCGGCGAGCTCGCGATGGCCGGCCCGCGCGCCGCCTATCCGCTCGGTTTTCACCATGCCGCGACGATCACCGCCGCGCGCCTCGCACTCGTCGGCGACGCCGCGCACGGCATCCACCCGATCGCCGGGCAAGGCTTGAACCTGGGCTTTCGCGACGTCGCCGCGCTGACCGAGGTGCTCGTCGAAGGCGCGCGGCTGGGATTGGACCTCGCCGATGCGCAATTGCTCAAGCGCTACGAGAGCTGGCGCAGCCTCGACACGCTGATGGTCGCCATGGCCACCGACAGCCTGACGCGGCTTTTCGGCCTGAAGGGCCGGACGGCCAGCCGGGTGCGTCGCTTCGGAATGACCGCGGTGGACAAAGTGCCGCCGCTCAAGCGCAAGTTCGTCGAGGAAGCGCGCGGGAGCAGCGGAAAGCTGCCGCTGCTGTTGCAGGGGGTGACGGTTTGAAGATGATGCGCCAGCGAGTCACCGACCGCCGTACAATTCGAAATATGAAAGGCTGTCTGTTGCTGAACTAGATGACGGCACGTTAGCTGCGATCGGCAGATTGGTGCACGGTTTTGCTGATATCGAGGAACTGGTGACGCTATACATTGGAGCGCAGTGCTCTCTTAGCCCTGCTAAACTCAGATCCGTCGCGCCTCTTCGACCAGCATGACCGGAACCCCGTCCTTCACCGGATAGGCCAGCCTCGCTTCCTCCGAGATCAGCTCCTCGGCCTCCGGGTCGTAACGCAGTTCGGTGCGCGTCAGCGGGCAGACGAGGATTTCGAGGAGATCGGGGTCGAGGGTGCGTGTCATTGCCCGTATTCGTCATTGCGAGCGAAGCGAAGCAATCCAGAGCATTGCGTGCCACACTGGATTGCCGCGTCGCCTTCGGCTCCTCGCAATGACGGGACAGCAACCCTCACTGCAACGTCGCCCGGTCGTCGCCTCCGCTGGCCTGGTGCATGCGGAAGAATTGCATGAACTGGATCAGCAGTTCGGAGCGCTCGTCGATGCCCGGCGCTTCGAGCAGCGCCTGTTTGGCGGCGACATCGAACGGCGCGACCTGCGCGATCATGTTGACGAGCGTTTCGTCGTCGAGCGTCTCGATCGCCGTCCAGTCGACGGCATAGCCGAGCATATCGGCAAAGCGCTTTGATTCGTCGACGAGCCCGCCGCGCATCGCGATGCTCAGCGGCTCGGGGGTGATCTCGTCGTCGCGATATTCTTGCGTAGCGCCCTCGACCTGCCGGAAGGCGGTCGATGCGTCGATCTCCGCGAGCAGCCGGAAGCGCGTCAGCCCTTCGAGGATGATATTGAAGCGGCCGTCGTCGAGCGCCTCGACCTCGGCAATCCGGCCGACGCAGCCGATATCGAACAGCGGCGCTTTGCCGCCTTCGGATTCGCTGTCGGTGATGCTTTCCCCGTTGCTCGTTCCGCGCGGCTGTATCATCGCGATCCGCCGGTCGCGCGCCATCGCGTCCTTGACGAGCGCGCGGTATCGCATCTCGAAAATATGCAGCGGCAATTGCGCACGTGGCAGCAGCAGCGCCCCGGCGAGCGGGAATATCGAAAGCCGGGTGCCTTCCATTACATTCCTCCCGGGAGCGTAGCGAGGGGGAGGGGGGCCATACGCAGTATGGTGGAGGGGCAAAGCGGTGACGGTGGGGCCGGGACGAAGAGCGAGAATAGCGCCCTTGCCCCTCCACCGCCTGCGGCGGTCCCCCTCCCCCCGCTTCGCGCGGGGAGGAACAGGAGAGCGTTCGCCCTCCTCACCCGAACAAAATCGCCGAGAGCCGGCGGCGTTGCTGCGAGACCCACTCGTCCTCAAGGCCGATGACCTCGAACAGCTTCAAGAGCCTTTCCTTCGCCGCGCCGTCATTCCATTCGCGGTCGGCCTCGATGATACGGAACAGCTGATCCGCCGCGCCATCGCGATCGTCGCTGGCGATCAGTGCGTTCGACAGTTCGAGCCGCGCCTCGTGATCGTTCGGGTCGGCATCGACCTTCGCCTTGAGCGGGCCGAGGTTTTCGGCTGCCTCGGCGCTTTCGCCGGCCAGGTCCAGCGCCGCCTGCGCGCGGACGATGGCGGGGTCGCTGGCGATATCTTCGGGGATCTGCGCGAGCATTTCCTTGGCCTCGTCGCCCTTGCCCATCGCGACGAGCGTACGCACGAAGCCCGAAATCGCCTTGGTTTCGGTCGGCGCCATTTCCATGATCTGGCCGAATATGCTGAGCGCGCGTTCATGATCGCCGTCGGCGAGCACCTTTTCGCCCATCTCGAGCAGCGGCTCGATCTCGGCCTCCTGCTGCTGCGCCTCGCCCTCGATCGGCAGCTGTGCGAGGATCTGGTCGAGCATCTGCTTGAGCTGCCCCTCGGTGCGCGCCTGCGTCAGGTCGGCAACCGGCTTGCCCTGGAACATCGCGTAGACCGCCGGGATCGACTGGACCTGGAACTGCGAGGCGATGAACTTGTTGGCGTCGACGTCTACTTTTTTCAGGATGACGCCCTTGTCGGCATATTGCGACGCGACGCTTTCGAGAATCGGCCCGAGCTGTTTGCACGGGCCGCACCATTCGGCCCAGAAATCGAGGATAACGAGATTGGTCATCGACGGTTCGACGACATCGGCGCGGAATTTTTCGACTTCGGCCTTCTGGTCTTCGGTCAGGCCCAATTGGGTGGCCATGGAATAACGACTCCTGTTTGGGATTTCGGCCTATATGGGGCAGCGCGGGCGATAACCCAAGGGGTGGGGAGAGTCTGTTCGTCAGACCTCCGGCTTCGCCTCGGGCGCGGCGGAGTCTTTTTGCCAGTAACTTCCTGCGGCGCTCGGCCGCAGGTCGAGTCTGACAGAAAGCGTCATTTCATCTGTTCCTCAATACTGCGCGTCAACGGCGTCTGTTCCTCGCCGGTATGTTTGGTGCTCGCCGGCTCGATCAGAAGCACCCAGCATTCCTCCTCGGCGACGGGATTATGCCGCACGCCGCTCGGAACGGTAAGGAAATCGCCCTCGGCCAGATCGACCGATCTATCCTCGAACTCGATCCGCAGCCTGCCCCTGGCGATGTAGAAAAGCTCATCTTCGCCGTCATGCGCATGCCAGACAAATTCGCCCTTCAATTTGGCGACCTTGAGCAGCTGTCCATTGACCGCGCCAATGACCTTGGGCGACCAGTAATCGGTCACGCGGTCGAAGGCGGCGAGAAGGTTTTGCGGGTCGAGCATCGGTGCGGTCTTTCGTCATGCCTGGCGGCGGCAATGGCCATGGACTAGCGTTACCATGGCAGGTTTCTGCTTGCGACACGCGAAAACCCGCGCTATCAGCGCCGCCTCTTTACCGGAGGGCAATCTTTGCCGCCTATGTAAAGGGCGCCGAGCGGGCGTAGCTCAGGGGTAGAGCACAACCTTGCCAAGGTTGGGGTCGGGCGTTCGAATCGCCTCGCCCGCTCCATTTTTTTCAGTGAAATCTCGCCATCGCTGCGCCTGTGGGCGGGGATGGCTCTTTATGTCACGTTCGCTATTGCCCTATGCCGGCCTGGCACGAACGGGGGCGGCGCGATGAGATATCTTTGGCCGGCATTGCTGGCGATCATAATAGTGCTGAGTATCGCCGCGGGCGCGGCGAAGCTTCTGCAGATGGAGCAGGAAGTCGGCCTCTTCGCGGTGGCCGGGATCGCGCCTTTCTGGCTGATACCGCTTGGTGCCGTGCAGGTTATCGGGGCAATTCTTGCGGTAATGACGCGGACAAGGCGCGCCGGCTTATTGCTAATCGCCATCGGGTTTCTGGTATCGGCGCTGATCATCTTCGCGACCGGCCAGATGGGTTTCGGCGCTGTGTCGCTCGTGCCAGTTGCCCTTGCGCTGCTGCTCGCCATGTCTGCGCGGCGCACGGCCTGAACCACAGATAGGGAATATTGCGTGACACATGATCATATCTTGAACGCGGCAGGCCTCGGTGCGGCGGAACTTTCCGGCGGCGATCTGGCGGTGGCGACGCCGGCCGATGGATCGGAAATCGGGCGCGTAAAGCAGCATTCGGTTTCCGATGTCGAGGAGATGATTGCGCGCGGACATGAGGCGTTTCTTGCGTGGCGCGACGTGCCGGCGCCGCGCCGCGGCGAGCTTGTGCGGCTGCTCGGTGAGGAATTGCGCGCCGAAAAGGACAATCTCGGCCGCCTTGTGACGCTCGATTGCGGGAAGATCCTGCAAGAAGGCCTCGGCGAGGTGCAGGAGATGATCGATATCTGCGACTTTGCCGTTGGATTGTCGCGGCAACTCCATGGGCTAACCATCGCGTCGGAACGTCCCGGCCATGCGATGCGCGAGACATGGCATCCGATGGGCGTGTGCGGCGTGATCAGCGCGTTCAACTTTCCCGTCGCCGTCTGGGCATGGAATGCGGCGCTGGCGTTGGTGTGTGGCGA
>JABDLY010000223.1 GCA_013001755.1 Sphingomonadaceae bacterium
GCATCATATGTGGGAGGCGCCGAAGAAGATGGACGATGCCGAGATTTTCGCCGCGGCGATGAACGAATCGGGTTTCGACGGCGCGGCGCTCGTCGAAGGCGCACAGAATACCGCGATCAAACAGAAGCTGATCGACAATACGGCTGCGGCGGTCGAACGCGGCGCATTCGGTATTCCGACCTTCTTCGTCGGTGATGACATGTTCTTCGGCAAGGAACGGCTCGACCAGGTCGAGGCAATGCTCGCCGCCTGAGAATATCTGCTGTGAAAATGGCGATTATGTCTTTGCACATTCAAAATTGACACGGCTGTAACTCGGCCGAATGCGGACATCGCCGTTGGATCGCGATTTTCGAAGACGCTGGCGGTTCGCCTGACGCTGGCTGATCGCCGCGGATCGGTTGAGATCATTTGTGGTATTTCCAGCCGCGCTCTGCTCTACATTCGCTTCACAGGGGGGCAATATGAAAATTTTGAAGATAATCCGGGCGCGTGACGGCAAGCTACAACGCGGATTTCTGCTGGCGAGCTCGGCAATACTGGCTGTGTGGGCGATGCCGGCGCAGGCGCAGGAATCGATCGAAATAGAACTGATCGGGGACCAGGCCGAAGCCGAAACCAGATGCACGGCGCTTGCCGAAGAATTCAGCGGGAGATGGACAGGAGATTGGCGGACAAGAGAGGCAGATGAGGTATCCGAATGCGACATCCTCATGCCCCCGCCAGCGCCGCCGCCCGGCTGGCCGGTTCGCATCGATGGCGTGGCCTTGGACGATGCAACAACGATCCGGTATGATGGAGGCGTATTTCAGGAGTCCGCCGCCGGCTGGACCGAGACGAGAGATACCGGCGAAACCTTTACCTATGATCTGATCATGGCCCGGCCAAATCAGATCATATTGCATGATGCAACGCGTAATATGCAGGCCAACATTTCTCCTGCGACAGGCGAGATCAGCGTCGGTAGCTCGGATGGATCCTCTGCCCGCACGCATCAAATCACTGCGATGGAAGCTGCGACGCGGACGTATCCGCGGCCAGCGCGCGTCGACATGGACGGACTTGAAACAGCGGATTTCGAAGGCGGACAATTGCGCCGCAGCCTGTTTGGCCGATGGATCAGGCGCGATGACGATGGACAGTGCGCCACCTATCGTTTGTGGAACGTTGACAGGGGCTTCTTCTCGATCTGGGATGAAGAAAATGACGATCTTCTGACAATTCTGCTCGATACGATGAGGGTGACGTCGACATCGTCGGATCCGAATGGAACGCGGCTCGACATACTCCCCCTGACGGCTGTATCGGGCGAGCGGGACCGTGATCCGATGAGCGATTGCAATTCTTCGCCCGATCAACTTTCCGCGCCGCAATCGCCGCAGGAATCCGGCGATTTTCCCTTGGAAAGTTTCCATTATCGCAACGGACTGTTCATGCGGTTGCCGAGCGGCCAATGGCGTCAATCACCCGGCCGGGGGGATTCCTCCGTGCGCGGGGGAGAGCTTGTCTATGATGTTCGGGAGAGCAGCGTAGACACCCTTATCCTGTATAGCGAAGAGCATGGAGTATATGCTGAAGTTATCCTTCCTGATCGATATCTCGGTATATTCAGTGCCGACGGCGTAGTGGATCAACAATATCAGCTTACGACCGCCAGGCCGGACTATGCCTGGACAACGCTTCCGGCCGACTTCATCGCTGCCGATATGACAACCGCGGATTATGATGGCGGTCAGTTCCGGATGCTGGGGAGCGCGACATGGGCCGATGTCCGCGACGATGGAAGCTGTTCCTTTTTGCGGGAATGGTCCCGCGATTTCCGTTCCATCATCTTGCTGTCCCATATCGGAGGCGAGCGATCGCTTCCCCGCGTCGAGATTGATATCCAGACGCTGACCGCAACAGTCTATGACGGCTTCGGATACAATTCCTCTGTCGTGGAAACGCGGCAGCTGACTGCGACCGGCGTTGAGCCGGTTGGCGACAACCCGACAGCAAGTTGCCGGTCTGCTCAAGGTTCTTGAGAGGATGATGCTGCCGGATCGTAATGCCCGTAACTGGGCCGAAAACGGTCATTTGCCGACGAACACATTTCCAAACGAGATAATCGCAAAAGCGCGTGTTGAGGGAGGGGTGGGCTCCGGTTGATCGATATCACGGGGTTCGCAAGCCGATGCCCGGTCGTTACAGCGGGCGCCGAATGTCTGCCGATAGGAATCCCTCCCGATGACCGAGCTGCGCTATTATGAACGCAAGGGGCGGCCGCGTCTTGCCTATCGCCACCGCGAAGGAATCGGGCCGACGCTCGTCTTCCTGCCCGGCTATATGTCCGACATGGAAGGATCGAAGGCGCAGGCACTGATGGCCTATGCCGAAGCCGAGGATCGCGCCTGCCTGCTGTTCGATTATTCGGGCTGCGGATCGAGCGACGGCGCGTTCGAGGAACAGGCGATTGCCGACTGGCGCGACGACGTGATCGATCTCGTCAACGCGCTCGTGCTCGGTCCGGTGGTGTTGATCGGATCGTCGATGGGGGGCTGGACGATGCTGCTCGCCGCGATCGCCCAGCCTGAGCGGATCGCGGCGCTGGTCGGCATCGCCGCCGCGCCGGACTTTACCGATTGGGGTTTTACCGACGAGGAGAAGGCGACGATCCAGCGCGACGGCAAGCTCGAACAGCCTTCGGATTATGACACAACGCCCTATGTCACGAGCCGCACTTTCTGGGAGAGCGGCGAAGCGAACCGGCTGCTCGGCGGCGAAATTCCCATCGATTGCCCGGTGCGGCTGTTCCACGGACAGCAGGACGAGGACGTGCCTTGCGAAGTCTCGGTTGAGCTCGCGCGGCGGCTGCGTTCAGCCGATGTCCATGTCAATCTGGTCAAGGACGGCGACCACCGCCTGTCGCGCGTCGAGGATGTCGCGCGGCTGCTGGCGCAAATCAAATGGCTGCTGGAAAGCCTGAAAGGGCATTGAGTTGAGTTTACTGTTGTTGCTCGCGGCGATGCAGGCCGCGCCGCCGGTTATCGATCCGATTCTCGATCCTGCGGAAGCCCGGCAAGACGAGGCCGAGCGCGAAAGCGATGCCGGTCCGGCGG
>JABDLY010000224.1 GCA_013001755.1 Sphingomonadaceae bacterium
GTTTCACGGCGCTCACCCCCTGTTTCCGGTCCGAAGCCGGTGCCGCGGGGCGCGATACCAAGGGCATGATTCGCCAGCATCAATTCTACAAGGTTGAAATGGTCGCGATCACGATGCCCGAGATGAGCGACGACGAGCATCAGCGGATGACGCATTGCGCCGAAACCATCCTCGACCAGCTCGGCCTTGCCTATCGTCGCGTGTTGCTCTGCGCAGGCGATACCGGCTTCGGATCGGCCAAGACCTTCGATCTCGAAGTATGGCTGCCGGCGCAAGCCGCCTATCGCGAGATCAGCAGCATCTCGAACTGCCGCGATTTTCAGGCGCGGCGGATGAATGCCCGCTTCCGGCCCGAGGGCGAAAAGGCGACGCGCTTCGTCCATACACTCAACGGATCGGGCCTCGCGGTTGGCCGGACATTGGTTGCGATCCTCGAAAACTATCAGGAAGCCGATGGCAGCGTCGTCATCCCCGAACCACTGCGTTCCTATATGGGCGGGATTGCGAAGCTCGAACGCTGATGCGTATCCTCCTCACCAATGACGATGGCATCCATGCCCCCGGCTTCACTGTTCTCGAGGAAATCGCCCGCGAGCTGGCCGACGACATCTGGGTTGTCGCACCCGCCGAAGAGCAATCGGGGGCGGGACATTCGCTGACGCTGACACAGCCGCTGCGCCTGCGCCAGCTCGGCGAGCAGCGGTTTTCGGTGACCGGGACGCCGACCGATGCGGTCATGATGGGCATCAATCTTGTGATGAAGGACAATCCGCCCGATCTCCTGCTCTCGGGCGTCAATCGCGGTGCCAATCTTGCCGAAGATGTTACCTATTCGGGAACGGTGTCCGCGGCGATGGAGGGCGCGCTGGCGGGCGTTCCCTCGATCGCGCTGAGCCAGACCTATCCGCGCGAGGCGATGGGCGACGAGGTGCCTTTCGCGGCGGCGCGGCATTGGGGCAGGCGCGTGCTCGAACCGCTGCTGAAATATGATTTTCCGGCGCGGACGCTGATCAATGTCAATTTCCCGGCGCGCACCGCCGAAGCCGTGAAGGGCATACGCACTGTCGGCCAGGGAATGCGCGATTATGGCCGGCTCCAGATCATCGAAAACAAGGACCCGCGCGGTTATCCCTATTACTGGTTCGGCCTCGGTCCGATGGTCGGGACGGCCGAGCATTCGACCGATCTCGAAGCGATCGCCGATGGCTATATCGCGGTTTCTCCGCTGCACCTCGATATGACCCATCACGGCTCGCTCGAAGCGCTCGGCCAAGTCTTTGGCTAAACGCTGGAAAGCGGGGGAAAACGTGGTAAGGATCGCGCATGCGTGCGCAGGGGCCATGGTTACTACCGATCGTTATTGCGCTGGCATTGTCCGCCTGCATCCCCGCTTCATCGGGGCCACGTACGAGCGCGCCCCCGCCATCGGCGCAGCTTCCGCCAGCCTCCCCATCGATTGTGCAGCGTCCGGCCTGGCAGGCGCAGACCGTCACCCCCGACGCGCTGACCATCGGCGCATCGGTCTATACCGTGCGCGCGGGTGACACGCTTACCGCCATCGCTTCGCGCACTGGCGCGGGCGTCAACGCAATCGCCGCCGCCAACGATATCGAACCGCCCTATATCATCCAGATCGGCCAGCGGCTCGACATACCGGCAGGCCGCTATCACCGCGTCCGGCGCGGCGAGACCGGCATCGCCATCTCGCGCGCCTATGGCGTGGACTGGTCGCGGGTGGTGACGCTCAACCAGCTCGAAGATCCCTATATCTTGCGCGTCGGCCAGCGCATCATGCTGCCGTCCGATACCGAAATTGCCGCGATGTCGCGCGAGGACCGCGCCGCAGCGTTCAATCTCGACATTGACGATATCATCACCGGCGGCGAACCCGCCATTCGCCAAAACGAAGCCCCCGTCGCTCCGGTGCGTACGGCGACGGTCGATCTGCCGGCCAGCGCCGCCGTCCGCTCGCCCGCCAATTTTGCCGGCCGCTTCGGATGGCCGCTGACCGGGCCGATACTGACCGGCTTTGGCGCCGCCGGGCCCGGTCAGCGCAATAACGGCATCGACATCGCGGCAAGGCGCGGTACGCCGGTTCTCGCCGCCGCCGACGGTACGGTGCTCTATGCCGGCGACGAAATTCAGGTCCATGGCGGGCTTGTGCTGATCAGCCATGGCGATGGCTGGATCACCGCCTATGGCCATATGGAAGATTTGCAGGTCGCGCGCGGCCAGCGCGTCGAACGCGGGCAGATCATCGCGCGTGCCGGCCAATCCGGACAGGTCGATCAGCCCCAGCTGCATTTCGAAATCCGCCGCAACCGGCAGCCCGTCGATCCCGGCCCGCATTTGCCGAATCTCGACTGATGCTGCGTCCGGGAACCACCAAGGCGGCCGATACCGATGGCGAACTGAGGCGCGCGTCGCGGCTCTCGCGCTGGGCGTCGCTCTGGATGCGGATCGGAATCGCCTTCTTCCTGCTCGGCGTCGCCATTGCCGTCCACTGGTATGATCGCGAAGGCTATGTCGATCATTCGGACGGGGTGATCAATTTTGCCGACGTCCTTTATTTCACAATGGTCACCATTACGACGGTGGGCTATGGCGATATCGTCCCGGTTACAGACCGGGCGCGGCTTTTCGAAGCGTTGCTAGTCACGCCGATCCGCCTTTTCGTCTGGCTGATCTTCCTGGGGACCGCATATGATTTCCTCTTGCAAAAGGGTTGGAGCCGCTGGCGTATGAGCTTGATCCAGAAAAATCTTCACAACCATATCGTCGTCGCCGGATTCGGCATCAGTGGCTCGGAGGCCGTCGACGAACTGATAGAACGTGGCATCGATCCCAGCGAGATCGTCGTTATCGATGGCGACCATGGACGGCTTGAGGCTGCGGAAAAGCGCGGCTGCAACGTCTTGCAGGGCGATGCATCGCGTGACCGGACGCTGAGCCAGGTTCGTATTTCTCGCGCGCGTTCGATGATCGTTTCCGCGGGCCGCGACGATACCTCGATCCTCGTCGTGCTGACGGCGCGAGCGATGGCGCCCAAGTTATCGATCAGCGTGCTCGTGCGCGCTTCGGACAATGAGCAGCTCGCGCGGCAGGCGGGCGCGAGCAATGTCATCAATCCAGTGAGCTTTGCTGGGCTGCTGCTCGCCGGCTCGTGCCATGGCCCGCATATTTCCGACTATATGGCCGACCTCGCCTCGGCGACCGGCCGTGTCGCCCTCAGAGAACGCATGGCGACGCATATGGAAGAAGGGCTGCCGCTCGGCGCGATCCAGACCGGGCTCGGCGTGCGGATTTACCGCAACGGCAAGCCCTATGGCTTCTGGGAAGAAGAAGCCAAGCAGATCCTCGAAGGCGACCTTATCGTAGAAATCGCCGCCAAACCCGAAGACGAGGACTAGTCAGTTCCTCCCCAGAGCCAAAGGCTCGTCGGGGGAGGTGT
>JABDLY010000011.1 GCA_013001755.1 Sphingomonadaceae bacterium
CATGGGATTCACACTAGGCTAACAGGGTGCTAGAAGGCAGTCAGAAAGTTGGTGCGGTTGCTACATAATGCCGCGATCGCAGATCACGACATGTATGTTGGCGGCGCTTGCAGCCGCGCGCTTGGCAGCGTCGACTGTCGCGGGGTCGTTGGGGTAGCAGGCGACAAGGATCCGATAATCCTGCCCGGCAAATTGGCGCGCACTATGATCGAGCATGGCGCCGATAACATCGGCTTCGCGCCATGCGGGGACGAAGACCGCGAACCGGCCATGATGCGGCGGCGTTTCCAGGCTTCCGAGGTTTCCGTCGCCGCGCCGCCCGCTCAGTGCCCGCCGGATTGCGCGCGCCATCCAGGCGAAGTCGACCGCGAGATCGTCGATGCCGCCGACAAGAAATCCGACCGCCGCGAACAGCGCCAGCTCGCGCGCGACAAGCACCGCGATATCCCAGATCATCGTCGGTTCCGGCAATTCGCCCCCAAATGCCTCAAAACACAGGGGCTTGCTCTAAACCGCAAAACACACCGTTGTGGACCGAAACAAAATCCATTTCGGAGTTAATCGGCTGCGGCTCCGCGTCTCACTGAAAGGTTTTCATGCCGGTCATTTGCCGATAGACGCTGGCGCAAATCACGGAGATATCATGGCCGAACGGACCGGCGTCAGATCGGCGCTGCGCAATTTTCTGAAGAGCGAGGCATCGGGCGGTATCGTCCTGATGATCGCGGCCGTGCTCGCGATGATCGTCGCGAACAGCCCCTTCTATTACGATTATCACCATATCCTGCACGAGGTGCCGATCGGCACATTATGGCCCGGATCCGAATCGCGGATGAACGCCCATCTCTGGATCAATGACGGGCTGATGGCGATTTTCTTCCTGTTCGTCGGGCTCGAGATCAAACGCGAGTTCGTCGACGGGCGGCTCGCAACCTGGGAGCGGCGGCGCTTGCCGGTGCTCGCGGCGGCGGCGGGCATGGTCGTGCCTGCGCTTATCTATCTCACCGTGGTTTCCGGCCATCCGGCCAGCGAAACGCTGACCAACGGCTGGGCGATCCCGGCGGCGACCGATATTGCGTTTGCAATCGGCGTTCTTGCGCTGCTCGGCAAACGCGCGCCGACATCGCTCAAGCTGTTCCTCGTTACCGTCGCGATCGTCGACGATATGGGCGCGGTCGCGATTATCGCGCTCGTCTATACGGCCGGCCTCAATACGGTGGCGTTGCTCGCGTCAGCGGTGGTGCTTGTCATCATGTACTGGCTCAACCGCGCCGGAGTCATGAAACTCTGGCCCTATTTGCTGCTCGCGGTCGTGCTCTGGTATTTCGTCTTCCTGTCTGGCGTCCATGCGACGGTCGCCGGCGTGCTCGCGGCGATGATGATCCCGCTGCGCAGGACGCCCGGTGCGCCCGACGCCGAAGATTCGCCGCTTCACCGGCTCGAACATGGTCTCGACTGGCCGGTCGCTTTCGTGATCGTGCCGCTGTTCGGATTCGCCAATGCCGGGGTGCCTGTCGGTGCGCTTGGCCTTGAGCAGATTTTCGCGCCGCTGCCGCTCGGCATCGCGGCCGGGCTCTTCTTCGGCAAGCAGATCGGCATTTTCGGCAGTGTCTGGATCGCGGTGAAGGTCGGTTTCGCGGGCAAATTGCGCGGCGCGACCTGGCTCCAGGTTTATGGCACGTCCTTGCTGTGCGGTATCGGCTTCACGATGAGCCTGTTCATCGGCGCGCTCGCTTTTCCCGGCTCGCCGCTGCTCGTCGAAGAAGCCAAGATCGGCGTGCTGATGGGATCGTTCGCCTCTGCGCTGGTCGGCTATATCGTATTGCGCCTGGCGCCGCTCCATTCGCACCACGACGAGATCGAGGCCGAGGAAGCGGGCGAGATTGCCCGCGACGGCGATGTCGAGAGCACCTGCGAGGATCCCGAACCGCGCCCCTCGCCCGCCGGCTGAATTCTTCCCGGCCTCTTGCCAGACGCAATCTCGTGCTGTATTAGTGAAGCAATACAGCTAGGAGACTATCGATGCGTATCGTTTTTCCGGCCGCCGCGCTTCTTTTGCTTTCGGCCTGTGGCTTCGGCTCATCAGGCGGTGCCGAAAGCAGCGGAGAAGATGGCGAGCGCGCATTCGAGCTTGCCGATTTCGATACGGTGTCGCTGCGCGGTCCCGATAATGCCGAAGTAACCATCGGCGACGGTTTCTCGGTGCGAGCCGAGGGCGATACCGGAATCCTTGAAGATCTCGACATCGATGTCCGCCGCGGAACGCTGCGCATCGGGCGCGACAGCACGGGCCATTTCAACTGGAGCGGCGGCGATAATGGGGCCGTAACCGTCTATGTGACGCTGCCTGCGTTGAAAGAGGCTTCGGTCGCGGGATCGGGCGACATGACTGTCGAGAGCGCAGAGGCCGACAGGTTCGAAGGATCGATTGCAGGTTCGGGCAACCTCAGCATCGGAAGGCTCGCGGCGACGAGTGTCGAGTTCGACATCGCCGGATCGGGCAATATCAGCGCGGCCGGGCTCGCCGAGCGCATCGAGATCAACATCGCCGGTTCGGGCAATGTCGCGGCCGAGGATCTCCGGGCGGCGCGCCTCGTTGTCAATATCGCCGGATCGGGCGATATTGACGCTTTTGCAACCGACCGCGCCGAAGCGACCTTGCTCGGCTCCGGCGATGTCCGCGTCCGTGGCGGCGCCAGTTGCAGTTCGAACTCGCTGGGCTCGGGCGAACTTCGCTGTAGTGAATAGGAGCGCTAACTTGCGTTCACCGCCTCGGCGCGGCACGATTGTGCCGTCAACAAATGGGGGAGACATTGACATGGCCAGTAGACCAAAACCGACCGCTGCACAGATCGGCATGATCGTTGCGGGGGCAGTGATCGGCGCAGTGATCGCGATGGGCGTGCTCGGCGTCGGCGGTGCGCTTGGCGGCGGGATTATCGGGCTCGGCGCGGCGCTTGGCGGCATGCCCTATTTCCGGGCCGTCCAGGATTGGCAGAAGAACCAGCCATAGCGGTTCTTGATTAAATACGACGTATGTCGTACGGAATCGCCTTCGTTTATCGGAGGATCGTCATGCGTCTCATTACCGTTTTTCTCACCGGCATGGTTCTGGCCGGGTGCAGTTCGTCGGCCGCGACGCTTGCCCAGGACAGCGCCAGCCCGAGCGGTGCTGTGCAATCGGCATCGCGTGATTTCGCGCTCGGCGGCTTCGACAAGGTCGAACTATACGGTCCCGACAATGCCGAGATCCGTATCGGCGACCAGTTTTCGGTGCGCGCCGAAGGCCCTGCCGCACTGCTCGACATTCTCG
>JABDLY010000154.1 GCA_013001755.1 Sphingomonadaceae bacterium
AAGGGCAGGGCTTCGACAAGCTCAGCCCAAACGGATTTCCTGAGGAGTCGCTACCATGACCGCACCCCAATTCGATTTCACCGGCAAGAATGTCATGGTTTTCGGCGGCACCAGCGGGATCAATCTCGGCATCGCCAAGGCCTTTGCGCGGCATGGCGCGCGCCTCGGCGTCGCCAGCCGATCACAGGACAAGGTCGATGCGGCCGTGGCCGAGCTCGGAAACGATGCGGGGCCGGCGCTGGGCTTTTCGCTCGATGTCCGCGAATTCGAAGCCGTGGCGGCCGCGATCGAGGCCTTCACAGCGGAGCGCGGCACGATCGATGTGTTGGTTTCGGGCGCGGCGGGCAATTTCCCGGCGGCAGCGGCGGCGCTCAGCCCCAATGGCTTCAAGTCGGTCGTCGATATCGACCTGCGCGGCACCTTCCATGTGATGCGAGCCGCGCATGGCGCACTGACCAAGCCCGGCGCCTCGATCATCAACATCACCGCGCCGCAATCCTGGATTGCGATGCCGATGCAGGTCCATGTCTGCGCGGCGAAGGCGGGCGTCGACCAGGTAACCAGGACGCTGGCGATGGAATGGGGCAGGGAAGGCGTGCGCGTGAATTCCGTTTCGCCCGGTCCGATCGAAGGCACCGAGGGCATGGAACGGCTGGCGCCGACACCCGAAGCCAAGGAGCGCTCGGCGAAATCGGTGCCGCTCGGCCGGATGGGCACGGTCGACGATGTCGCCGATGTCTGTCTGTTCCTCGCCTCCGATGCGGCGCGCTACGTATCGGGCACGGTGCTGCCGGTCGATGGCGGCTGGACGGCCGGCGGGATGATCGGCACGGCAATGGGCGGTTAAACCGACGCTACTTGTTTGAAGGCGTCCTGACCCCAAATCGGGGACGGAGCCGGAATGTTTCACAGGAGAAGTCCATGGCTGGCGGATGGGCGCGCGATGGCGCGGTACAGGATCAGATCGACGCCACGGTCGAAGATGCGGTCAAGCGCTCGCGCAGCAATTTGCCGCAGGGCGAAAGCCTTGAGGAATGCGCCGAATGCGGCGCGGATATTCCCGAAGCGCGGCGAAAGGCGATTCCGGGCGTACGGTTTTGCGTGACCTGCCAATCGGAGCGCGATGCGCAAAACGTCCGAAGCTTTGGAATAAACCGGCGCGGCAGCAAGGATAGCCAGCTGCGCTGAGCGTCCCACCGAGCTTCCCGTCCCCGCGCAATAAAAATGCGGATTGTCGAAGCCGCGATCGCGCTTGTTGTATCTTAGTGAACCGATTTCTTTTTGCCCGCCCCGCACCATGGGCGCAGCCTATCCGAAGGCTGCGAAAACATCCTCCAGCCCGCCCGGCTCCGGCATTTCCTTCAGCCGCGCAAGCGCTTCATCGATATCCAGGTCGTAGCTCATCACCGCCCCCGGCTCGGAAGAAGCATGAGCGCCAAAGGATTTTGCCAGCGTTGCCGCCGCCTTGTTGCCATATAGGATATCGAATTTCAGTCGTGCGAGCCGGGCGTTGCGGCAGTCGAGAAACAGCGCCGCGACCAGCATCCGGGCAATGCCCCGATGATGATAGTCATCGAGCACGGCGATGGCGAAATCTGCGGCTTCGGGATCGTCGGAATGGCGCGTTGCATGGGCAGCGCCGACCGGCGGCGATCCCTCCTCCCCGGTCATAACCGCGCCCCAGGCGATGTGCTCGAACCCGTCGACATCCGACAGGCGCTGGATGACGGTCGGCGGTGCGCTTTCGAAAGACGAAAAGAAACGCAGATAGCGTGACTTGTCGGACAGGTCCCGGATGCCCTGCTCGATCGCGCTCTCGTCCGACGGGCGCACGGGACGCAGGCAGATCTGAGCGCCATCGCCCAATCGGGTTTCTATCGCGCGCGGGCGTTTGCGGAAATCGACAAGGGCCGGCATAAAAGTCCTTTCCGCTATCCTTGCCAGAGATCGGCGCGCCAGCAAAGACAGCCAGCTGCGTTAACCCCGCCCCCAGGCAATAAAATGCGGATTGTCGAAACCGCGTTCGCGCTTGTTGTATCTTAGCGGCCCGACCTCGTTTTGCCCGTCCAGTTCCATGACCCGGCCGCCGGCGGCTTCGAGCACCGCCTGGCCGGCGCCGGTGTCCCATTCCATCGTCCGGCCGAGCCGCGGATAGACGTCGGCGGATCCCTGGGCGAGCAGGCAGAATTTCAGGCTCGATCCGGCGGGGGTGAAATCGGCGACGCCGATCCGTTCCATGAGCGCATCGGTTTCTGGCGAACGATGGCTGCGGCTGGCGACGGCGACGAGATTCTTGTGAAAGGGCGCGCGCGCCTCGATTTCATGCTGATGCTCGGCAGTTGCGCGATTCTGGCCGGGCGCGACTTGCTGAAAGAAAGCGCCTTCGCCGGTCGCGCCATAGTAAAGTTTTTTGATCGCCGGTGCATAGACGACGCCCGATATCGGCCGGCCATGATCGATCAGCGCGATGTTGACCGTGAACTCGCCATTGCGGCTGACGAATTCGCGTGTCCCGTCGAGCGGGTCGACGAGGAAGAAGCGATCGCCGAGTTCGGGGATACGGCCTTCGGACGCGGCCTCTTCGGCGAGAATCGGGATATCGGGCTGGGCAGCGTTGAGTCCCGCCTCGATGATCTCTTCGGCCTGCTTGTCGGCCGCGGTGACCGGCGAACCATCGCCCTTGGCCTCGCTGTCAAAGTCGGTCTTGTAGATCGCATCGATAGCCGCGCCGGCTTTCAGCGCGAGATCAATCATCAGGTCGAGATGGATTTCTTTCTGCAAGAATACTGCCTTCGAACGAGTGGGTGGACGGGACTTTGGAGTTCGAGATTTTCGTCATTGCGAGAAGCGAAGCGACGAAGCAATCCAGAGCGGCAGACGACAACGTTTGTAGCTTTGGATTGCTTCGCTGCGCTCGCAATGACGGTGTGCGGTACAGCATGCAGTCTGCGTGCTCAATTCACCTGCCGCTCCTTGCCCTCCCAATAGGGCGCGCGCAAATCCTTGCGCAGGATCTTGCCACTGGCGTTGCGTGGAAGCGCGCCGATGAAATCGACCGATTTGGGGCATTTAAACGCGGCGATCTGCTCGCGCGCATAGGCGATCAGATCGTCTTCCGGCAGATCTTCGCCGGGCTTGCGAACGATGATCGCTTTCACGGCTTCGCCCCATTTTTCGTCGGGCACGCCGATCACTGCCGCATCGGCGACCGCAGGATGGCTGTACAGCGCGTTCTCGACTTCCGCCGGATAGACATTTTCGCCGCCGGTTATGATCATGTCCTTCATACGGTCCTGGATGTAAACGTAACCGTCCTCATCCATGATGCCGGCGTCGCCGGTGTGCAGCCAGCCATTTTCGCGGACGGTTTCCGCCGTCTTTTCGGGCTGCTTCCAGTAATAGGCCATGTTTTTCGGCGACCGCGTCACGACCTCGCCGATTTCGCCGAGCGGAACCTCCTCGCCGTCGGGATCGACCACCTTGATCTCGCATCCGGGCAGCGCCTTGCCGGCCGAACGCATCCGCTGGTTGCCAGCCGGATCGTGATCTTCGGGCGGCAGGATGGCGACGGCGCCGGTCGTTTCGGTCATCCCGTAGGACTGGACGAAACCGGCATTGGGAAACGCCTTGATGCAGGCGCGCAGCAGATCGAGCGGGATCGGCGAGGCGCCATAGCCGACCTGGCTGACATGGCTGGTGTCGGTATCGGCCATTTTCGGATGTGCGAGCAGGAATTGCAGTGCCGCGGGCACGAGGAAGAATCGCGTCACCTCGCGCCGGTCGATCAAGTCGAGAATCTCGCCGGGATCGAATTCGCGGGTGATCGTGCAGGCACAGCCATAGTTGAACGGGATCAGGCCGTAGCCGGTGCCCGCGATATGCGCGACGGGCATCGGCAGCAGGCCCGATTCCTGCGGCGTCCAGTGATCCCAGTCGGGCGTCTGGATATCGGGATCGCGCCCGAGATCGAGGAAATTGCCGTGCGTCAGCACGACGCCCTTGGGGTTTCCGGTGGTGCCCGAGGTGTAGAGCTGGACTAGCGCGTCGCTGCGATGCGGCGCGGCGGGCGCTTCGCCGTCGTCTGCGCTCTCAGCAATATCGTCGAGCGATCGGACGTCGCCGCCATCTTCGGAAACCAACAAATGCTTTACCGCGTCGATCGAGTCCGCCAGCTTTTGCGCGATCTCGAGATAATCGGGCGTCGCGACTATCGCTTCGGCCTCGGCGTCGGCGATGATGAACTTCATCTCGGGTTCGGCGAGCCGCCAGCCGACCGGTACGACCGTCGCGCCGGTCCGCGCCGCCGCGAACAGCAGCAGGAAATACCAGTCGCTATTCTTGCCGACCCAGGCAATCCGCTTGCCCGCACCGAGACCGGCAGCCTGCAAACCGCGCGCCAGCGCCTCCATCGTGTCGCGCACCTCGGCGAAACTCGTGATTCGGCCCTCGAACCGGTAGGCGGGTGCATCGGGCCGCTCGGCCGCCCAATAGTGCGCAAGCTGGTCGAGCGTTTCGGCCTGGTGCGATTCTGCCATATTTAGCCTCTCTCCTCGGCGAACCTTTTCGCAGGCCCGCTCGTTTTTTGATTGCTTAGCATAGCCACTGCGACACCGGTGGCCTATGTAATCGGGAAATTTTTATAGCGCGGGAGATCAAAAGCAATGCGCGAAGTCGAACATTTCATCAATGGCAGCGCCGCGGGCGGCGGCACGCGCAAGCATGATATCTGGGATCCCAACACGGGAGAGGTGCAGGCCAAGGTTTCGCTCGGGGCTCAGGAAGAGCTCGCCAAGGCGATGGACGCCGCGCTAGCCGCGCAGCCGGCCTGGGCCGCGACCAATCCGCAGCGCCGCGCGCGCGTCATGTTCCGCTACAAGGAACTCGTCGAGGCGCATATGGAGGAGCTAGCGGCGTTGCTGTCGTCGGAACATGGCAAGGTCATCGCCGACGCCAAGGGCGATGTGCAGCGCGGACTCGAAGTCATCGAATTCGCCTGCGGCATCCCGCATGTCCTGAAGGGCGAATATACTC
>JABDLY010000041.1 GCA_013001755.1 Sphingomonadaceae bacterium
GCCATAATGATCGTGGATAATCGGCGCGACGCTCGACGAATAGGCATAGCCTTCATCGACGAGAACCTCATGCGCCCATGGCGTCCGCGCGTCGATCGAGAAGCTCGGCGCGCGATAACCGGCGACGCGCTGGTCCGAGGCCTCCTCGAGCACCGCGCGCGCCATAGCGAGATCCTTGCGGAAGTCCTCGGGTTCGAAAGTGAAAACGCGCTGGTGATCCCAGCCATGGCTGGCGATCTCATGCCCGGCATTGGCGATACGGCGGACCAGTTCGGGATAGCGTTCGGCGACCCAGCCCAGCGTGAAAAAGGTCGCCTTGACGCCGGCCTTGTCGAAAAGGTCGAGCACGGCGTCCGAATTGCGTTCGACGCGGTGGGACAACGTGTCCCATTCGTCGCGCGAAATCACATCTTCAAACGCGCCGACCTGGAACCAGTCCTCGACATCGACAGACAGCGCATTGAGCATGAATATCCATAGCCTCCCAGAGCGGCGATCAGGCCGCCGATCCTTTGACGACGCCCAGATTGGGCCGCGCTTCTTCTTCTTCGACCCAATTGACGAGCAGCGTCAAGACACGGCGCAGCGCGGCATCCTGTTCCTCGACGCGGGCTTCAAGTGCGGCAATGCGTGCTTCCTGCTGCGCCTCGCGTTCCGCGTCGTCATGCGATTGGGGCATCGCATCGGCAGCAAAGTGCGGCGCGGCCTCGAGTTCGGCATGAACTTCGGGAATAATGTCGTCTTCGGGTGGCGCGTTGAACTGGTGACCACCGACGAGCGAGGCATAAGCATGCGGCTGTTCGACGACCGGGTCTTCCACTGCGATTTCGTCAGTATCAGCCTCGGCGTCGGCAACCGGCGTTTCGGCTTCCGCAGAGACGAGCGGTTGATGATCGATCCGTTCGCCGGCAAGATCGTTGAGCACGGCGGCAACCGCATTGCCGTCGATAACCGTCAGATCCTCGACCGCGCCATAGAGCAGCACGCGCGCCATGAAGGTGTTGAGCTTGCGCGGCACGCCGTCGCTCGCCTTGTAAAGCGCGGCAAAGGCGTCGGACGCGAAGGACGGATTGCCCTGCCAACCGGCGATGGTCATGCGGTGGGCGACATAATCTTCGATTTCATTGGCCTGCATCGGCTCGAGATGATGCGTCGCAATGATCCGCTGGCGCAATTGTTCGAGATGCGGCGAGCTTTTGACGCGGTCGCGAAATTCGGGCTGCCCAAGCAGGAAAATCTGCAGCAGCGCCCGCCCGCCAGACTGGAAATTCGACAGCATACGCAGTTCTTCGAGAGCGGAAACCGCGAGATTCTGTGCCTCGTCGACGATCAGCAGCGTGCGTTTTCCCTGGCGGGACTGTTCGTGAAGATAGCGTTCGATCCGGTCGAGCAGCTGTGCCTTCACTGCGCCTTCGACATTGAGGCCGAATTGCTGTGCGGCAAGACGCAGCATGTCGTCGCCATCGACCTGCGTCGAGACGACCTGCACGGCGGTCAGGCGCGTTGTGTCGATCGTCGCCATCAAATGACTCACCAGCGTCGTCTTGCCTGCGCCGATATCGCCGGTGATGACGATAAAGCCCTCTCCCTGCGCCAGGCCGTAGCCGAGATAGGCCATCGCCTTGCGATGCGTTTCGCTTTCGAAATAGAAACGCGGATCGGGCGTCAGCTGGAACGGGTTTCCCGTCAGGCCGTAATGTTCTGAATACATATCGTTTTCCCTAGAAACCGTAATAGACGCCGAAGAGCAGCGAGCCGAGCCAGTCGGTTTCCTCGCCTTCGATATCGTTGGCAAAGAGGCCGGCAGACGCCTGTGCGCTCAAACCGCGCCACAGATTGACGCTATAGGTGGCCGAACCGCCGGTGCTGAACACATCGGCTTCGCCGGCAATGCCGCTTTCGAACCAGTTGGCATAAAGATTGCCATCGAGGCTCGACCCCGGGGTCAGCTGGTATCCAAGATTACCCTGAAGCGCGAAAACCTCGTCGGTCACGCGATCGAGCGTGAAATTGGCGTTGGTCGCGGGCTGGAAGTAGCGGCGATTCTGGTAGCCGGCTCCGACGCCGTAGCTCCACGGACCCCGGCCGCCGGCCCAGGTCAGGCTCGCGCCGCGGCTGCGATAGTTCGAGCTGTTGAGCGAACCGAAGCCGTCGTCGAAACAGCCGCCGCCTTCGACCGAGAAAGCACAGCCGTTAAACTGGTTGAAGCCATTGCGGCCGACGGTGAAATCGGTCGGCAGGCCCGCCAGCGTGTTCGTCGTGCTCCGGCCGAAGCTTTCGACGGTGTTGTAAACCGCCGCGTTGACGCCGCTATATTCGCTCGCCTGATAGCTGAGCGAGCCGGCATAATACGTCGTGTCATAGCGTTCGCCGGCGACGGCGGTAAGCGTAAGCCGCGAGTTCGGACGCCACAGAATACCGCCGTCATAGATGAAGCCGTCGGTATCGAAGGCCAGCAGGCGCGGCGAATTAGGATCGCTCTGGAAACGGCCATTGGCATCGAGCACCGGTTCGCCATTGGCATCGACGAGTACGTCGCGCTGGCTGATTTCGATATTCTCATAGCCAACGCCGCCGATCAGCGCGAGCGTCGGCGTGACCGGGACGGTGACGTCGAGACGGCCATAATAGCCCTCGTAACGCTGATCGAGCTGACGCGCATCTTCGCGTTCCCAGCCCGCTGTCGCCGTCCAGCCAAAGGGCAGCTGTTCGCCCGCACTCATGCCGACACTGGCATAGGCACTGTGATATTCGGTGCGATCGACATAATCGACCGGAGGTTGATTGGGATCGGCATTGGCGAGGCTATTGTCTTCAACATGCGTATAGCCGAAGCGGTAGGCCGCGCCGATTTCGAGTGGACCTGCATTGGTCGAGACCGTCGGACCGGCGTAAACCGAGTAAATTTGCGTGCTGTTGCTATTGTCGCCGGTCAGCAGGCCGAGATCGTCGCCGCCGATTTCGGTGCGCGCGCGGGCTGCGATCGCACCGGCTTCGATGCTCAGACCGCGGGCAACGCGCAGTTCGGCGCGGGCCAGGCCGCTATGGACATTCTCATCGTCGATGGCACCGTCCCATCCGATACGCCGTTCATAGCGATAGCTGGCGCCGAGTTCGATCCGGCGCGTCGAAACGCCCGCATCGACGCCGGCGATCAGCGCCGTGTAAGTCACGACATCGTCGCCAAAGGCGTCATTATTGCTGAGATCGAATTCGAGCACCTGCTCGACGCCGACATAGGGCGAAATTTCGACCGAGCGGCTCTGCGCCGGCGCTGCCGCGAGCATCGCGACGCCCAGCGCTATTCCCGCGCTACCGCGATAAAATTGTGTGATCCCAACCATTTTTAATCCCCATACCCATAGTATGTGCTGAATCTCTTGCCGTTCGGCGTGAAAGTAACCGCGTTCAAAAGCATCTGGATGTCCTTGCAGCCGTTGAGCAGCCCGAGCGCTTCGCGCAGCTCGGCTTCGCTCGTCGTGTCGGCGCGGACGACCATCACCGCCTGTCCTGCATGCATGGCCAGCCCCGACGCCGGTGACGCGGCGAGCGCAGGCGGCGAATCGAAGATGAGGATCCGCGTCGGATTGGCGGCGATGAGGCGATCGAGCACTTCGGACGTACGCTTCGAGGCGAGGAGTTCGGTCGCATCGTTCGAGTGGCGTCCCGCCGGCAGAATCGAAAGATTCGGAATGTCGGTGTGGATCAGGCAGGTTTCGGCATCGACCGAAGGATCGGCAATCGCCTCCATTATGCCCGGCCCGTCTTCGAGCCCGAAGGTTTCGACAAGTTCGGGTTTCGAAAAATCGCAGTCGACGAGCACTACATCGAGATCCTTTTCGCGCGCCATCGAGAGCGCAAGATTGATGGAACAGAAAGTCTTGCCTTCATTGGGCTTTGCCGAGCAGACGAGGATCATCCGGCCGTTTTCGATGACGCGGCCGTCCTGCCCCGCCGCGCGCAGCAGCAATTGGCGTTTGACGATGCGAAATTCCTCGGCGAGCGCGCCGGGGCGATCGTCGGGATGCGCGAAGCCGGCTTCGGCGAGGCGTGCGCGGTCGATATCGCCATGGCGTCCGGACGCCGGCGCCGCGGCAGGCGTATCGAAAACCTCCGCCATCGGCACGTGGCCATTAACCGCAGGTGCAATAATCGGCTGTTCGCTCGCGATACCGCGCAATGCGGCGGCGAAATCGAACTTTTCGGCCGCTTTTTCGAGTAGCGACCCCGACGCCTGGATGGAGCTGTGTTTGTTCATGATCTCGCTTCCCTCAGGCCAAGCCGCGCTGGATGAATTCGGCCACCATCAGCAGCCCGAAGACGCCGAAAAGCGCGGCCGATGCACCGGCAAAGCGGTGCAATTGTTGGCGGCGCAGGCCATGATCGGTGGACCGCACGATTTCGGAAATCGCGCCGAGAACCGGCAGTCCGGTGCTTTTGGCGAGCCGCTGGGCCGTCGCATAGGTTGTCTGGAGCTGGCTCTTGGCAAAGGCCGCGCCGATGCCGCCGGCAATCGCGGCGATCAGCACGAGCACGAGCAGCAACGGCCGATGGGGCGCCGCGGGCGCGCTCGGCATGCTAGGCGGATTGACCACCTGGAAGGTGCTGCTGTCGGTCTCGGTCGCGACATCGCCGCGCAGGCGGACGCGTTCGCGGTCGGCGACGAGTTGGTTATACTGCGTCTGCAGCGCCTGGTAATCGCGTTCGACCGCCTGCTGCTCGGCGAGCGAACTCGGATCGGATGCATTGCTTTGGCTGAGGCCTTCGAGAGCCTGGCGCAGCTGGTTGCGACGCGAAGTCAGCGCGGCGACCTGCGACTGGCGGTCGGTCAGCATCGAACGCAGCGAAATATAGAGCGGATTGGCCGATGTCGTTCCGCCCGCCGTACGGCCGCCGCCGCCACCTTCACCGCGCGCTGCGGCGCGTGCAGCGGGGATCTGGCGCCGAAGCGCTTCGACATCCGGATGAGCATCGCGAAGACCGCGGGCGCGAAGGTCGGCGAGCTGCGATTCGAGCGCGTTGAGCCGCGCAGATGCAGGGCCCGCAGCGCCGCCGGGTAGGTAAACACCGGGCGTGTTGACCGTCGGCGACGTGCTCGAAATCTGGGCCTGAACCGCCTGAAGTGCGCTTTGCGCCGCCGCAAGATCCGATTCGACATTGCGCAATTCGACGCGTGCCTGGTTCAGGCGCTGCGACACCGTTCCTGAACCGGGTAGCACGCCGCTGAACTGGCTCTCGAAGAGCGAACGGCGCTCCTCAAGCTGCTGCAATTGCTGTTCGCGCTCGGCAATCTGCCGATCGAGAAACTCGACCGACTGCGTCGCCTCTGCGCGGCTGCCCGCAAGATTGGTTTCGAGGAAGACATCGATCAGTTTCTGGTTGATTTGCTGCGCCATCGCCGGGCTGCCCCAGCTTGTGGTAATTTCGAAGGTATTGCCGGGCTCGCCGATCCGGTTCGGATCCTGTTCGGCGGTCACAGTGACGTTGTCGCGAAGCGATGACGCCATCGAACTAATCTGCGCATCTGTCGTCGCCGCATTGGCGAGATCGGTCTGGCGGATGACCTGTTCGAGGTTGCTCGTCGAAGCCAGTGTCTGGCGAACACGTGCGAGATTCGCGCGCTGTTCCTGCCGCGTTACGCCGATTTGCGTCGAGAGCACATTATCCTGCTCGACGAAAATCCGCGCCTTCGATTCGTAACTGTTCGGAATAAAGGCGATCACCAGCCAGCCAAGTGCGGCGATGCTCCACGCGACCGCCAGCGCGAGCCAGCGGCGCTGCCAGATGCCATGAAGGGCAAGCCTGATTTCTTCGTAAATTCCGTTCATTGGCCGATATCTGCCTTCCCAAAAATGCCGTCAGCGCGTTCGATCAGAACATGCTCTCGGGAATGATGATGACGTCGCCGGGCTGCAGCTCGACATTGGCGCGGGTGTCGCCGCGGCGCAGAAGGCTCGAGATGCGCAACGCATATTCGCGCTGCTGGCCGGTGCCGCGATCGTAACGGATCAGCCGCGCACGGTTGCCTGCCGCGAACTCCGAAAGCCCGCCGACGGCGATCATCGCGTCGAGCAAGGTCATATTGGCGCGGTAAGGAATTGAGGCCGGTTCTTCGGTCGCACCGATCACGCGGACGCGCTGGGCGTAGGTGCCGGCGAATTCGTTGACAATCACCGAAACGCGCGGCTCGGTGATATATTGGCTGAGCATGACGGCGATGTCGTCGGCGAGCATGCCCGGCGTCTTGCCGACAGCAACCATGTCTTCGATCAGCGGCGTGGTGATTCGGCCATCGGGACGAACCTGAATTTCCTGCGCGCCAAGCTCGGGATTGCGCCAGACGAAAATCGTCAGCTTGTCGAGCGGGCCGATAACATATTCCTCGCCCGGTCCCTGGTTCGTGCTGACGAAGGAGGCGGGCGGGAGCTCCTGCCCCGAACCGCCGACACAGCCGGTAAGGGCGATCGTCGACACGGCAAGGCTCAAAGCCAGTTTGGAGTTGGTTCTGGTACGCATTTTCGGCCCTCACTTTGTTCGGGCCAGATGGCGTCACACGCCCTTACGCATGACAATCCAACCCACTATGGGGCCGTGTATGCGCGACGAAGGGTTAAATTCTCGTTGAGTTAACTGGTTATTTTTCCGCTATTAACCACGATCTCCGCGGCTTCGGGATGACTCAAGAAGTTAATCGGGCTGGCGGTTAAACCATAAGCGCCCGACGCGAAGACGGCGATAAAGTCACCCGGCTCGGCGTGCGGCACCGCGATATTGTGCGCCAGGCGGTCGAGAGGGGTGCACAGCGGACCAACGATTGTCGCGATTTCGCTGGGTTCCTCGCCCATCCTGCTGGCGATCGCGACGGGATAGTTGCGCTTCATCACCATCCCGAAATTGCCAGAGGCGGCGAGATGATGGTGCATGCCGCCGTCGGTAACCAGGAATATTTCGCCCTTGCTCTCCTTGCGATCGAGGATTTGCGCGACATAGACGCCCGCCTCGCCGATCAACCAGCGACCGAGTTCTATCATGAAGCGTGTATCCTTGAGGATGGCGCCGCGTGAAGCCAGGGCGCCATCGAGCGCTGCCCCAACCGTTTCGATATCGAGCGGTTTGTCGTTGACCGTATAGGGAATCCCGAAACCACCGCCGAGATTAACCGTTTCCGGCGCTTTTCCGATATCTTGCGCCAGCGATGCGGCAAGTTCGATACTCGCCATCTGGCATTGCGCAATCGCGTCGGGATCGAGCGATTGCGAACCCGAATAGATATGGAAACCGCGCCATTCCGCGCCTGCGTCGAGCAATTTGCGACCCAAAGCGGGGACGCGCTCCTGGTCGATACCGAAGGGTTTGGCGCCTCCGCCCATGCTCATGCCCGAGCCTTTGAGCTCGAAATCGGGGTTTACGCGGATCGCGAGCCGCGGAGTGACGCCAAGCCGCTCGGCAATGGCGAGCGCCCGGTCAGCCTCGAACTCGGATTCGAGATTGAGCGTCGCGCCGAGCGAAATCGCTAGCTCGAGCTC
>JABDLY010000046.1 GCA_013001755.1 Sphingomonadaceae bacterium
TTTTGACCCAGGCGCTGCATCAGCTGCTCGTCAATGCGGCGAGCGAAGAGCAGCCCGCGAAAGTCATCAATATCGGCTCGATCGACGGCATGAAGCTCAACCCGTGGGAAACCTATAGCTATCATGCTTCGAAGGCGGCGATCCTCTGGCTGACCAAGCGGATGGCGGCGCGGCTCGTTCGCGATCATATCTATGTCACCGCGATCGCGCCCGGCGCCTTTCAGTCGGACATGAACACGGCGGCGCGCGATCATGGCGAGGCCGTCGCGAAAGGCATTCCGTCGAAGCGGATCGGCAAGGCCGAAGACATGGCCGCCGCGGCGATCTATCTCGCGAGCAAGGCGGGGGATTATGTCATCGGCGAAACGCTGACTGTCGATGGCGGTGTCGTCCATGCCGGTATTGGCTCGAGCATCGAAGGCTGACACTGACGGTTTCTTCGGAATTCCGGCTGGCTATTTCCGTACCAGCAGCAAGTTCATCCGCGATGCCGCGATCGGCTTGCTCTCGTCGTCCTGCCAGGCGAAGCTTTCGACATTGGCCATCCGGCGGCCCGAACGCGTGATTATCCCCGCAGCATAGGTCATCTTCGGAAAGCCGTTGCGCATGAAATCGGTGGTCACAGTGATCGGCTTGACCTGCGGGCGGTCGTCCTCGCCGAGCTGGTCGTAGAGCGACATGATGCCGGCGATCTCGAGCAGCCCGGCAATCGCGCCGCCATGCAAGAACCCCGGTCGCCCGCTGACATGGTTGCCGAACGGCAGTTTGAGGACGAGGCGGCTATGCTCGTCGCGGATCGGTTCGATGCCGAGCGCTTCGCCATATGGCGGCAGGCGGATCATGATAGCGGCGCCAGAAACATGAAGGTGCCGGTGATCTGTGCGATCGGATCGCCGGGATCGCCGTCATGCGCATGGCCGCGCACAAAGGCGACATTGCGCGTGCAGCGATAGCATTCCATCCGCCCATGGACGGCGTTGCCGACCTTGGCGGGGCGCAGATAATCGGCGCGCAGATCGATCGTCACCGTCATCAGGAAACGCCCGCTGGTCTTCGAGATCGCCAGCCCCGCAGCCATGTCGCACATGCTCGTGATCGGGCCCGAGGCGAGGATGCCGCTGTCGCGATCGCCGACGAGCTTCACGTCATAATCGAGCGCCAGTTCGATCCAGTTCTCACCCTCATCGACATAGCGCGAGCCGATCAGGCCGTTATGGTTATGCCGCGCGACGACCTCGATAAAATCGCGCGCGCTCACCTCGCCCGCGGCCATCTTGCGCCGAAATTCCTCGACCTGTTCGTTCATGCCAGCGACCTTAGCAGCGCGGCGCGATATGCCAACGCTCTGTTGCCGGCGTTTCGGACGCTAAAAGCCGAACCCGCAGCGTTCGCAAGGGCGCCAAGGAAATGTGGCGTCCGCCGCGCCTTATTGGCGCGAAGCCAAGGTCGCGGATGCGGCCGCCCGGCGTTTGAGGGTCCAAAAAATGGCGCGCCCGGCAGGATTCGAACCTGCGGCCTCAAGATTAGAAGTCTCGTGCTCTATCCAGCTGAGCTACGGGCGCGCTGCGCGGATGCTCTAGCCGGGCGGCGGTTGGAATTAAAGCGTGGTTTGCCGCCCGGCGTCGGGCGCCAATGCGGCCGAGGAGCGGTCATGGCGTCGCGATTCTGCAGGCGCGAAAAGATAGCGCATCAGCAGATAGGCGAAAAGCGTCAGCGGCAGCAGAAAGAGCAGCATAGCGGCGATCCGCATTGCACCGTCGCCAAAGCCCAGATTGGCGCCAACGATGCCGATCAGGCTCAGCCACAAAGGCCAGTGAATGATATCGAGGCGCAGGCGCATGATTGATCAAGCGCCGGACGCACACAAAGTTCCATGGCATTTCGGCGAGATGCGGCAGTCGGGCGATGGTCCGATTGCGCGCGGTCAGCTCCCAACCAGCAAAAATGGCTGCGGCCGGTGATTGCCATAGAGCGCGAGGCGGCGGGTGCCGGGTTCGGCGTCGCCGCGGCGGTGGAAGCCGAAGACGTTGGCGACGACGAGCGTGTTGGCGGGAACCGTGAAACTTTTGGGTGCGGGGAGGCCGAGACCGGCGATCTCCTCTTCGGCGATGCGGAATGAACCCGACATGCCGGCGCGGTTGCCCTCGATTCGTGCCTGGACTGCAGCCGCGGCCTTGGCTTCTTCCCAGGCGATCCGTTCGGGCGTCAGCCGGTGGCTCGTCGGCACATAGGTCATCGGGCCGTCTTCGGCGCGCACGGGATCGAGGAAGAACCAGTATTTGAGCGCATTGAAAAAAGTATCGCGGTGAAAATCGCGTTGTAGATCGGGGATTTCGGCATCGTCGCCGTTAACGGTCTGATAGATATAGACGCGGCCCGCGTGATGTTTGCGCCCCGTCACGACGCGCGACAGGCGCTTCAACTCGCGCCGCGCGGCAAAAGCCCTGGCACGCTCGCCGGGATCGACAAAGCGGTTGAGTGTTGACCCGTCGAACCGGTCGAACCCCCATTGATGGCGATCGGTGTTGCCGAAGCCCCAGACTTCGGGCTTTTCCGGAAGCGGTGTGACGGCCGCCGCGGCATCGACCGCCGCCGTCACTTCGCTGTGAAGCGCGGCAAATTCCGCATCGGACAGGAAATTCTCGATCGCGACGCAACCCTGTTCGAGCAATTCTCGTTCGGCCGCCGATTGCAGGCGGACGGTTTGCAAGCGCCGCAGCTTGGTGATGGCCCGCGCCGTTTTCAGTCTTTTGCGGTGCAGCCCGTAGCGGTTGAGCGTCGGGCTTCCGACCCAGCGGTCGGAAAACACTTTCATCGAGGTGACGAGCGAGAACATTGCGCAGGCTTTCACGCCAAAAGCGGCTGGATTGCAAGCGCGGCATCGGGCAGGAATGGCGCATGAGCGAAACAACCATCGAACGGATCGACGCCGATGCGCTGGGCGGGCGGCGGCTGCGTTATTTCGATTTCGTCATGGTGGCGTTCGTCGTCATCCTCCTGCTCTCCAACGTTCTCGGCGCGGGCAAGGTGGCCAATATCGAGCTGCCGGTGATCGGCGCCTACGCCTTTGGTGCGGGGATCCTGTTCTTTCCGCTCTCCTATGTCATCGGCGATGTGCTGACCGAGGTTTACGGTTATGCGCGGGCGCGGCGTGTGATCTGGGCCGGGTTCGCGGCGATGCTGATCATGGCGTTTATGAGCTGGGCCGTCGTCGCGATGCCGGCCGATCCGGGCTGGGACGGACAGGGCGCCTATGAGCGCGTTTTCGGTCAGGTCCCGCGCATCGTCTTCGCTTCGATCATCGCCTTCTGGGCCGGCGAGTTTGTAAACTCCTACGTTATGGCGCGGATGAAAATCTGGACGCAGGGCAAGCATCTGTGGACGCGGACGATCGGCTCGACAGTGGTGGGGCAGGGCGTCGACAGCCTGCTCTTCTATCC
>JABDLY010000060.1 GCA_013001755.1 Sphingomonadaceae bacterium
GCTTGAGGGCGGTTGGAAATAAGTCGCAGCACCCCGGCCGCCAACGCAACAAGTTGCTAATCGAGTTGCATGCGGCAATGGCGCAGTATTTTGATCGATCCGAAGGAGTTGCGCTCGATCAAGTCTACAAGCGCGGTATGAGCGAAGAACATCCTATGGTTGTTGATTCATTCGCAATTTCTCGCAGCAAGAGCGCTGACGAGATCAAGCGCTGGAAAACAGGCTTCGCCGGTCCCAATCAAAGATGGCACCAGCGCCATCCCGTCGTGTTGATAGTCATTTCAGCTGCTGTGGGCGCGCTGTTGGGTGAAGCCGTGCGGCAGCTTTCAACTCTCATCTGAATTCAAATCGAAGCAGGATCTGGCTCACGCGCACGCTCGGCGGTGGCCAACTGGCTTGAACTCCGGTTGATGTACTCACTTTGCCTTCCGAGCCTTCCCCCCAACATCCTGCCACGCTAAACCTCTCCCGACTCACAACCCGCCCCCACCGCCGGTCGCCGCGTCCCTTGCGCGTCCCCCTTCCGGTGCCGGGCGTTTAACAGGGACCTTTCCATGACAACCGTCGGCCAAGACACACTCGCCACCCGCTCCACGCTTACCGTCGATGGCAGGTCCGTCGATTATTATTCCTTCGCCAAGGCGTCGGAGAAAATCGGCGATGTTTCGCGGCTGCCGTTCAGCATGAAAGTGCTGCTCGAGAACCTGCTGCGCTTCGAGGATGGGGTGACGGTTACCGTCGAGGATGTGCAGGCGGTCGCCGATTGGGCGAAGGAGCGGCGGATCAGCCGCGAGATCCAGTATCGCCCGGCGCGGGTGCTGATGCAGGATTTCACTGGGGTGCCGGCGGTCGTCGATCTTGCGGCGATGCGCGACGGGATTGTTGCGCTCGGCGGCGATGCGGAGAAGATCAACCCGCAGGTGCCCGTCGATCTCGTCATCGATCACTCGGTGATGGTCGACGAGTTCGGCACGCCGCAGGCGTTCGAGGAGAATGTCGCGCTCGAGTACCAGCGCAATATCGAGCGCTACGAGTTCCTCAAATGGGGCGCCGGGGCGTTCGACAATTTCCGCGTGGTGCCGCCGGGGACGGGGATCTGCCACCAGGTCAATCTCGAGCATCTCGCGCGCGGCGTCTGGTCTTCGCCCGATGGCGGCGAGACCGAGGTCGCCTATCCCGATACATTGGTCGGCACCGACAGCCATACGACGATGATCAACGGGCTCGGCGTTTTGGGTTGGGGCGTCGGCGGGATCGAGGCCGAGGCGGCGATGCTCGGCCAGCCGATCTCGATGCTGGTGCCCGAAGTCGTCGGCTTCCATCTGACCGGCGCGATGGCCGAGGGGATCACCGCGACCGATCTCGTGCTGACGGTAACGCAGATGCTGCGCAACAAGGGCGTGGTCGGGCGGTTCGTCGAATTTTACGGCGCGGGGCTCAAATCGCTGTCGCTCGCCGATCGCGCGACGATCGCCAATATGGCGCCCGAATATGGCGCGACCTGCGGCTTCTTCCCGATCGACGAGAAGACCACCGAATATATGCGGCTGACCGGGCGCGACGAATGGGAGATCGCGCTGACCGAAGCATATTGTCGCGAACAGGGGTTGTGGCATTCGGTCGACGATGTCGATCCGGTGTTCACCGATACGCTCGAGCTCGACATGGGCAACGTCGTTGCGAGCCTCGCCGGGCCCAAGCGGCCGCAGGACAAGGTGATCCTTCCCGAGGTCGACGAGCTGTTCAACGGCGAGATGCAGAGCGTATACGGGCGCGCGGGCAAGCGCGTGCCGGTGGAGGGGCTGGACCATGATATCGGCGACGGCGATGTCGTGATCGCGGCGATTACCAGCTGCACCAATACGTCGAACCCCGCGGTGATGGCGGCGGCCGGGCTGGTTGCGCGGAAAGCGCGCGAAAAGGGGCTGGGCGTCAAGCCATGGGTCAAGACGAGCCTTGCGCCGGGATCGCAGGTGGTGACGGATTATCTCGACAAGGCCGGGCTGAGCGAGGATCTCAACGCGATGGGCTTCGATCTCGTCGGCTATGGCTGCACGACCTGTATCGGCAATTCGGGGCCGCTGGCCGCGCCGATCTCGAAGACCGTGAATGGCGAGGATCTGGTCGTCGCCTCCGTGCTTTCGGGCAACCGGAATTTCGAGGGGCGTGTAAGCCAGGACGTGCGCGCCAATTTCCTCGCCTCGCCGCCGCTTGTCGTCGCCTATGCGCTGAAGGGCACGGTGACCGAGGATATCACGACGACGCCGCTGGGGCAGGATAGGGACGGCAAGGATGTGTTCCTTGCCGATGTCTGGCCGTCCAACGCCGAAGTCGCCGATACGATTGCCGCGCATGTGAACCGCGATATGTTTGAAAGCAGATATGCGAACGTCTTCGATGGGGACGAAATGTGGCGCGCGATCGATGTCGAGCCGAGCGCGACTTACGGCTGGCGTTCGGGGAGCACTTATGTGCAGAATCCGCCCTATTTCGAAGGGATTACGATGGAGCCCGAGGGGCTTGAGGATATCGTCGATGCGCGGCCGCTGGCGGTGTTCGGCCAGTCGATCACGACCGACCATATTTCGCCCGCGGGCGCGATCAAGGAAGACTCGCCGGCCGGGGAATATCTGCAAAATCATCAGGTTAACCGTAAGGATTTCAATAGTTACGGGTCTCGCCGCGGCAATCACGAAGTCATGATGCGCGGCACTTTCGCCAACATCCGCATCAAAAACCAGATGCTCGACGGCGTCGAAGGCGGCTTCACCCGCCACATTCCGTCGGGCGAGCAGATGCCGATCTACGACGCGGCGATGCGCTACAAGCAAGAAGGCACGCCGCTGATCGTCGTCGCCGGCAAGGAGTACGGCACCGGCTCATCGCGCGACTGGGCGGCGAAAGGCACGATATTGCTGGGGGTCAAGGCGGTGATCGTCGAAAGCTTCGAGCGTATTCACCGTTCGAACCTTGTCGGCATGGGCGTATTGCCGCTGCAGTTCGCTGAGGGCGTGAGCCGAGACACTCTGGAGCTCGACGGGACCGAAACATTCACGATCCGCGGAGTTGCGAACCTCGAGCCGCGCCAGATGCTGACCGTCGAATTCACCCGCGCCAATGGCGAGACGGGCAGCTTCGAAGCGCTCTGCCGGATCGATACCGCGAACGAGATGGAGTATTTCCGCCACGGCGGGATCTTGCATTATGTGCTGCGGAATCTGGCCGCGTAACAGCTTGCGAGACGGCGGAGCCGCGCGCTATTCGGCGCCTCGGCCCGCCGCTCTCGGAGCATAATCGAGCCGCCCAATCTCACTAATCCGGCCGCCGCGCATCCGGCCTTCGACGAGCTCATAGCCCATCAGCGCGAAGATGCGGTTGCCGAGGAAGATCGGGCGGGCGTTGCCGTACCAGTCGACGCAAGAGGCTTCGCAACCATCGTCGATCACGCCTTCGACCTCGGCGCCGAGTTCACCCGCCAGCGAGAACTCGCGGTCGTTGCGGCGCAGAAACAGCATCGCGGCGGAATTGCCAAGCAGCTGCCGGAAGCGCGGCTCGATCTGCCGGGCGATCGGCAGGCCCAAAGTGCCCGATGCGCCATCGGACGATCTTGAATCGGGCCGGTAGAAATAGGCATGGCTGCGCGATTCGCCCTGGCCCGCGGCGGGCATGGTGAAGATATCGGCGATACGCGGCGTGCGGTCGAGCGCGATCGCGCTGAAACCAAGCTTGTTTTCCGATCCGCTGCCGATCACGACGGCATCCGCGCCGAGCTGCTCGATCCGTTCGACGCCATGACCGATATCGAGCGCGGTCGGGCCGCCGCCGTCGAGCGCTGCGGCATAGGCGACAGGCTGCGTTTGCGCGCCATAACCGCGCAAGCGGCCCCATCCGTAAACGATATGGTTGCCGACATA
>JABDLY010000086.1 GCA_013001755.1 Sphingomonadaceae bacterium
GACGACGACGACCTACATCGACATGACGCTGGTTTCGAACATCGGCGAAAGACGGCAGACCATGAACACGCCTGCCGTCACAATCGTCGCGGCGTGAATCAGCGCGGAAACCGGCGTCGGGCCTTCCATCGCGTCGGGCAGCCAGGTGTGTAGGCCGAATTGCGCCGATTTGCCCATCGCGCCAACGAAAAGCAGCAGGCAGAGCAAGGTCATCGTATCGACGCGGTAGCCGAGGAACCCGATGCTTGACCCGGCCATTTCTGGCGCGGCGGCGAGTATCTCGGGAATAGAGACCGTTCCGAAAACAAGGAAAGTCCCGAATATGCCGAGCGAGAAGCCGAAATCGCCGATCCGGTTGACGACGAACGCCTTGATCGCGGCGGCGTTTGCGCTCGGCTTGTGATACCAGAAACCGATAAGAAGATAACTTGCCAGCCCGACGCCTTCCCAGCCGAAGAACATCTGGACGAGGTTGTTCGCCGTCACCAGCATCAGCATCGCGAAGGTGAAAAGCGAGAGATAGGCGAAGAAACGCGGCTGGTCCGGATCTTCCTCCATATAGCCCCATGAATAGAGATGGACGAGCGCCGACACGGTGGTGACGACGACGAGCATGACCGCGGTCAGCGTATCGACGCGCAGGCTCCACGCAACGTCCAGATCGCCCGAGGCAATCCAGGTGAAGATCGGCGCGACATAGGCCTCCTGCCCGCCGTTGAGGAAGGCGAAGAAAATCGGCCAGCTCAGCGCGCAGGCAATAAACAGCGCCCCCGTCGTCAGGATCTTGGCGATGAAATTGCCGAGCATGCGGTTGCCGAGCCCGGCAATAATCGCCGCGAGCAACGGCAGGAAGACGATCAATTGTATCACGCCACACCCCCGTCACCCTGAACTCGATTCAGGGTCCATGAGCGCAATCGCTGCAGAAAAGGCAGAAACGTTGAAGCCAATGGATGCTGAATCAAGTTCAGCATGACAGAAGGAGAAAGCACTGCCATCACCCCTTCATCCGATTGACATCGTCGACCGCGATCGTGCCGCGCCCGCGGAAATAGATGACGAGAATGGCAAGCCCGATCGCCGCCTCGCCCGCCGCCACCGTCAGCACGAACATCGCGAAGACCTGCCCGACAATATCGCCGAGAAATGCGCTGAAGGCGACGAGGTTGATGTTCACCGCGAGCAGGATCAGCTCGATCGCCATCAGGATGATGATGATGTTTTTGCGATTGAGGAAGATGCCGAGCACGCCCATCACGAAGAGGATGGCGGCGACGACAAGATAGTGCCCAAGGCCGATCACAATTCGATCCCCTCGCCCACTTCTGGCTGCGTATTGCGCGTTGCATCTTCGGGACGGCGGCGGATCTGACTGGCAACATTTTGCGGGCGCGTACCCGACCGATCGCGATGCGTCAGCACGATTGCTCCGACCATCGCGACGAGCAGGACGATGCCTGCACCTTCGAAAACCAGCAGATAGCGATCATAGAGTGCACGACCGATGGCTTCGATGTTCGGCAGGCTGGGGTCGACCGGTTCGAGCCGCGCATCGACGCCGGTCTCGCCAAGGCTCCAGACGCCTGCCGCCAGTATCATTTCGGCCAGCAGAACCGCCGCGATCAACAGGCCGAACGGCAGATATCGCGTGAATCCCGCCCGCATCTCGGCGAAATCGATGTCGAGCATCATCACGACGAACATGAACAGCACCGCGACCGCGCCGACATAGACGATCACAAGCAGCATCGCGATAAATTCGGCGCCGACGAGCAGCATCAGCCCCGCCCCATTGAAAAAGGCGAGGATCAGCCACAGCACCGAATGCACCGGATTGCGCGCCAAGATCGTCAGCGCACCCGATGCGACGACGAGAGTCGCGAAAACGTAAAAGGCGAAGGCGTGGACCGTCACCGATCAGGCCCCTGTTCGTTAAATTGCATGGAAAGAATCGTGCCCCTGAACAAGTCCGACCGCCCCTAGCGATAGGGGGCATCGGCGGCAAGATTGGCCGCGATAGCCCGCTCCCATTTATCGCCATTGGCGAGCAATTTATCCTTGTCGTAGAGCAGCTCCTCGCGCGTTTCGGTCGCATATTCGAAATTCGGGCCTTCGACGATGGCATCGACCGGACAAGCCTCCTGGCACAGCCCGCAATAGATGCACTTGGTCATGTCGATATCGTAGCGCGTCGTCCGGCGGCTTCCGTCCTCGCGCGGTTCGGCTTCGATCGTGATTGCCAGCGCAGGGCACACCGCTTCGCACAATTTGCAGGCGATGCAGCGTTCCTCGCCATTGGGATAGCGGCGCAGCGCATGTTCGCCGCGAAAGCGCGGGCTCAGCGGGTTCTTCTCGAACGGATAGTTGATCGTCGCCTTGGGCTTGAAAAAATATTTCAGCGTCTTGGCATGCGCCTTGATAAACTCATAGAGCGTGAAGGCTTTGATCGTCTGTGCAAGGCTCATTGCTGGCCCTCCTGTCTCGACGCCTGGAAGCTGCGATCCATCGATCGGGACACGCAGAAACCGTCGGACGCGGTGATAGTAACAATCGGTGCATCTGGGCTTGATTCACGGCGTATGCGAAACCGCGCGGTGCCTTCTTCGGGATCGTAGCGGAGGATATCGAGAGTGATTTCGGCGCTGTCTTCCTCGCGCCAGATCATCGTCAGGCTGTCAGGCAGCGTATCGATGACCGCGTCGACCTCATGAACGCCGGCCAGGCCCATGGCGCGGTATAGACGCTGGCGATTGTCCGACCGTCCCGAATCCATTGGCTCTCCGGGCACGAAGACCGAGAAGGCAATGCCGTCGTCGGTCCGGCACAGAAAATTGGTGCCGACAGTCGGTGACTGTTCAGGCAGGGCCGCCGAAAAGAGAAGAAGGGGCGTAAAGAGCATCAGAACATGCCCTCATAGCGCGTCAACATCAGATAGCCCGAAATAACGAACACCCAGATCAGCGAAAACGGCAGGAATATCTTCCAGCCGAGCCGCATCAGCTGGTCGTAGCGATAGCGCGGCACCGTCGCTTTCACCCAACTGAAGATGAAGAAAAATATCAAGATTTTGAGGCTAAGCCAGACAATTCCCGGCACGGCATAAAGCGGCGCCCAGTCGATCGGCGGCAGCCACCCGCCCCAGAACAGGATCGCATTGAGCGCACACATAAGGACGACGTTCGCATACTCGCCGAGCCAGAAGAGCGCGAAGCTCATCGAGCTGTATTCGGTCTGGTATCCCGCGACGAGTTCGCTCTCGGCCTCGGTCAGGTCGAAGGGCGTGCGCGCGGTCTCCGCCATGGCAGAGATCAGGAAAACGACGGCCATCGGGAAGATCAGCGGGTTGAAGCCGAACCCGTTGATAAAGCCCAGGATGTGGCCCTGCTGGGTCGTGATGATCGTCTGCAGGTTGAACGACCCCGACCACATCACAACCGCGAGCAAAACAAAGCCGATCGAGACCTCATAGCTGACCATTTGCGCAGCCGCCCGAAGAGCCGAATAAAAGGGATATTTCGAGTTCGACGCCCAGCCGGCGATCACGACGCCGTAAACGCCGAGCGAACTTGCCGCGAGGATATAAAGCAGCCCGACATTGATATTGGCGAGCACCATGGTCTCGCCGAAAGGGATCACCGCCCAGGCGATCAGCGCGACGGTGAAGGTGATGATCGGCGCGATCAGGAACAGGCCGCGGTTCGCGCTGCTCGGGATAATCGTTTCCTGCAGGAAGACCTTGAGGCCGTCGGCGAAGCTTTGCAGCAGGCCAAATGGCCCGACGACATTGGGCCCGCGCCTGAGCGCGATCGCCGCCCAGATCTTGCGATCGGCATAAATGATCATCGCAACCGCCAGCAGCAGCGGCAGAACGATCATCAGGATCAGGATCGCCGTGGCGACGAACCAGCCAAAACCATAGCCGAGAGCGCCCTGGAAGAATTCGGTCATTCTTCATCCGCCTTATCGTTGGCTGCGAACCGGTCCCAGAAAGCCAGCAATATTTCGAAGAGCACGCCGTTGGCGGCGAGGAAGGCTGCATTGACTGCGGCATTAAGGAAACCCCGAAGGAGTTCGCTCCGCACTATGCGATCACTCGTCTCGGAATATCCGATTTCGAACGCAGTCACATCCATGACGGTCAAACCGAAATCTCCGACAAAATAGAGCGCGGCAAGCACATAAAATATTGTCGGAGCCTTACGCAAAATACCGGGAACTGGTTTCATTCCGCCGCCTCCACGAATTCCTGGCCGTGAAGCAACTCGGCTGAACAACGCTGCATCATTTCGCTGGCGCGGCAGATCGCGTTGGTCAGGTAGAAATCCTTGATCGGATAGGCGATTTCGCCATTGGGCGACGGCGCGTCTAGCTTGGGCGGCGCCCATTCGAAGCGCGCTAGGCTCTCTTCGGCCAATGCCGGGAAATCCTCGCCGATCTTCGCGCGTAATTCGGTCAGGCTGTCGAACGGCAGCGCTTCGCCGATCACTTCGGACAGCGCGCGTAGGATCGTCCAGTCCTCGCGTGCATCGCCGGGCGGGAAGACCGCGCGGTCGCCGCGCTGGACGCGGCCTTCCAGATTGACCCACGTGCCGCTCTTCTCGGCATAGGCGGCGCCGGGCAGGATGACGTCCGCATGCGCCGCGCCCGCCTCGCCATGATGGCCGATATAGATTTCGAACGCGCCGTCGAACGCGTCGAAATCGATGCCATCGGCACCAAGCAGAAAGAGCAGTTCGGGATTCGCCGCTGCTAGGTCCGCCGTCCCGCCCGGCTGTGCCCAGCCGAGCATCAGCCCGCCCATGCGCGCTGCCGAGAAGTGCAGCACATTGTAGCCGTTCCAGCCGTCGCGAACGAGGTTGAGCGTATCGACAAGCGCCAGCGATGCCGCCTGCAGCCCCGGCACCATCAACCCGCCGCCTCCGACGATCACCGCCGGTTTGTCGGCATCCTTGAAAGCATCGGTAACGGCCTTAGGCAAATTTGCCGCCAGCGATGCATCATTGCCCAACCATTCGACCGCATAGGTCAGGTCGACCTCGGACCCGATGGCGAACATCTTCGCGCCTGCCTGCACGGCCTTGCGCAGTCTGGTGTTGACGAGCGGCGCTTCCCAGCGCGGATTGGTGCCGATCAGCAGGATTGCATCGGCCTCTTCAATCCCCGCTATCGTGCTGTTGAAGTTTACCGCCGCGAGGTTGCTCGCGTCATAATCCATGCCCGTCTGGCGGCCTTCGATCAGCGTGGAGCCCATATTCTCAAGCAGCTTCTGCGCAGCATAAAGCGCTTCGACCTCGACCAGATCGCCGGCGATTGCCGCAACCTTGTCGCCCGCCCTTTTCGCTACGCTCGCAATCGCTTCGAACGCCTCGTTCCAGCTTGCCGGCTGCAAAATGCCGTCACGCCGCACCCAGGGCTGGTCGAGGCGACCGTTAATCAGGCCATCGACCGCGTGCCGCGTCTTGTCCGACGCCCATTCCTCGTTGACGTCTTCGTTGATCCGCGGAAGCGCGCGCAGCACTTCCCTGCCCCGGCTGTCCAAGCGGATATTGGTGCCGACGGCGTCCATAACGTCGATCGACGGCGTCTTGCGCAATTCCCAGGGTCGCGCTTCGAAGGCATAGGGCCGCGCGGTCAGTGCGCCGACCGGGCAGAGATCGACGACATTGCCCGAAAGCTCGCTCTTCGCGGCGTGCTCGAGATAGGTCGTGATTTCCATATTCTCGCCGCGCCCGACCGCCCCGATTTCTTCGACACCGGCGACTTCCTGCGCGAAGCGGATGCAGCGCGTGCAATGGATACAGCGCGTCATGATCGTCTTGATTACCGGCCCCATGTATTTTTCGGTCACCGCGCGCTTGTTCATCTCGAAGCGCGTATGGCCCTTGCCATAGGCGATCGACTGGTCCTGCAGATCGCATTCGCCGCCCTGGTCGCAAATCGGGCAATCGAGCGGATGGTTGATGAGCAGGAACTCCATCACCCCTTCGCGCGCCGTCTTGACCATTTCGGTCGTCGTGAAAATCTCCTGCCCTTCGGCCGCGGGCAAGGCGCAGCTCGCCTGCGGCTTGGGCGGCCCGGGCTTCACCTCGACCAGGCACATCCGGCAATTGCCGGCGATCGAAAGACGTTCGTGATAACAGAAACGCGGAATTTCCTTCCCCGCCAGCTCGCACGCCTGCAGCACGGTCGCGCCGTCGGGAACGTCAAGCTCGATGCCATCTACGGTGACTTTAGGCATTATTCCGTACTTCCCGCGTGCACAGCGTCTGCCCGAACCGCCATAACCGTCCGGCCCTCGGACTTCCGGTAGAGTCCCGCTGCAAGCGCGGCGCGCAGCGATTCGCGGCTAAATGCAATACTCTGCCCTTCCCACAGGCATGGTCCCATCGCCTCGCCAATCGCGCCGATCGCCGCGTTCTCCGCGCGCGAGCCGATATCCGAGCGGATCAGCGCATCGACGTCCATCGGCTGCGCCGCGACGACGCAATCGCCAAAAATCTGGAGGATTTCCTGACGCGCGCTGGCAGCGTTGCGAATGCGATGATTGTAGACCTCGACCGCAATGATGCCTGGCTCTGCGCCCGAAATCGAGACCGGCGCGGCATTTGGGTAATCGCCAAGATAAAGCGCCTGCGACAGCTGTCCCCGCAAAATATCCGGATCGACGTGAAGCGTTCGCCCGCCGATCTCGACGCCCGTAAACTGAACGCAGCGATTTTCCGTGAACGGTATGAGCGTGCGCCAAGCAGCCTCGGATGCCGGCGACCCGGGCTGTGTTGCCAGATAGGCAAGCGCGTCGGGCCGGTTGAACTCGGCGAGGCAATCGGCGAAACGCCGCCCGGCTTCGGGGGCTTCGACCGTCCTGTTGTTCTGGATACGCGTGCCGGTTTGGCCCGGCGCAACCGTAGCCGTTCCAAGCAGGGCCAATGCCGCCAATGCGCCAAGCGCTGCTTTCCAAATTTGGACGATCATCTTCCGTCACCTTCCGGTGCTGGCGCCGCCACCGGCGCTGTCGCTGGAACGCCGACAGCCCTGCGGTAAAGTCCCGCCGCCAGCGCCGCGCGCAATGTTTCGCGGTTGAAGGCGATTGAGCGGCCTTCCCAGAGGCACGGCCCCATGCTCGGCTGGACCGCTGTGATCGCGGCCAATTCTGCGTCGGAGCCGAATTCGGATCGCACAA
>JABDLY010000093.1 GCA_013001755.1 Sphingomonadaceae bacterium
CCGATGGAGGACGGCCCGATGCGCGACGATATCATCGCCATGGCGGAAGCCGACAATGTTCCCGCCGACGATGTCTTCGTCTTCGACCAGTCGCGCCAGCATGACCGGATTTCGGCCAATGTGTCGGGACTGTTCGGCACGATGCGGATCTCATTGAACGACAATCTGCTCGAGCGCACGACGCCCGAAGAGGTGAAAGCCGTGATGGGCCATGAGATCGGCCATTATGTGCTGAGTCACGTCTGGATCATCGTCGGCGTGATGGCACTGGTGCTCGGGCTGGGATTCTACATCGCCAGCCGGCTGGTCCCGCCGTTCCTCGCGCGCCATGGCGCAAAATGGGGCGTGCGCGACATCGAGGACCCGGCGGTCACGCCGCTCCTCTTCGCGATCATCGGCGTCTATTTCATGCTGATGACGCCGGTCACCAACACGCTGATCCGCTGGAACGAGAGCGCGGCGGACATATACGGCCTCAACGCGGCACAGGAACCCGACGGCTTCGCCCGCGTCGCGATGCGGCTGTCCGAATATCGCAAGATCGAGCCGAGCGCGCTCGAGGAATTCATTTTCTTCGATCATCCTTCGGGCCGGACGCGCGTCCGCATGGCGATGGACTGGAAGGCGGAAAATGTCGAAAATCCGCAAATGGTGATCCCGGCGGCAGCGCACGAGGAATAACCGCCCAATGCCGCATATGCTGATCTTCGGGCTGGGGTATACCGCCGGACGCCTGGCCGAGCGGCTGCGCGGCGAGGGCTGGACCGTAACCGCCACAAGGCGCGAAGCGGGCGACGGCGTGATCGCTTTTGACGATACCGAGGCGGTGACCGGCGCCATGGAAGGAGCGTCGCACATACTGTCCTCGGTGCCCCCGGCCGGCGACAGCGATCCGGTGCTCGATAGCTATGGCGACGCCATTGCCGCGGCATCGCTTGCATGGACCGGCTATCTCTCCTCGACTGGCGTTTATGGCGACACGGGCGGCGCATGGGTCGATGAAACCGCTCCAACCGGCGGCGGGCGGCGGCGGGCGCGCGCCGAAGCGGATGCACGCTGGCGGTCGGCCCGCGACAACGTCCGCGTCTTTCGCCTCCCCGGCATCTATGGGCCGGGCCGCTCGGCGCTCAATCGCATCGCCTCGGGCACAGCGCACCGCATCGACATGCCCGGCCAGGTGTTCAGCCGGGTGCATGTCGACGATATCGTATCTGGCGTGATCGCAGCGCTGCAAAGCCCGCCGGGCGTCTATAATCTCGCCGACGATGAACCGGCGAGCCACAATGTCGTCACCGAATATGGCTGCCGGCTGCTTGGGGTGGAGCCGCCGCCGATACAGACGCTCGACGAAGCGGGGCTCAGCGAAGCGGCACGCGGTTTCTATGCCGAGAACAGACGGGTGGCGAACGGCAAGGCCAAGCGCGTGCTCGGCTGGCAGCCGCGGTACCCCGATTATCGTGCGGGATTACGGGCTATTCTCGAGCACTAACCCTGTAGTCGCGGAACGCGCGCGCGCCGCGCCCGCATCGCGATAAGCAGCCCGATCAGCGCCAGCGCCGCGCCGCCCGCCGCGAGGCCCGACCAGCGATAGCCCTCGAATACCGTCGACAGCGCCATCGCGACGATCGGCACGAGCACGCTGCTATACGCCGCGCGCGCCGCGCCGATCTCGCGCAGCATCGCGAAATAGAGCGGGAAGGTGACCGCCGAGCCGATCATGCCGAGATAGAGCAGGCCCGCGAAATAGCCCAAACGCGGCTCGACGACCGGCGGGCCCGCCGTCAGCACCGCGAGCGTCGCATTGGCGAGCATCCCCCAGAGCATCGACCAGGCGAGCAGCGTCAGGATCGGATAGCGTTTGGGGCCGTCGGTCGCCTGCAACACATTGGCGACAGACGCGGCGAGGATGCCGCCCGCAGTGAATGCGACGCCGATAAAGATCGCACCGGGTCCCGTCGATGCGATCCGGTATTCCTGCACGAAGAGCATTGCGATGCCCGCCATTGCGATCAGCGAACCGATAACGAACGGCGCGTTGATCCGCTGGCCGAGAAAGATGCGGCCGAGGATCGCATTGGGCACCATCAGCAGCGCGAACATCACCGCGACCAGCCCCGATGTGACGTAGAATTCGGCGCGGTAGACGAAGTTGAAATTGAGCATGAACTGGCTGATCCCGAGGCAGATCGCCCAGAATTGGCCCCGCCGATCGAGCAGAAAAGGCTGTTTCCGGATCGCAACGATTGCAAACATCGCCGCGCTCGCCGCGATAAAGCGATAAGTGATCGACCAGAGCGGCGGGATTTCGGTGATCTGGTCCTTGATGACGATCCAGGTCGATCCCCAGATCAGCGACACAAGCAGGAAAGGGATCAAAATGCGCGGGGTGAAGAAGCTGACGTCTTCCGCGCCGCCATCGCTGGCGTTCATAGGGCCGCGATGGCCTCGGCAAGCGGGGCGATCTCATCCTCGCGCTGGTCCCAGCTCGTGACAAGTCGCGCTTCGCCAACGCCCCAATCGTAAAAATCGAAGCCCTTGGCGCGCAGCGACGCCGCTTCTTCTGCCGACAAGCGGATAAACACCTCGTTCGCCTCGGCGGGATAGACCAGCCGATCGGGTGCCGCGTCGGCGATCAGCTTAGCCGCTGCATTGGCCGCACTTCCGTTTGCGAGCCAGAGGTCATCCTCAAGCATCGCGAGAACCTGCGCGGCCAGATAGCGGCCCTTGGAGAGCAGATGCCCTCCGCGCTTGCGGCAATATTTGATCTCGGTGGCTTTCACCCGCGCATCGCCGAACAATATCAGCGTCTCGGCCGACATGCCGCCATTTTTGACAAAGCCGAAGCTCAGCATATCGACACCGGCGCGCCATGTGATGTCGGCAGCCGCGCAATCCAGCGCCGCTATCGCATTGGCAAAACGCGCACCGTCCATATGCAGACCCCAGCCGCGCGCACGGCAGAGATCGCCGATCGCCGCCACTTCATTGATCGCATAGACCATGCCATATTCGCTCGCCTGGGTGATCGAGACGGCGTGGGGCTGCATCTGGTGGACATCGTCGCGGATGCCATCGGCGATCCCGGCGATCCCCTCCGGCGTGAGCTTCGCGCCCTCGCCATCGCCGAGCAACAGCTTGGCGCCATGGGTGTAGAATTCGGGCGCGCCGCATTCGTCATTTTGGATATGCGCCTCACGGTGGCAGATAATCGATCCATGAGGCGGACACAGCGCGGCGAGCGCCAGCGCATTGGCCGCCGTTCCCGTCGAAACCCAGAGCGCCTCGACTTCGGTCTCGAAAACCTCGCCCATCGCACAGTTGAGCCGCTGGCTCAGCGCATCGTCGTCATAGGCGGTATCGACATGGTTCGCTGCGGCGAGCGCATCGAGCACCGGCTGGCAGACCGCCGCCGCATTATCGGAGAAGAAGCGCATGCGAGGGCGCTTGAATTAAGGAATAAAGCGCGTCAAGCGGCGACCCGCCCTTGCAGGCGGGATTTTCACGGAAAAATGGTGCGCGACGCAGTCTGGAGCGAACCGCTCTCTTGGGCAAATTCCCTGTTGTGCGGGAATTTACAGGGAAATTCGGTGGTTTGGGTTGCGGTAAGGCGAATTCACCCGCCGTAGCGCCAGCATTTCTGAGACCTTGAGCCAAAAATTCCCTGCCGAAATAAACAGGGAAATTAGTCAACAGAGCAGGGAAATTCGATTTCGAAACAGGGATTCTCGTCGGCCTAAGTGCGGGAGTCCGCCTGTTGCGTAGCCGGAGTACGTAGCTTCGCTAGCCAACGATCTGCGCACCCTGTGACGGCATGTATACTTCTGCGCTCGCCTTAATATCCGAAGTTTCACTAGCGCGCGATTCAATTGAGGCGACCACCTCCTCAACCGCATCTGTCGCCATGATCGCCACCACACAACCGCCGAATCCGGCACCCGTCATCCGTACGCCGCCGCGATCGCCGATCGATTCCGCTATGATGTCAACTAACTGATCGATCGGTGGAATTGAAACCTCGAAATCATCGCGCAACGAGCGATGCGATTGTCGCATCAGCCTGGATATCAGTTTAAGGTCTCCCGTCTTCAAAGCATCGATGGCGACCTCGACGCGGGCGATCTCAGTCACAACATGACGGGCGCGGCGATAGAGCGTGTCGGTGAGCGATTTGCGCCCCGCTTCAACCGCCGCCGGCTTGAGATCGCGCAGCGCTTCGACGCCGAGATGACGGGCAGCAGCTTCGCATTCGACGCGCCTCGCATTGAACAGGCTCTCAGTCAGTGTGCGGCGAATTCCAGAGTCGGCGATCACAATGGAAAGAGTCGCGGAAATTGCAACCGGCTGACGGTCCATTGTTTTGCAATCGATGAGCAAGGCCGTGCCGGCAACACTGCAGGCGGATGCCATCTGATCCATGATACCACAGGCGCAACCGACAAAATCGTTTTCGGCTTGTTGGGCGATCGTGGCGAGTTCGCTGCAGTCAAGTTCGATCCCACTATGACGGGAAAGAGCCAGACCAGTTGCCACGCCCAGCGAGGCCGACGATGATAATCCGGCGCCGATGGGAACATTGCCTGCGATCGTCAGGCGGGCCGGGCGGAGCACATGACCGCGCTGCTGTAGGAAATACGCGACGCCGCGGACATGGTTCTTCCAATCCTCTGCGGCTTTGGGGAGTTCGCCGGACAGAGTGAACCGATCGCGTTGGCCATTCAAATCAACCGCCACGGCTTCGATATGGTTGCCGTCACTATCGCCTACTGCAATCATAGTTTCTCGGTCGATCGCGCAGGGAAGGACCAGGCCTTGATTATAATCACAATGTTCGCCGATCAAATTGACCCGACCCGGCGCCGCGTAAAGTCGCACCGGCTCCTCGCCGTAGGCCGCTCGAAAGGCTTTGGTTAATCGATCGATCAGCATCGACCGTATGATCATATCGCAAGCTCGTGATGATCGTCTCTTGTCGCGCGCAGAAGTTCCGCTGCCTTCTCGGGCGTCAGGTCGCGCTGCGGCTCGGCGAGCATTTCATAGCCGACCATGAATTTACGCACGCTCGCCGAGCGCAGCAACGGCGGGTAGAAATGGGCGTGGAGCTGCCAATGGTCGGTGGCGACGTCGCCAAAGGGCGCACCATGCCAACCCATTGAATAGGGAAAGCTGGTGCGGAATAGATTGTCGTAGCGCGCCGTGAGGCTGCGAAGCGTGGCGGCGAGATCGTCGCGCCGGGCTTCCGAAAGATCGGGCATCCGGCTGACGGGAAAGCGCGGCAACAGCAGCGTCTCGAACGGCCAGCGCGCCCAATAGGCGACGATCGCTAACCAATATTCGGTTTCGACCACCGTTCGCGCACCATCGGCCGCTTCGCGCTCGGCAAGGTCGAGCAGCATCGGTCGGTCATGATCGACGAGATAGGCGCGCTGTGTCCGATCCTCGGTCGCGACTTCGTCGGGAACATGTGCGGTCGCCCAGATCTGGCCGTGCGGATGCGGATTCGAACAGCCCATCATCGCGCCCTTGTTCTCGAAGATCTGGACGTTGCGATAGCGCGAGCCCAGTGCCTCGCTCTCGCCGCACCAGGCGTCGACGACCGCGCGGACCTGGTCCTGCGCCAGTTCGGGCAACGTCTTTGCATGATCGGGCGAGAAGCAGAGGACGCGGCATGCGCCGCTCGTCGCCTCGGCCATAAAGAGCGGGTCTTCGGTCGCACCGGTATCGGCGTCCGAAAGTAGCGCCGCGAAATCATTGTCGAAGACATGGACCCCACAATAATCGGGATTGCGCGCCCCATTCTGGCGAGTGTTGCCGGGGCACAGATAACAATCGGGATCGTGCGAGGGCGCGGGCGGCGCGGGTTCGCCTTCTTCGCCCTGCCAGGGCCGTGCGAGCCGATGCGGCGAGACGAGGATCCACTCGCCGGTCAGCGGGTTGCGCCGCCGATGCGGTTTTTCGGGATCAACCGTCATCAGGCCACCGCCCGGCGCGGCAAGACGAACTCGGCGCGGTTGCCGAGCAGCAGGCGGTTCGTCAGCAGCGCGGCGAGCACCGAGGTGACGAGCGTGATGACCATGAAATCGATATAGTGCATGGTAATGATGCCTGCTGGCTGGAGCTGGAATGTGTACGTCCCGTAGAGCAGCACGCCCCAGATCACCCCGCCGATCGCCGCCGGCGCCGCGACGTTACGGAACAAAAGCCCCGCGACAAAGGCCGAGAGGATCGGCATCGAGAGCAGACCGTTCAGCTGTTGCAGCAGATTGATGATGCTGTCGGCATTCTGGTATAGCGGCACGAGCATGATCGCGGTGATCGTCAGCAATATCGAAACCGCGGCGGCAAGCTTCCAGTGGTCCTTAACCTCGCCGATGAACTGTTCGTGGAAATCGACCGAATAAAGCGCCACCGAGCTGTTCAATACCGCGCTGAACGTCGTGATCACGGCGGCCGCGACCATCGCCGCGAACGCGCCCGAGAGCCAGGCGGGCAGCACCTCGGCGACCAATCGTCCATATGCCGCATCGCCGACATCGCCAAACATTTTATACGCCACGATTCCCGGTATCACGACTATCGGCGGCACGATGAGAATTCGGATCGCCGCCGCAACCAGCACGCCCTTCTGCGCTTCCTTCACCGTCGGTGCGGCCATCGCGCGCTGGGTGATATTCTGGTTGGTCGACCAGTAGAAGATCTGGATGAAAATCATGCCCGTAAACAAGGTATGGAAAGGTATGGGCGAATCCGGACCGCCGATCATCGTCAACCGCTCGACGGGCACATCGCTTGCGAGATCCCAATTAACGGCCGCCAGCGCGAGGACGACGATCAGCATTGCCAGTCCGAGAATGCCGATCCCCGAATAGGTGTCCATCACCGCCACCGCGCGCAGCCCGCCGAAAATCGTATAGGCGGCCGAAATCACTGCCAGGATGCCGGCAAAGAACAGGATCGGCATGGTGCTGCCGAACAGCGACTGCATGAACAGCCCGCCCGAATAGAGCGCGGCGGGCAGGTAGATCAGGATATTGCCGAACAGGAACAGCGCCGAGATCAGCGTCCTGATGCTGCGTCCGCCATAACGTTTCTCGAGCAGCTGCGTGACCGTCGTGCAATTGTTGCGATAATAGATCGGCACGAAGACGAAGGCGAGGATCAGCAGACCGAAAAAGCCGCAAATCTCCCACCAGGCGAGGAGCGCCATCTGGTTGCCGTTCATGCCCACCAGCTGGTCGGTGGAGAGATTGGTCAAAGTTATCGAACCCGCGACGAACAGCCAGCTTAGTCCGCCGCCCGCGAGGAACACGTCCTTGCTCGATCCGTCATGCTTGACCGATCGGATCTTGAGCCAGGTAGCGATGCCGACAATTGCGGTCAGCGCGACGCAAACGACGATCTGGGTACCGCTGGCGGCGGGGATGTTCGCGAGCATGGCACGCTTTCGGCAGTGAAGGCGCTACCTTACAGCGCAAGCGGCAGCGCGGTGCAAGCGGGCTGCGTTTGACAGGTCGGCCGCGCAATCGTTTAGGAGAGCGATGGCAGGGGCGATCGATTATGTGCGGCTGGATGGCGAGGCGGTCAGCCTGGTCTTCGCGCTCACGGCCAGCGCCCATGTCGATCTGGTCTATTGCGGCGCACGGCTCGGCGAGGGCGAAGATTTGGCGGCGCTGCACGCCAGTGGCCGCTTTGGGCGGCATGAATCGCAGCCCGACGCGCCGCCGGTTGCCGGCATCTTGCCTGAGGCGAAGGCGGGCTATGCCGGTCATGGCGCGATAGAGTTGCGCCGCGGCGGCCGGCGCGTTGCGACCGATTTCAGGCCGGTGAAGTGCGCGACGGCGGCGCGGCGGATCGATTTTACGTTCGAGGACGATCGCGAAGGCCTGCGCGTCGAAGCGGTTTGGGCGATCGGACAAGGCGATGTCATTCGGGCGCGGATGCGGCTGCACAATCGTGGCAAAAACGCTGTATCGGTTGAACGGCTGGCCTCGCTTGCGCTGCCGATCCCGCGTCGTTTCAGTTCGTCGACCCAATTTGCCGGCCGCTGGGCGGGCGAGATGCGCGAATATGTACGAGCCATCGCACCGCACGGCGTTTCGCACCGCTCGCGCGGCGGAAAGCCGGGGTTCGACGACGCCAACTGGTTGCTGTTGCACGATGCGGTGGACGGGGCGGTGATCGGCGCGCATCTCGCCTGGAGTGGTGATCATGAAACGCTCGTCGATCGCGACGCCGATGGCAGGGCGGTGCTGCTGATGGGCGCCGGGTTCGACGCGGGCGAGATCGTCCTTGCGCCGGGCGAGAGTTGCGAAAGCGCCGAGGCCGTATTTGCACTGGCGTTGGATCGCTCGGCACTGGGCCGGGCCTTTCACGCGAATTTGCGCGCCGACGTTTTGCCGGATCGTTCCGATTGGGGGCCGCGCAAGGTGCACCTCAACAGTTGGGAGGCGCTCGGTTTCGATATTGACGAGACCAGGCTGCTGGCGCTGGCCGACGGCGCCGCTGATCTCGGTGTCGAGCGCTTCGTACTCGACGATGGCTGGTTCGGCGGCCGGCGCGACGAACGATCGAGCCTTGGCGACTGGACGGTATCGGCCGATGTGCTGCCGAACGGCCTCGAGCCGCTGATCGATCATATCGAAAACCTTGGCATGGATTTCGGTCTCTGGGTCGAGCCCGAGATGGTCAGCCCCGAAAGCGATCTCTATCGCGCGCATCCCGACTGGTGTCTCCACGAGCCGGGCCGTGAGCGCCTCACGCAGCGCCGCCAGCTCGTACTCGACCTCAGCCAGGCGGCGGTGACCGATTTTCTGTTCGATCGGCTTGACGCGCTGCTCGGTGCGCACCGTATCGCCTATCTCAAATGGGACCATAATCGCGACCTGTTTCCCGCGGCTAATCCCGACGGCCCGGTCGGTCATGCTCAGACGACCGCGCTTTATGCGCTGATCGACCGGCTTCGCGCCGCGCATCCGCAGATCGAGATCGAGAGCTGTGCAAGCGGCGGAGGGCGGATCGACTATGCGATGCTCTCGCGTTGTCACCGCGTTTGGACGAGCGATAACAATGACGCGATCGAGAGGCTGCGGATAAATCGCGGCTGGGCGCAGTTCCTGCCGCTCGAGGTGATCGGCAGCCATGTCGGGCCAAGCCCCAACCCGGTCACCGGGCGGCGACTCGGTATGGACTTTCGCGCCAAGGCTACGCTGTTCGGTCATATGGGCGTCGAGGCTGATCCAGCAACGATGAGCGATAGCGAGCGCGATATATTGCGCGCGCATGTCACACTCTACAAACAGTGGCGCGATGTGCTGCACGATGGCTGCCTGTTCCGCCTCGACCATCCTGATGAGGGCATATCCGGACTGCTCGCCGAACAGAGCGGACGGGGACTAGCGCTCGTCGCGCAGACGCGCTTCGCCGCAGATTTCTATGCCGCGCCCGTGCACCTGGTCGGGCTCGATGCTGATGCCGCCTATCGCGTTACCCTGCCCGAACCCTGGCCCGGCAAGGCGGCGCGATATCTTGCCGATCCGGATGGGTGGCGCGACGGCCATGTGCTGAGCGGGCGGGCGCTGATGGAACGCGGGCTTGCCTTGCCGCTGACACATCCCGAAAGCGCGTGGTTGATCGCGCTCGAAAGGATCGCTCGATGAAGCTCGGCTGCTGCTATTATCCCGAACACTGGCCGCGCGAGCGATGGACCGAGGACGCCCGGCATATGGGTGAAATGGGCTTGTCGTGCGTACGCATATGCGAATTCGCCTGGAGCCAGATCGAACCCGAACTGGGGCGCTATGATTGGGAATGGCTCGATACCGCGGTTGCGACGCTCGCCGATGCCGGCCTTCAGATTATTATGGGCACGCCGACCGCAACGCCGCCCAAATGGCTCGTCGATGCCATGCCCGGTATGCTGGCGGTTGATGCCGAGGGCCGTCCGCGCAGATTCGGCTCGCGCCGCCATTACTGTTTTTCGCATCCCGGGTATCGCGCGGAATGCGCGCGCATCGTCACCGCCATGGCTGAGCGCTATGGGGAGAACCCGGCGGTTATCGCATGGCAGACCGATAACGAATATGGCTGTCACGATACGGTGCTCAGCTATTCGGACGCCGCGGCGGCGCGCTTCCGAGAATGGCTCGCCGGAAAATATCACGGCATCGACGCGCTCAACGCGGCTTGGGGCAATGTGTTCTGGAGCATGGAATATGCCTCGTTCGATGCCATTGATCCGCCCAACCTGACGGTCACCGAGCCCAATCCCTCGCATGTCCTTGATTATCGCCGCTTCGCTTCGGACGAGGTGGTGTCGTTCAACGCGCTCCAGGTCGATATTTTGCGCGCGTACGCACCGGGTCGCGATATCGTCCATAACTTCATGGGTTTCTTTACCGATTTCGATCATCACGCCCTGTCGCGCGATCTCGATGTCGCGGCGTGGGACAGCTATCCGCTCGGCTTTCTCGAACAGGCCTGGTTCGGCGACGAGGAGAAGCGCGCCTATATGCGGCAGGGCCATCCCGACTTCGCCGCCTTCCACCACGATCTCTATCGCGGCTGCGCGAACGGCCGATGGTGGGTGATGGAGCAACAGCCCGGGCCGGTGAACTGGGCGCGCTACAACCCGGCGCCGCTCCCCGGCATGGTACGACTGTGGACATTGGAGGCGATGGCGCACGGCGCCGAGCTGGTTTCCTATTTCCGCTGGCGCCAGGCGCCCTTCGCGCAGGAACAGATGCATGCCGGGCTGCTAAGGCCCGATGGCAGCGAAGATACGGGCGCCGAGGAAGCGCGCGCGGCGGCCGCTGATATCGCGGCACTGGGCGAAATCGGTGCTCCGCCGCGCGCCGTCGCTCTGGTCATTTCCTACGAACCGGCCTGGCTGTTCCAGACCCAGCCCCAGGGGTGCAATTGGCGCTATATCGAACTGGTATTCGAGATGTATGGCGCGCTACGCCGACTCGGCCTAGATATTGATATCGTGTCGCCCGAGTACGATCTCGCGGGCTATAAGATGGTCGTTATTCCGAGCTTGCCGGTCGTCTCCAAGGGTTTCGCCGCACGGCTGGCGGCGCTGTCCTGCCCGGTGCTGATTGGTCCGCGCAGCGGCAGCAAAACCGCCGACTTCGCGATTTCGGACACCCTGCCGCCGGGGCCGCTGCAATCGATCCTACCGCTACGCGTTACCCGCGTTGAAAGCCTGCGCGACGGCGCGGTCGAAAAGGGCAGAGGTTTCGCCGTGACACGCTGGCTCGAACATGTCGAAAGTTGTCTCGATGCAGAGATCGCGCTCGAGAACGGTCGTCCTGTGCTGCTCGCGAACGACCGATATCGCTATCTTGCGGCCTGGCCCGATCGCGATCTGCTCGGCGATATTTTTCGGGGGATGGCCGACGAGGCCGGGCTCGCGACCTATGATCCGCCGCATGGCGTGCGGATGCGGACGATCGGCACCCTTCGTTTCGCGTTCAACTATGCCGACAGGCCGCGGCGTGTCTCCGAATTCGTCGATGATGTCGATGAACTCGCTTTTCGCATCGGCGGCGATCGGCTCGACCCGGGCGGCGTCGCCGTCTGGGAAGTCTAGCGCGGGCATCGTCAGTCCAAACGCAACTCGTCTCCGAGTGGCGCAGCTTTTCACTCATGGCGCACCGTCCAAGCCATAAGCGGACTGTCGGCATTGCGCCCCAATTGCGGACGTTAGTCGTTAGCTGGGCGTAGCTTACTCTTGCCTTTCCGTATAACCGAACAGTGCGAAATCGTTCGCATATGTGGAGCGGATCGCCGCAGCGGCCTTCGCCCCGAACGCTTCCTCTGCGGCGGGTCGTTTCGATACGTTGAGCATTGGTAGCGACAGCCGCTGTCCGAATATCTCTTCGGTCAGTTCACCAAAATCTTCATTCAGAGATTCGTTTCGCAATACGCGGCGGACCAGCAACCGACCGTCATCGTCTGCCAGTCTTTCACTCAACGAACTCGGTCTGTGCTGACATGCCCAAAGCGCAAATTCGTCCAATGATCCATTGATCGGTTCGGCGATATCGTCTTTCTTGAGTCCGCGCGCATAATAATAGCGGCTGCGCATCCTCTGCCACGGGTCTCGAACGACTCCAAAACTGAGCAATTCGTCATAAAGGACTGGGGTCAATGCTGACCGCAAATCTCGCGCAGCCGCATGCTTATGCCCTCCGATTTTCGTTGCGCGACTGTCGTTGTTTCGCGTGATCGCCTCGACAAGACCCGCCATTTGCGAAAAGTTGACGGACCGGCTGCGCTTCTCGAGCACCGCCTCGATGCTGCTCCCGGCCGTCTTGGGAACATGCACAAAGATATAGCCAAGCTCCTCGCCAAAGATTCCCATTTGTTAGCCCTGTCTCTACGTCAATTTCATTATGCGCGAAGAAGCGCCTCGACCTCTTTCTTGTCATAGAAGCGCCAACAGGCGTTTTCTCTGCTGAGAAGCTTTTCGCCGATCCTGAGTGCGTCGGCATCGGTTTTGACGGCCAGCCGATTTCGCGACTGCAAATTCACGGAGAGCTCGTCAGCCGTCGGATGAAGCGCTCGCAACACTTTTCCCGAGCTTGAGATGATGTCTTCATATTTTATTGTGCGCTCGGGAACATAGTCGGCGAAACGGGAAAAATAGTAATCGAGGAGTGTGAATTGCCGTTCCAGAACCTCGCTTTCGCGGGCCAATGCTTTCTCGAGTGCCTGATCTACTCTCTCCGCAGCGGGACTGTGTCCCTTCGCCACCGGCATTCCGGAGTTGCGCCATGACAAGATTACCGCGAAGGGGTTTCTAACTAGCGCAAAACAGGCAAACTCCCGTGACAGAAATGGTAGGCAAGCGGAGAAAAAAGCGGGGTGTTTGATGAACAAATTGAAATCGATTCCCGTCAGATTGCCAATTTCCAATGTGCGCCCATTAGTCAGGTCAGGACGGGCTTCTCCATCAGCAACGTCTCCGCGCTGATTGTCTGGGACCGCGCCGTCAACCACCTTGCTGACCGCCGTGCCGGCGTCGAGGATCTGGGCTCTTTGATCGGCGAAAAACGATTTTACAGCCCTAATAATTGCTTCCGGAGACTGGCTGAAAAGCTCCCCAACTTTCATCGGTTCATTCAGTGCTACAGCATCGGAAAGCTTGTTCAGCAAGTGACAGGTCAAAGTGGTGCCCGAGCGCGGCAGGCCGGTAATGAGGATGTCGTCGCAGCGAAGCTCTCTTGTCATGCGATGGCATTCAAAAGATCGAGAAACTGTTTCCGCTCCCGATCAATTCCATATGCTTGGCAAAGCGTCGATGCTCGATTGGATAGACTTTCTGCCAAATCCAGCTCGCCCAATAGCATTATGGCTGAGTTTGTAATCGCTTGCTTGCTCTTGGCAGGCATAAGGCAAGTCTCGCCGTCGATGCAGAACGACCTGTTGCCGATGCAATCGAGACAAACCAAGGGTGTGCCAATAGCCATAGCCTCTAGCGCCGGCAGGTAAAAACCTTCCGCATCAGTCGGCAGCAAAATGGCAATTTTCGCTGATGCAATCCGTTTCAGAAACGCTCTCCGGTCTACACGCGAAGTTTGGCAATCGACACAGTAACCGAGCTCTCGAAGATATTCGGCAACAGATCCTGCCAATTGGCGTTCCTTAATTCCGCCGATAAACACATCGAACCGGAACGACGATCGCGATGGAATCTGGCCGAAGTCAATTCCGTTCTCGATCACATGGATCGGGCCATTGCATAAGCCCGCCTCGGTCAAAACATCAGCTACTTCGTTACTGACGCAAATCCTCAACGCCCTTTTCTGAAGGAATTGAAATTTCGGATCATGCTCGTCGGCATGGCGGACGCTTTGAATGAGATTGATCACCGGCTTTCGTGTTTCGATATCCGGATGATCTTCCAGTGCGTGCCAATCCATGCCAGCGATAAAGAGCAAATCGGCTGATTCTGGTCGAAATTCGGTCTCAAGCTCCGGCGCTTCAGCCCAGAGATGATGTCTCGCACTGCCCTTGGTTACGTATATTTTCGGCTGATAGTCTGCACTGAGGCGCAGATGGTTGAAATAATCGAAAACCTTTAGGTGCCCGCCAGTAAAATTCTGATAATTGCGATAAAATTGCACAGTGCGCACGGAGCTATGGTCTCCTATACGGCGTGACTTCCGCATATGCGTCGGACAGCCAATGCGATAGATCCAGACCGGTCGTTCGTTGTGTATTGATTATATCCCGGCGGTATATCTGATCGAGAAGTTTCCGCGACCGCTCGAAGAGCGCGTTGTGCGGCCTGGCATCAGCGGCCGAGAATTGATAGTTGTCGTGTCGCTGCAAATTTGGCACTCCCAGAAATCGACAGATGGTAGCCAAGCTGGCGCCTGGATTCGCCCAGATTTGGTCAGTGGTCAAAAATAGCAGTTGATCATCAGGAAAAAGCTGTTTCAGACGTCGAATTTGCCCAGCATAAAAACCTCTTTCGACATAGGAAAAAATGCGATGAGCACCGTTGGGAGCGTTGCGAACGCGCTGTCGCCCGCTCTCCCCGATGGCCTCAGGGAAGGGAAGGCATTCATTGCCTCGATCATATTCCATCTGCCAATGCGAGAACGCTCGAAAGCTCGGATGGCGCAACGTAGCTATTATTTTGGCCGCCGGATTGTAACGGTAGATACGTTCAATTGATTTGGGCCAATACATGTAGATCGGAGTGGCTTCGCCGCGACCCAAGTTCGCAATCGTGAAATTGAAGGGTGCGTGCAACCGCTCATAGGAAGGCCTTCGCCAGTCGAGCCGCTCGTCGTCGAAAAAATGTAATTCCTTTAGCTGGGAGAGCTGCAAACGCGGTTGAACCCTGAGATATTGCCAAAGCGCCGTTGTGCAACCCTTCTGTGTTCCGACGATGAAGAAATCCAATTTCGACATGTGGCCGGGTTCAGCTCCTGCGTATGAGTGGGTGCATGCGAAGCATATCGTGGGCCATTTCTAAACTAAAAAAGTTCGAAGAAGTAAGAGCTATGCTCAGCTCAGAGCGAAAACCAAACCCAGAAAATTTGATCCGGTCGCGCAGTAGAATGTCCGATTTCGGCTCACTTCCAGACGAAGGCTGCGATCCCAGCCTAACTACTGCTTTCAGCTCCTAGCGGCGATCTCGTGAACGGCGACAACTGAGTGGTTTTTGGACCGTCCGTTATTAGGCTGAGAATTAGGAGAACAGACACTCCGGCTCCGCCTGCATACGGCACAGATTACGTTAGCCTTGGAGCAATTCGGGTCGCGAGATAGCCGCTGTTCCTCCTGCGTCTGCGTATTTCCTGCCGATAATTTTCTTTACGTTTATCGGCTAGTCAGGCTTGTATGCGTGGATCGAACGGAAATTATGCCGACCATCGGCAAGGCCGCCAGCGCCAGATAATGGCGCAAATGGCTGATCGCGCTGTCACAAAAGGTGTCTTGCAGGTCTTCGATCCGCAATCATGCGCAACGGAATCGGTCTCAGCTTTCAAACGCGACGAGGCAGGACGGTTAAGTGCGCTTATGCAGCTAGACGTTCTCGACAGCGCAACCGAGCAACCATTCGAAAGCATAGCCGATCTTGTCCGCCAAGTCCTGAAAGTACCGATTTGCGCCGTATCGCTTGTCGATGTGGATCGGCAATGGTTTAAAGCCCGCCGGGGACTTGATGTCACCGAAACAGCTCGCGACTTCTCTTTTTGCACTCACGCGATCAATGGTACTGTCCCATTTATCGTTGCCGACGCGACGAAAGACCCGCTGTTCTCCAACAACCCGCTTGTAACCGGCGGTCCGAAAATTCGCAGCTATGCAGGCATTCCACTGACGACACCCGATGGATACAATATTGGGACCCTTTGTGCGATCGACATCGTACCAAGAAAATTCTCAAAAGACGAAATTTCAATTCTGGCGAGTTTTGCGAACGTGGTTGTTGGCGAAATTGAACTTCGACAAATCGCTTCGACAGATGTGCTGACAGGCATATTAACCCGACGCGCATGGATCGATTGTGCCGAACGCGAGGTGCGTCGCGCTAGCGCCTGTGAAATGGCGCTTTCCATTTTGATTATCGACATCGATCACTTCAAAGCTGTTAACGACCGTTTCGGCCACCCGGTGGGCGACCAGGTCATCCGGGAGATTGCGCATGCTGTCCAAGAACAGTTGCGAGAATTTGATTGGTTCGGCCGGTTTGGAGGAGAGGAGTTTGTCGCCGCATTGCCCGACACGAATCTCACGGATGCCTCGAATATCGCCGAAGGTATTCGCGCAGCGATCAGCGGCATGCGCTTGTCATGCTTGGGCGATCAAGCGTGCACCATCAGCATCGGCGTCGCTAAGCTGGGGCATAACGAAACGAGACTGAAAAGCGTATTGAATCGCGTTGACCACGCTCTCTTTCAAGCCAAGCGACTGGGTCGCGACCGGATACAGGTAGCAGATAATGTTGCCATTGCGTCAGACGATAGAGCGGCTGCATAGAATTTCTGGCGGCTATCGTAATCTTCGTGAGCAGCAATGCCGCCGAGCAGTTACCTTGTCGGGTGGTTTCCGTGAATCGGCGACTTTTTTTTGGCTCTCGCGAAAAAGTTTCCGACAACGGCAATTGGGTCGCAAGCGGTCATTGAGATTCGCGATTGTAGATGGCGACTAGATCCTTTCTTGTTGATTTGCTATGATAATTCGGACGATAGCTGCTAGTCTAGAGAGGAAAAAGCCATGGCTAATCTCCTACTTAAACTACTCTTGGCAACCTCGTTTTGTGTCGCTTCTTCCTCAGCTGCTCACTCCCAAGACCCAATTGCCTTGGTGAACGCAAATGTGATCGACGGTCGCGGCCAACAGGTGAGACCTGGCCAGACGATCACGATCGTGGACGGCAGGATCGCTGCAATCTACTCGGGGCTCGAACGCGAGCTGCCGGATGGAGCTCGAACAATCGATCTCGGCGGCCAGACGGTCATCCCCGGCCTCATTGACGGTCATGTCCACTTCACTTCCGACCGCGACGGAGCCGTAGATGGACTCCGCGAGATGCTACGTGCGGGCATCACAACCGTTCGCGATTTGGCTGGCGATTCTCGAATAGCGCAAACGCTCGCCGCGCAGGCCGAGTCACACCCGAATACGATGCCGAACATCATCTATTCGGCTGTGTTCAATGGACCGCAATTTCTTAGCGATCCACGGTCCGTCATTTCTTCGGTTGGCAGGGAACCGGGCTCTGCGCCGTGGTCGCGCTTTGTCACTGAATCGAGCGAAATCTCACTAGTCGTTTCCGATGCGCGCGATTTTGGCGCAACCGGTCTGAAGCTTTACTCATCTCTTTCCCCGGATCTCCTACAGCGACTGGTTACGGAGGCTCGCGCTCAGGGCATGCGAAGCTGGGTTCATTCGGTAGTGTTTCCGAGCACCGCCACTGATGTCGTGGCAGCGGCGCCAGACGAGATAATCCACGCGAAGGGATTCATTTCGGCGGGACGCAGCGACCTCCCGGATAATTTTACCGATGGAATCCCCGGGTGGGTCAGAGTTCAGGACTACGAGAACACCGATCCGGACGGGCCGCGGTTCAGAGAGCTCTTCGAACGAATGGCGGAGAATGGTACGATCTTGCAGCCGTCGCTAGTGGCGGACGGCGATCGGCGACCAGGCGCGCTTCCCGATTGGGTCGCTAACATGCGTGCATGGGCGTGCCGACTAACCGCGGCTGCACATGCGGCAGGTGTTACGATCTCGGCTGGCACTGACACGGTGAATTTCGCCCAAGGCGTATATTTGCCGATGGAGCTGGAGAGACTCGTGGAATGTGGACTCTCGCCGATTGATGCGCTTCAGGCGGCGACGTTTAACAATGCTCTGGCGATGGGTCTCGAAAATGAGATCGGCTCTATCGAAGTAGGGAAGCGAGCTGATCTGGTAGTGCTCTCGCATGATCCGAGCGCTAACATTGAGAACGTGCGCAACGTTGTAATGGTGTTCCAGAGCGGTCACGAGGTAGTGAATCCTCTACCCACTGTTCCCGGTTCTGAACGTTCGCTTCTACCTAACTAGGGGTTAGGTCCGGACGGTTCGTTTCCGGCCATTGCGGACATTGGGTTCCGGTCGAACGAATGTCCGCTTTGCGCCTAATTGCGGACATTCGCTGAACACAAAACTAATTCCGGTAACTGTTCTAGGATCAAGCACCTGCGATGGGAGGAAAGCAGACGTTGGCTGTCGACTGAGTCTCAAGA
>JABDLY010000106.1 GCA_013001755.1 Sphingomonadaceae bacterium
CCCCATTGCTGCCATTTTGGGCGCGGTGGCGAAGAAGGCCGTGACCGGCGTGGGCGCGCCTTCGTAAACGTCGGGCGTCCACATATGGAAGGGCACAGCGCTGACCTTGAAAGCGAGACCCGCGAGCACGAAGACCAGCCCGAACAACTGCCCCGTCGACACGCCCTTGGCCATCACCGCCGAGATGCCCGCAAAGCTTGTCGTGCCGGTAAAGCCATAGAGCAGCGACACGCCGTAGAGCAGGATGCCACTCGCCAGCGCGCCGAGAACGAAATATTTGAGGCCCGCTTCGGCGGAACGCGTGTCGCTGCGCGCAAAGCTGGCGAGCACATAGGCGGCAAGGCTTTGCATCTCGAGGCCGATATAGAGTGTCAGCAGATCGCCCGCCGACACCATGAAACCCATGCCGAGCGCGGCGAACAGGATCAGCAGCGGATATTCGGGTTTGAGCCCGCCCTGTTCGCGGAAAAACCGCATCGCCATCAATATCGCGACGGCCGCCGCAATATAGATCAACACCTTGGAGAAGCTCGAAAAGGCGTCGGCATAATAGAGGCCGCCGAACACGGTGCCGTAGTTTCCGGGCGGGCCGAGCAGCGAAAGTCCCGCGAGGCCGACGAAAACGAGCGACCAGAAGCTCGCCCGCTCGCCGACATTCTCGCGTTTGCTGAACGCGGCGTAGAGCAGCAGGTCGGTCGCGCCGATCGTCAGAATAATCTCGGGCCCGACGGCGATGACGTTATCGATATAGGCCATCAGTGAGCGCCTTCCGGAGCATTTGGTTCGCCATGGTCATCGCCGCCAGATTCGCCGTGACCTTGGCCATGCGATTCATCGACGGGCATTCCGGCTCCCATGGCGAGCTGCGCATCGCCGGGCGGGTTGGCGCGTTCGATGCGCGTCAAAAGCGTGCCGACATCGTCGCGGATCGGCGCGAGAAAACTTTCGGGATAGACGCCCATCCAGAGGACGACCGCAGCAATCGGACCGAGCGTCGCGATCTCGCGTATATTGAGGTCGGGCATCGCCTTGACGTCTTCCTTATCGAGCGTGCCGTAACAAACCCGCCAATAGAGATAGAGCATATAGGCCGCGCCGAGGATGATCCCCGTTGTGCAGACAAAGGCGACCCAGCTGTTCGCCTCATAGGCCCCGACAAGGCTCAGGAACTCGCCGACGAAACCGCTCGTCCCCGGCAGGCCGACCGATGCCATGGTGAAGAGCATGAAGAGCAGCGCATATTTGGGCATATTGTCCGAAAGTCCGCCATAGCGCTCGATCTCGCGCGTATGGAGGCGATCGTAGATCACGCCGACGCACAGGAAGAGCGCGGCCGAGACAAGACCGTGAGAGAGCATGACGATCATCGCGCCTTCGATACCCTGACGATTGAACGCAAACAGCCCGATCGTGACGAACGCCATATGCGCGACCGACGAATAGGCGATCAGCTTTTTCATATCCTTCTGCACCAGCGCAACGAGCGAGGTGTAGACAACCGCGACCATCGACAGGCCGAAGACGATCCAGACGAGGTCGGCGGAAGCCTCGGGGAACATCGGCAGCGAGAAGCGGATAAAGCCGTAGCCGCCCATCTTCAACAGCACGCCGGCAAGGATCACCGAGCCTGCGGTCGGCGCCTGGACGTGCGCATCGGGCAGCCAGGTGTGGACCGGCCACATCGGCATCTTCACGGCAAAGCTCGCGAAGAAGGCAAGCCAGAGCCAGTTTTGCGCGCCGCCCGGGAAGTCGTAGGCCATTAGTTCGGGGATCGAGGTCGTGCCTGCGACGTTGACCATCCACAGCATGGCGATCAGCATCAGCACCGAACCGAGCAAGGTGTAGAGGAAGAATTTGTAGCTCGCGTAGATCCGCTCGGCGCCGCCCCAGATGCCGATGATCAGATACATCGGGATCAAGCCGCCTTCGAAGAAGATGTAGAAGAGGAAGATATCCTGCGCCGCGAAGACACCGATCATCAGCGTCTCCATCAGCAGGAACGCCGCCATATATTCGGGCACGCGTTCCCTTATGGCCTGCCAGCTGGCGAGCACGCAGATCGGCATCAGGAAGACCGAGAGCATGATCAGCATCAGCGCAATGCCGTCTATGCCAAGCGCCCAGCCAAAGCGGCCGAAAATGTCGTAATCCTCGACGAACTGCCATTGCGGTCCGCCGATCTCGTAAGTCAGCCAGAGGCCGATCCCGCAGGCGAAGGTCAGCAGCGTAGCGGCAAGCGCAATGATCCGAGCGCGGCTTGCCTTGGCCTCACCCTCGCCGGGTGCGAACAGGCAGAGCAACGCGCCCACCAGCGGCAGCGCGATCATCAGCGACAGGATGGGAAAGTCGAGCTGGTTCACCGCGTCATCGCCCAAGTGGCCGCCGCAGCGAGACCGATCAGCATCACAAACGCATAGGTCGCGAGATAGCCCGACTGGAAGCGGCGTGTGATGCCGCCGGTGCTCGCAATGAGTCCGGAGACGCCGTCAGGACCGAAACGATCGATAAAGCCCTTGTCGCCGCGCTGCCAAAGGAAGCGGCCGATCGCGAAGGACGGCCTCACGAAGACGGCGTTGTAGATCTCGTCGATATACCATTTGTTGAGCAGGAAGGCGTGAAGCACGCGGAACTGATCGACGAAGCGCGCCGGCCAGTCGGTGTGCCGGATATAGGCCATCCAGGCGATCGCCAGGCCGACCAGCATCGCGGCGGTCGACGACAATTTCACCCAGAGCGGGACCTCGTGCACCGCATGGATGAGGTCATAATTGAAAGCGATGCTGCCTGCCCAGAAATCCTCGCCATCGATGAAATTATAGGCAAACAGATAGCCCGCGAAAATCGATCCCAGGGCGAGGACGATCAGCGGAACGAGCATTGTCAGCCCACTCTCATGTGGATGATAGCCCGCGGTGCCACCTTCCATCTCGCTACGGGACGGTTCCGCTGGATCGGGATCGTGGCCTGCGCTTTCGTCGTCGGGGTGATCATGCGTATCGCCATGGACGGCGTGCTGGATATGTCCCGACGCAGCCCAGCGCGGTTTGCCGAAAAAGGTCATGAAGATCAGCCGCCAGCTGTAGAAACTCGTCAGCAACGCTGCGAAAACGGTGACCGCGAAGGCCAGCCCGCCATAGGCGCTGTCGCTGGCAAACGCCGCCTCGATAATCGCGTCCTTCGAATAGAAACCGGCAAATCCGAATATGCCGAGCACGCCAACGCCGGTGATCGCCAGCGTACCGATGATCATGATCCAGAAGGTGACCGGTATCTGTTTCCTGAGCGCGCCATAATAGCGCATGTCCTGTTCATGGTGCATCGAGTGGATGACCGAACCCGCGCCGAGGAACAGCAACGCCTTGAAGAAGGCGTGGGTGAACAGGTGGAACATCGCGATGCCCCACGCGCCAAGCCCCGCGGCGACGAACATGTAACCGAGCTGCGAACAGGTCGAATAGGCGATGACGCGCTTGATATCCATTTGCGCCGTGCCGACGGTCGCCGCGAAGAAAGCGGTTAGCGCGCCGATGACGACGACGACGTTCATCGCCATGACGCTGGTTTCGAACATCGGCGAAAGGCGGCAGACCATGAACACGCCTGCCGTCACCATCGTCGCGGCGTGAATCAGCGCGGAAACCGGCGTCGGGCCCTCCATCGCGTCCGGCAGCCAGGTGTGAAGCCCGAGCTGCGCCGATTTTCCCATCGCGCCGATGAACAAGAGAATGCACAACAC
>JABDLY010000108.1 GCA_013001755.1 Sphingomonadaceae bacterium
TCGATGGTGTCTACGATGCCGACCCCAACAAGGTCGACAATGCCACTCGCTACGACCAGCTCAGTTTCAACCGCGTCCTTACCGACAATCTCAAGGTGATGGACGCCGCCGCCATCGCGCTGTGCCGCGACAACAATATCCCGATCGTTGTCTTCAATATTCGCGAGAAGGGCAATCTTGCCAAAGTTCTCTCGGGCGATGGAACGGCGACGATCGTGCATGACGAAGGAGACGCCTGATGGCGCAATATGACAAATCGGACCTGACACGCCGGATGGACGGGGCAATTGAATCGCTGCGTCACGATCTCGGCGGGCTGCGCACGGGACGCGCAAGCACATCGCTGCTCGATCCCGTTCAGGTCGAGGTTTACGGATCGAACATGCCGCTCAACCAGGTGGCGACGGTCAGCGCGCCCGAGCCACGTATGTTGACGGTGCAGGTGTGGGACGCTTCGAATGTCCAGCCCGTCGAAAAGGCGATCCGCGCCGCAGGGCTCGGCCTCAATCCTCAACAGGACGGAACCACGATCCGGTTGCCGATTCCCGATCTCACCGAGGAACGCCGCAAGGAACTTGCCAAGCTCGCCGGTCAATATGCCGAAAAGGCGAAAGTATCCGTGCGCAATGTCCGGCGCGACGGCATGGACGATCTCAAGGCCGACGAGAACAAGAAGGAAATCGGTGAGGACGACCGCAAACGCGCCGAAGCCGAGGTCCAGAAACTGACTGACGGCAAGATCGCCGAAATCGATACAATCGCCGCCGACAAGGAAAAGGAAATTCTCGAACTGTGAGTGCAGAGCCGGCTCGATCGGCAACCGCCGAATCCGCGCCGGGGGCAGGGGGCGCCAACGTACCGCGTCATGTTGCGATCATCATGGACGGCAATGGCCGCTGGGCAGAGAAACGCGGCCTGCCGCGCGTAGCGGGACATCGCAAAGGCGTAGAAACCGCCAAAGATGTCGTACGCGCTGCCGGCGAGCACGGCATCGAAGTGCTCACGCTTTACGCATTCTCTTCGGAAAATTGGCGGCGGCCGGCATCGGAGATCGCCGACCTGATGAACCTGCTCAGGCGCTTCATCCGTACCGAACTCGGTGAGCTGGCCGATGCCGGTATCCGCATCAAGGTGATCGGCGACTATCAAGCTTTTGAACGCGACGTCGTCGAATTGATCGACGGCGCGATCGGGCGAACGAAAGCCAATGCCAAAGGCACATTGGTTGTCGCGCTAAACTATGGCGCCCAGGCCGAAATCCTGGCGGCGGCGCAGCAGCTGGCCCAAGAAAGCCGCGACGGTGCGATCGACCCCGCATCGATCGAATTCACGCATATTGAGGAACGGCTCGGCACGCACGGCCTCCCGCCGCTCGACCTGTTGATACGGACATCGGGCGAAATGCGTCTATCCAATTTCCTGCTGTGGCAAGCGGCTTATGCCGAACTCTATTTTACCGACACGCTGTGGCCCGATTTCGATGCCGATGCGCTCGCCGTGGCCTTGGCCGATTATGCCGGGCGCGATCGGCGCTATGGTGGTCTGTGACCAAAATCGCCAAACCCAGCGAGTTTCGCAATCTCCTTACAAGATTTGTCACCGGCATTATCCTGGTCGGGATCGCGGTGGGTGCGCTCTATGCCGGTAAATCGGCTTTCTGGCTGCTCGCCGGTCTTTTCGCGGTCGCCATGATCGGCGAATGGGCAAATTTGATGTCGGTCCAGCGGTGGAAGGCGATCCTCGCCATCGCGGTCATGGCCGCGCTTCTGGTCTTTGTTCAGCCCCTGGTGCGGCCGATCGACCAGAACAGCGCGCTCGCGCTGCTGGGCGGTGCGGTTGCCGTTTCCGCCATTGCGATGAGCCTGCGGCTGGGAATCGGCTTTCTCTATATCGGCCTTGCGATTCTGGCGATCATCTTCCTGCGCGAAGAATATGGCATTGCGCTCACGCTGTGGACACTGGCTATCGTCTGGGCGACCGATATCGGCGCATATTTTTCGGGCAAGACGATTGGCGGACCCAAGCTCGCGCCGCAGCTCAGCCCGAACAAGACCTGGGCTGGCCTTATCGGCGGCATGGCGACGGCCTTGCTCGTCAGCAGCCTGATCATACTCAACACCGATCTGCCGCGCTGGCTGATACCGGTAACGGCTGCGCTCGCGGTCGTTGCGCAAGCTGGCGATCTCTACGAGAGCTGGCTCAAACGGAGAGCAGGGGTCAAGGACGCGTCGGGCATTTTTCCGGGCCATGGCGGCGCGCTCGATCGGCTTGACGGGCTGATGCCGGTTGCCATTGTTGTCGCGGCGATGGCGACAGCGGGTCGAATCTGATGGGCGAACGCAAGCGGATCTCGATATTGGGCGCGACCGGTTCGGTCGGCCAATCGACGCTTGATCTCATCGAACGCAATCGTACCGCATATGAGATTGTTGCCCTAACCGCCTATCGGGATGTCGAAGGTCTCGCCAAGGCAGCAATTGCCTATGGCGCCAAACATGCCGCGATCGGCGATGCCGAGCGCGCGGATGCGCTGGCAAGCGCGCTTTCGGAAACGGGAATCACAACGGCCGCTGGTCCGGAAGCGATTTGCGAGGCCGCCGCGATGGAGGCCGATTGGATCATGGCGGCGATTGTCGGATGCGCGGGTCTCAAGCCTGTGATGGCCGCGGTCGAACAGGGCTCCACTGTCGTTCTTGCCAACAAGGAACCGCTGGTTTCGGCCGGCGATGTCGTCCTCGCCGCGGCAAAAATCCACGGTGCGACGATTCTTCCCGCCGATTCCGAGCATAACGCCATCTTCCAATGTTTCGATTTCGAACGGCCCGAGGGCATTCGCCGGATCGTTCTGACGGCGAGCGGGGGCCCTTTTCTCGATCGCAGCATCGAGGAAATGCGAGCAATGACGCCCGACCAGGCCGTCGCGCATCCCAACTGGTCGATGGGCGCCAAAATATCGGTCGATTCAGCCACGCTCATGAACAAAGGCCTCGAGCTGATCGAAGCCGATCGCCTGTTTCCGATCGCCGCCGATCGAATCGAGATTATCGTCCATCGCCAGTCGGTCGTCCATTCGATGGTCGAATATGCCGATGGCTCGATTCTCGCTCAGCTCGGTCCGCCCGATATGCGTACACCGATCGCCCATACGCTGGCCTGGCCCGATCGGATGGAAACGCCGATGCCGAGCCTCGATTTCGCAGCTATATCGCGGCTCGACTTCGAAGAGCCCGACCCGGTTCGTTTTCCTGCGTTGCGGCTAGCCCGTCAATCGCTCGACCGCGGAGGCGCCAAACCGGCTATTCTCAACGCGGCAAACGAAGAAGCCGTTGCGGCATTTCTCGACAAGCGTATCGGTTTCCTCGATATCGCGGCGATTGTCGAAGACATGCTCGACCGCTATGACCCGCCTGCGCCGGGATCGCTCGATGACGTTTTCGCTATCGATACCGAAACCCGGATGCGCACTCGGCAAATGATGACGACAAAGGCGGCATAGTGGAAAATCCCGGCATTTTCTTCACGATCTTTGCGTTCCTGCTGGTCATCGGGCCGCTCGTCTATGTCCATGAAATGGGTCACTATATCGCCGCGCGAATGTGCGGCGTGAGGATCGAAACGTTCTCGATCGGATTCGGACGGGAGATTGGCGGCTGGACCAACAAACATGGTACGCGCTGGAAAGTCGGCTGGTTGCCGCTTGGCGGCTATGTGAAATTCGCAGGCGACATGAATGCAGCGAGCCAGCCAGACCCGAAACTGTCAGAGCTTCCTGCCGAAGATCGCAAGGATCTCCTGCAATTCAAACCGGTGTGGCAGCGCTTCTTCATCGTCGCGGCCGGCCCGTTGATCAATTTTGTCCTCGCCATATTCATCTACATGATCGTCTTCGGCAGCTATGGACAACCCCAGAATCCCGCCATTGTTTCGTCGATTGTCGAGGGATCGGCGGCGCAAGAAGCCGGATTCGCGCTAGGCGACGAAATCGTCAGCATCGACGATCGCGCAATCGACCGTTTCGGCGAACTCGCCGAGATCGTGACGCTCCGCCCCGATCAACCGATGGAATTCGGCATCTTGCGCGATGGACGGCAGATAGTGGTGAGCGCCACTCCCGAAGAACAATGGGTCGAAGACCGCTTCGGCAATAGGGCGCGTATCGGCCGTCTCGGCATCATGTCCGACGCGATCGAGATGCAATCCGTGCCTTTCTTGTCACTTCCCGGAGCAGCAATTACTCGGATGACATCCGATCTCGAAATGATCGTCGTCGGGCTGCGGCAGATCATCACCGGGCAACGATCGGTGCAGGAACTCGGCGGGCCGCTGAAAATTGCGCAATTTTCCGGCCAGACGGCGAGTCTCGGCGTTTATGCCTTTCTAATGTTCATGGCTCTGATCTCAGTTAATCTCGGATTCATCAACCTGTTGCCAATTCCTATGCTCGACGGGGGTCATCTGGTGTTCTATGCGGCCGAGGCTGTCCGCAGGAGACCTGTCGGACCGGAGGCGCAGGAGTGGGCATTTCGAATGGGCCTTGTGGTCCTGCTCGGTTTCATGCTGATGGTCACCGTAATCGATTTGGGATCATTCGGGCTGTGGGAGCGACTGTCCGGCTTGATCAGCTAGCCGCAATCGGGCAGGGCAATCTCCTGAAAACTGAGATATCTTCCAACCGGAACGACTAAAGACAAAAGGGCTGTATTGCGTGCATTTTGGTAAGGGAAGAATTTCCCGGAAAAAGCTGCTTTCTGGGCTAATGCTTGGCACCATGCTGGGCGGCTTCGGGAGTCAGGCTACTGCCCAGACCGGTGCCGAGAGCGTCGTCGCGGAAGACACCGTAGCCAGCGACGCCTTTCAGGCGCCCGCAACTGTCGTCCGGACGATCGCGGTCGAAGGATCGCAGAGAATCGAGCCCGATACGGTGCGTTCCTATATCGAACTGCGCCCCGGCCAGCCCTATACACGCGCGACACTCGACGAAGCATTGCGCGACCTGTTCGAAACCGAATTGTTCGCCGATGTCGAGATTCGCGACGATCGCGGCGACCTGACGATCGTCGTTCAGGAAAACCCGGTGATCAACCGGATACTTGTCGAAGGCAATCGCCGGATCAACGACGAAGATCTGACTACCGAGATCCAGCTCGCACCCCGCCAGATTTTCACCCGGTCTCGTGTTCGTGCCGATGTCTCGCGGATCATCGAGCTTTACCGGCGCCGCGGTCGTTTCGCGGCCAGCGTCGAGCCGCAAATGGTGACGCTCGACCAGAATCGCGTCGATATTGTCTACGAAATCAACGAGGGCCCGCGTTCCAAGGTTCGCCAGATCAATGTCATCGGCAACGAAGTATTTTCCGATGGCGCCCTTCGTTCGGAAATGGCGACCAAACAGTCGCGCTTCTTCCGCTTCTTCAGCTCGCGCGATACCTATGATCCCGACCGGCTGGCTTTCGACCAGCAGCGCCTCCGGCAATTTTACCTGACCGAAGGCTATGCCGATTTTCGCGTTGTTTCGGCCGTAGCCGAACTGACGCCCGATCGCCGCGATTTCATCATCACCTATGTGGTCGAGGAAGGCGCGCGCTACCGGTTCGGCGAAGTCGAGCTCGACAGCGATCTCAGGGATTTTAACTCCGACCAGTTCTCACGGATTATCCCGATAGAAGAGGGCGATTGGTATAACGCACAGCTGATCGAAGACACGATCGACTCGCTCAACGAGACCGCCGGCTTCCTCGGTTATGCGTTTGCCGAGGCGCGTCCCCAGTTCAATATCAACCGCGAAGATCGCACGATGGATGTGCGCTTCCGGATCGACGAAGCGCCGCGCGTCTACATTGAGCGCATCGATGTGAACGGCAACACGGTCACGCGCGACAAGGTCATCCGGCGGGAATTCCGTATTCAGGAGGGCGATGCCTTCAACAGCTTCGCGCTCCGCCGCACGCAGAACCGCATTCGGTCGCTGGGCTTTTTCCAGGAAGATCTGGAAATCGAGCAGCAGCCCGGATCGGCGCCGGACCGGATCGTCCTGGTTGCCAATCTTGAAGAGCGCGCGACCGGAGAACTGCAGGTTTCGGCGGGTTTTTCGAGTCTCGAGCAGTTCATCCTCAACCTGTCGATCCGCCAGCGCAACTTCCTCGGCCGTGGTCAGGAACTGCGCGCGGGCATCAACTATTCGAGTTTCTCCAACTCGATCGAACTTGGCTTTACCGAGCCCTATCTCTTCGACCGCAACATCGCGCTCGGCGTCGATCTGTTCCGCCGCGACTTTGACTCGTTCAATTTCATCGGTGGTGAGCGAAACACGACCTACCAGCAGGTCTCGACGGGTTTCCAGATTCGCGCCGGCGTACCGCTCACCGAATATTGGACGCTGGCGCTGCGCTATGGCTTGAGCCAGGAAGATGTCACGCTCGACCAAGCGAGCTTTTTCGTCAACGGCCAGTGTAGCCCGCTGCTTGCAGGCCGATTCCTGTGCGATGCGATCGGCAACCGGATCGTATCCTCGATCGGTTATTCGCTGGTTTACAACGATCTCGACAACAATGTCCGGCCGTCGCGGGGGCGCCGATTGATCCTGAGCCAGGATTTTGCCGGTCTCGGCGGCGACGTCCAATATTTGCGGTCTAGGATCGACGCCGACCGATACTGGAACCTTGGTTCGGGTTTCGTTTTCAACCTGAGCGCCGAAGCCGGCTATATCTATTCGCTCGAGAACAGAAGCGGCGTCGGCGTCGATGACGTCCGCCTGACCGACCGCTTCTTCCTGGGTGAACCGCAGATTCGCGGCTTCGATATCCGGGGCGTCGGTCCGCGCGTTCAGCGCATTCCCTACATTCAGGGCACCAACGATCTTGTCACCGATCGGCGGCTCATCACCGATGACGCGATTGGCGGGCGTGTCTATTATCTCGGTCGCGCCGAGCTTGAAATTCCGATCGGGACCGGTGCGCGCGAACTTGGCTTCAGGCCGTCGGTATTCGTCGATGCGGGAGCAGTCTTCGGCGTGACCGATCCGGTGCTGCAGACCTTCCCCTGTTTCGACGCCAACGGCAATCAGACGGGTCAAACCCCGTGTTCGGGCGGCGACATTCCTGGCCCGATCCTGATTCCCATAACCGATGCGGCCGGAAATCAGCAGTTCATCGACAATGTCTCCAATCAGCTGACCTCCGATCCGACAACCAACGGCGTTGCCAATACGCCAGCAAACCAGACCATTGCGCCGTTCTTTGAGCGCTTCCGTGGCGATAGCCCGCGACCGCGCGTGACAGTGGGTGTCGGCGTCAACTGGAACTCGCCGTTCGGCCCGTTCAGGGTAGATTTCGCCTATGCTCTGCTAAAGAATAATGGCGATGACGATAAACTCTTCTCATTCAATATAGGAACGCAATTCTGATGAATAAAAAACTTCTCGCAATGGCACTCACCGCGACCGCGATGACGCTGCCAACCACTGCGCCGGCGCAACAATTGCCGAGCGCGGTCGTTGCCGTCGTCGATACCGCGCGCATTCTCGAAACTTGCACGGCCTGTGTGGCCGCGAACTCGCAGCTCCAGGCCCAAGGCCAGGCCCTGCAGTCGCGCTCGCAGGTGCTGTCCGCTCCACTCGCGACCGAACGCGAGGCGATTCAGCAAGCGGTTCAGGCAGCCGGCGGCAATCCCGATGCGGCGCTTCAGCAGCGTATCCAGACGTTCCAGACCAACTCGCAGAACGCGCAGCAGGAACTGACGACGCAGCAGCAGACGATCCAGCGCAACATCGCCTATGTGCGGCAGCAGATCATGGAGCGGCTCGGGCCGATCATTCAGCAACAGATGCAGACGCGCGGCGCCAACGTCGCGATGGATGCGGGCGGGCTTTTCGCCCATGCGCAGACTATCGAGATTACCGACGGCGTACTGACGGCGCTTAACAGCGCCTTGCCATCGGTCAGCACGACGGCTCCGCCGCCGCCGACTCCGCCGGCAGCCGCCACCGAAGGCCGGTGAGCGCCGACATCGATACCGAGAACGCCGCCGTCACCGGATTCGATATCCGAAAGGTGATGGCGGCGATCCCGCATCGTTATCCGATGCTGCTCGTCGACCGGGTCGAGGAAATCGTGCCCGGCGAATCGATCACTGCCGTCAAGGGCGTGACGATGAACGAGCATTTTTTCCAGGGTCATTTTCCCGGCAGACCCATCATGCCAGGCGTAATGATCATCGAGGCTCTGGCGCAGACGGCCGCAATCATGGCGGTGACCGAGCTCGAACTGCTCGACAGCGGCAAGCTCGTCTATTTCATGGCGATCGACAGCGCAAAATTCCGCGCGCCCGTCGAGCCCGGCTGCCTGCTGACCTTCAAGGTACGCTTCACACGCAAGCGCTTCCCGGTTTGCAAATTTGCCGGCGAAGCCTGGATAGGCGACAAGCTCGCGGCCGAATGCGAATTCACCGCAATGATCGCCGATCCGCCCGAGGAATAAACCTTAGGTCCGGTCCCAGTGGCCAGATTCGCTTTTCCGAACGCCAAAAACCTGATCGAGAATCGCCGAATTCAGTGCGTTCTGCGGCGCGTCATCGGCGATGATCCGCCCTTCGTTCATCACCAGAGCGCGATCCGCATGTTCAATGGCGAGATCGAGGTCGTGAGAGGACAGGAGAATCGCGGTGCCGTTGCGCGTTTCAGCGCGCAGCCGCTCGATCACGGCAATGCGCCATTGTGGATCGAGATTGGCGCAGGGTTCGTCGAGCACAATTACACGTGACTGTGGTGCGAGGGCCCGTGCCAGCATGATACGCGTTCGCTCACCCGTCGAAAGCGTGTCTGTCCGTCGCTCGGCGAATTCCGAGGCTTCGAGCGAAGCCAGCGCCTCGGCCGCGCGGTCTGACTTCTCGTTTCCTGATAGCGCAAGCGCGACATAGTCGATCGCGCGCAACGGCCAGGCCATGTCGCGGGACGCGCTCATGAACGACAGAAGATCGATCCGCCGCGCGGGCGAAGCCTTCGCCAAATCTTGTCCATCGATAGCGACTGTACCGGCTGTGCCGCCGATACGGGCCAGCGCTCGCAGCAGGGTAGTCTTGCCGGCGCCGTTCGGCCCGACCAGAACCGTCAACTCGCCCGCGCGCAGATTGAGGTCGCAACGCGCCAGCCTGTTTTCGACACTGAGTCCCTTCGCCTCCACTATCCATGTCATGGCCGGGCGCTCCAGCGCATCCGCGCGACAAGCGTCAGGAAGAATGGCGCACCAAACAACGCAGTGAGCACGCCGACCGGCAAATTCCGGTCGGGCGGCGCAAAGCGAATCGCGATATCGGCGGCAAGCAGCAGCGTCGCGCCGATCAACGCGGCGGGCAGCACGGCGCGGCCGGGATGCCCATGGGTCAACCGCCGCGCGAACACCGGCGCGACAAGCCCGATAAAGCCGATCGCTCCGCATACCGATACCGCCGCGCCTACACCGATCGCCGTCGCGACGATGACATTGCGGCGCAACGCGGCGAGGCCGATCCCCATCGCCTCTGCCGTTTCCTCGCCGAGCGCCAGCCTGTCGAGCCGTTCGGAGCGGCTGACGAGAAACATCAAAGCTGCAAGCGCCGGAATCGCGGCGAAAGCGAGTTGCGGCAGGCTGCGGTCGATCAGCGATCCCATCAGCCAGTCATAGGCGTCGTAGAAAGCGAAGGGGGAGGGGGCCAACGCCAACGCCAATGTCGTCAACGCCCCGGCAATAGCGCTGATCGCGATGCCAGCGAGCAGCAACGTCGCGGTTTCTGCGCGCGGCCCGGCGAGCAGCAGCAATAGCGCGAGCGCCGCACCAGCGCCGATAATACCACCAACCGCAACCGCGAAGGGCGTCGCCAAACCGACGAGATAGGCGGTTACCACCGCACCCAGCGCAGCACCGCCGGTCGCGCCCGTGATATCGGGCGAGGCAAGCGGATTGGCGAACAGTGCCTGGATTGCCGCGCCGCTCGCGCCAAGTACGGCCCCGTAGACCAAGGCCAGAAGCGCGCGAGGCAGGCGCAGTTCGGTGACGATGGTCATCGCCAGCGTCGGATCGCTCTCGACCAACGCGGGCAATGACTGCAATGGCACGGCGACCGACGCCGCCAGCAGGAACACCGCAAAGATCGACAGCGCGAGATAGAGCCGTATGCTCACCGCCAAATTTCACGCCGCAGCCGCGCGACCTCCGCAATCAGCAGCGGCCCGGCGCAGGTCCAGAGCCGGCCATCGGTCCGGATTGTTCTCGTGGCGCTTGCCCGCTCAAGAAACCGGTAGCCGATCCAATGGTTGTCACGCGACGCCTGATCCTGGCGATAATTGCTGCGGACGATGATCGGTGGCGGGTTTGTCAGTATTCGTTCGGCCGAGATCTGCGCGCCCAATCCTTCAGGTGGCACCAAACCCGCCAAGGCGAGCCATGCCGCGCCGAGGCTGCCCTCATAATGGGTAAGGCCGCCACCGCTGAGAAAGGCGCCTTCACGGCTTTCTGAAGGCGTACTGCGTTGGAGCCGCCGCAAGGCTCGGACGATACGCCGACCGCGACTTTCGCGATCCAGCGCCCGGGCGATCTCCATCGTGCCGGCGGCGATATCGTCAAGACTTTGCGGATAATCGAGCGATATCAGCCGCGCGCCGATTCTTCCGGCAAGTTGCTCCTGGTCACGCGCCATCCCTCCCATGGTGACGATGACATCGGGCCGCATGCCCGCCACCGAGACAATGCTGCCGTCATTGGCCGGAAAGCGCCGCGCGGTGCGCCAGAGCGGCGATTCATGCCGGTTGCGCGCGAGATGTGTCACCGAGGCGATCTGCGGCGGAGCGGCTATCAGCAGGACGAGCTCGTCGGTGCATAGGTTGAGCGACGCCGCGCGAACGGGTGCCGCCTGACTGATGCTAGCGCAGAGGCTAGCTGCCAAGGCGAAGACGCAGGCCCGCATGAAATGCGGCGCCCGGCGTCCGAAAGCCGACCACATCCTGATACTCCTCGTCGAAAAGATTGGTTGCCCGCCCATAAAGCTCGATTCGCTCTGTGATGCTGTAGCCGATTCGAAGCGATGCGAGAAAATAGTCGTCAAGCGTCACCGTCTGCGCGGGAAACAGGTCGAAATCGGTGTCCTCGCGTTCTCCGACCCAGGCGACCGAACCACCGATCATAAGCGGACCACTGCGATAATCGAAGGCGATATTGGCGCTGTGGCGAGGCCGTCGCACTTCGCGCAATTGCACGCCGCCGGCAACCTGCTGATCATCGGCATCGAGCCATGTGTAATTGGCGTCGAGCCGAAGTCCCTCAAGCGGCTCTACACTTGCTGCGATTTCGACACCGCGGCGATCGCTCACTCCGGTCGCATTGGCGGTGGAGGATAGAAATGTCACGGGATCAAAAACGGAGACGATTTCGTCCTCGAGCTCGGACTGAAACGCCGTCACCGACAGACTGTAACTTTCACTTCGCCATTGGATGCCGAGTTCATAGCCCATCGAACGTTCGGGCCTCAGCGCTGAATTACCTACAAAGCTGCCTGGGAAAAAGCCAAAGAGATCGAAGAAGGTCGGCTGCGCAATGCCTTTGCCATACGCTCCTGTAACCGACAACCGGTCGGTTAGATTGGCGATCGCGGTCGCACGGATCGTCGTCGCATCCTCGAAACGGCTGAAATCGTCGTGCCGGATCGCGATATCTGTAGCCAGGAGTCCGGACCAGCGCGCCCGCCATTCGCCGACAAAAGCCGTGCGGCCGCGCGCGCGATCCTGACTGGTCGCGCCGAAAAATTGCTGATCACGTGCTGAAAAACTCTCATCCTCGCGATCTACGGCGGCGATCAGCACATGCCCTGTGCCGCCGATCTCCGCGCGATATTCAAGCTGCCCGGCGACGCGGAATCGATCGCCATCGGTGCGATTGAGCGGCGTGCCTGCGTTGAAGTTACGGTTGTCGCTAGCGAGATACTGGCCCTCGACAAGAATTGCGAAAGGCGTTTCGGGATCGACCCCGAGCCGAGCCCAGGCGCGTATCGCGGCGGTTTCCGAGTCCGCCGAATCGAGCGTATCGGCGCGCGTGAAGAATATCGGATCGAGCCCGTCAAATTCCGAATGCGCATCGATATAGCGGGCGGCTATGCCGAGTTCGCCATTGCTTCTTGGCCGGATGATGGTGCGAACGGCAACGGTCGTG
>JABDLY010000160.1 GCA_013001755.1 Sphingomonadaceae bacterium
CGTCCGCCCTGGCCGCACCGAGCCGATCGAAGTGACGCTGACACGTGAAATCATCGAGCTGCGCGCGGTCGAATGGGAAGTGGTCGACAATGTAGGCATCATCAACGTCAACACGTTCAACCGCAACACCGGCGATGAGGTGCGCGCGGCTATCGCCTCGATCGACCGCTCGGTCGGCGGACGGCCGGTCGGCTATGTCATCGATCTGCGTTCCAACCCCGGCGGCCTGCTCGACCAGGCGATCGAGGTTTCCGACGCCTTTCTCGAACGCGGCGAAGTCGTGTCGCAACGCGGGCGGCGTAGCGGCGATATCGAACGCTATTATGCGCGGCCCGGCGATTATACGCATGGCCTGCCGCTCGTCGTCCTCGTCGATGCCGGCACCGCCTCTGCGGCCGAAATCGTCGCCGGCGCGCTGCAGGATCATCGCCGCGCGCTGATCCTGGGCGAACGCAGTTTCGGCAAGGGATCGGTGCAGACGCTGTTGCCGCTCTCCGAACGTTCGGCATTGCGGCTGACCACGGCGCGCTATTACACGCCGTCGGGCCGTTCGGTGCAGGAAGGCGGTATCGAGCCCGATATCGACGTTCCGCAGCTCTCCAATCCTGACTGGCGTGATGCCCCGCGTTTCCGCGAGGCCGATCTTCGCCGGCATCTGATCAACGACACCGCCGTCGCCGACGATGTCCTAGAAGACGATCTCATCGACGATCCGCGTTTCACGGCGACGATCGAGGAACTCACCGAACAGGGCATCGAGGATTTCCAGATGCATTATGCGGTCGAGACGATTTCGCGGCTTGCGCGCGAACGCCAGGCCCGTCCCGCCGTCGCGGCCCGCCGCTAACGCGCGATCGGAAGACTCGCGTCGATGACCTACGCTGACAAAGCGCGCGCGCTGGCGCTTATCGTGCCTTTCGCGCTGCTCGGCGGCGCGCTGGGATCGCAATATATTGCCGGGCTCTATCCGTGCGAGATGTGCCATTGGCAGCGCTGGCCGCATTATGCTGCCATACCGCTCGCCATCCTCGCCATTTTGACGCGCCAAAAAATCGCGCCGGCGATGCTCTTCCTCTCGCTCGCGATGCTGATGATCCTGACCAGCGGACTGATCGGCGTATTCCACGCCGGCGTCGAATATGGCTGGTGGAACGGGATCACCGATTGCGCCGCCGCGCCGTCCGCGGGGGGCGATTTCCTGAGCGATATCATGGATACGCCGGTCATTTCCTGCGATCGCCCGCAATGGGAATTGTTCGGCATTTCGCTCGCCGGTTTTAACGCGATTATCTCGATTGGTGCTGCTATGGCGATCACATGGCTGGTGACACGCAAGACCAAGTGACGCTTCCCGGCGACCCGAAGCCCGACATCGATTCGATGATCCGCGTCGATCAAGCCGGCGAATATGGCGCGACGCGCATTTACGCCGGCCAGCTCGCCATTCTCGGCGATCGCAGCCCTGCCGCGCGCTCGATTGCGAAGATGGCTAGGCAGGAAGAACGCCATCGTCAGGAATTCGACCGAATCATCGCCGAACGCGGCGTACGCCCGACATTGCTCCAGCCCTTTTGGGATCGCGCCGGCTATGCGCTCGGCGCGGTCACCGCGCTGATTGGTCCCGAAGCCGCAATGGCCTGCACCGCCGCCGTAGAAACCGAAATCGACAAACATTATTCCGAGCAGCTCGACGAGCTGGGCGAAAGCGACCCCGAACTCAGCGGCATGATCGCCGAATTTCGAGAGGAAGAACGCGAGCATCGCGAGACTGCGCTGGCTGCGGGAGCCGAACAGGCCCCGGCATATCCGCTGTTGTCGGGCCTGATCCGGCTGGGCTGCCGGGTCGCCATTTCTGCAGCGAAGCGCATTTGAGGTTCAGCATCTGGAAAGGCGCATCACCGCATCTTTGGGCACAAATTGACGCGCTCATACGTTATGAGGGCGATTGAGAGGAAAAATCCATGATTCGTCTTGCCATTTCAACGCTCGCTATCGGAACCGCGGCGCTATTCGCGGTCCAGCCCGCCGAAGCCCAGCGCAATGAGCGCGTTTTGATCGTCTATGGCGACGACGAATGCCCAACCAGCAATGGCGAGGAAATCGTCGTCTGCGCGCGGCTCCCCGAAGACGAACGCTATCGCATCCCGCAGCCGCTACGCGACACACGCGACCAGCCCGCCGACATGGCCTGGGCAGCGCGCGCCCAAGCGGTCGAATATGTCGGTCGCACCGGCACGATGAGCTGCTCGCCTGTCGGCCCGGGCGGTTTCACCGGCTGCACCGAGCAAATGCTCCGCGCGGCCCGCTCCGAACGGGGTCCGCTGCTCGATTTTTGATTTTAAGCCTTCTCCCTATGGGCGAAGGCTATTCCCCCCGCTGCCCCTCAATCCAGCGATCGATCTGTAATTCGAGCACATCGAGCGGGACCGAGCCTTGCGCGAGCACCGCATCGTGGAAATGGCGGACGTCGAAATCCTCACCGAGCGCCTCTTCCGCCCGCGCACGCAGCTCGCGGATCTTGAGTTCGCCGAGTTTGTAGGCCAGCGCCTGCCCCGGCCAGGAAATGTAGCGATTGACCTCGGCATCGATATTCGCCGCCGTCAGCGCGGTGTTGTCGAGCATGAAATCGACCGCGCGCTGTTTCGACCAGCCCATCGCGTGGATGCCGGTATCGACGACGAGCCGGTTCGCGCGCCACATCTCGTAGGACAGCCGCCCCATATTCTCCGCCGGCGTATCGTAAATCCCCATCTCGATGCCGATCCGCTCCGAATAGAGCCCCCAGCCTTCAACAAAAGCGGTGAAGAAGGCGATGTTGCGGCGCAGCGGGTGCATGTCGAGCTCCTGCTGGAGCGCGATCTGGTTGTGATGGCCGGGCACGCCTTCATGCGCCGACAGCGCCGGAACCTCCCAAAGCGGGCGTTGGTCCAACAGCGACGTGTTGACATAATAGGTGCCGGCGATCCCGGTTTCGGGCGATCCGCCGCTATAATAGGCGGTCGTCGTGCCCTCGGCGATCTCGTCGGGAATCGCGCGGATGCCATAGGGCAGCCGCGGCAAGGTCGCGAACATCGTCGGCATCAACCCGTCGATTTCCTTCGCCTGCAACGCTACCGCCGCCATCAACTCTTCGGGCGTCTCGGCATAATATTGCGGGTCGGTGCGCAAATGTTCGATGAACGCCTCGCGCGTCTCGAACCCCGCTTCAGTAGCGACCTCCTCCATCTCGGCACGGATACGCGCGACCTCGTCGAGGCCGATCTGGTGGATTTGCTCGGCGGTCAGATCGGTCGTCGTCATTTGGCGAATCTGGAAAGCGTAATATTCGGCGCCGCCTTCCTGCGAGGAAATGCCGACATTCTGGCGGCAGGCCGGGCGATAGTTTTCGACGAACCAGTCATGATGGCGCTGATATTCGGGACGCAGGATATCGGTGATAATCATCCGCGCTTCGCCTGCCAGCCGGTCGAAATCCGCCTCGCTGACCGCCGCCGGACGCGGCCGTGTAAACGGTTCGTAGAAACGCGAGTCGGTCGGATCGTCACCGATAACGCCCAAAATCGACGTCTCATATCCGTCGAGCACCACGCAGGGCAGCGTATAACCGCCGGCAATCGCCTGGTCGCTGATCGCCAGTGCCTGCGCATTGAGCTGCGGATATTGGCGCAGCCGCGTGAGATAGCTTGTGAAATCGGCAGTCCTCTGGAATGGCAGGCCGCTCGCCATTCCGGCGAAATTCTGGTGCCAGCCGCTATAGGTCGTGAACAGCATCAACCGTTGCGGATATGTATTGCCCTCGACGCCCTGGTCGAGCAGCCGCTCCAGAATTTCATAATCGGTGCGACCATCGGTCGAGAGCCGGTCGGCCGGGATCGCGCGAAGCCGCGCGAGAAACGCCGCCGACTCTGCGGCGCGCCTGTCTTCTGCCTCGAGGCTGATATCGCCGATCCGGTCATCATAGTCGCGAACATCGACGCTTGTCGCGAGCACCGGATTTTCGCGCAGCACCGAGGCCCAGACCTCGTCCATTAGCGCGGTTAGATCGTCATCCGGGGTAGCGTAAGCGGGAACGGCGAACAGCAGGGCAAAAGCGAAAAACAGCGGGCGCATCGACATGTCTCTCCGGTTCAATCTACAATCGCGCGGAGCCTATCGGGCCGCCGTCCGTTGATGCAAGGTCATACGTCGAAAAAGAAGGAACACGTCATGAGCGATAATGTCTACAAGATCACCGAGGTCGTCGGCACGTCGGAAACCAGCATCGAGGATGCGATCACGGGCGCGGTCGAGCGCACGGCGGAAACGGTGCGCGATATCGGCTGGTTCGAAGTGACCGATACCCGCGGCCATGTCGTCGACGGCAAAGTCGCGCATTTCCAGGTGACGGTCAGGATCGGCTTCCACGTGAAGGATTAGGGAAGCGATTCAGCCTGTCGCTGCTCTCCCGGGCTTTGGCCGGACAATGCGGTCGCCCCGGTCTTATTCGATAGCCGGTGCAGTATCGCGAATCGAAACTGTTCAATCGTCGTTTTGCGCGAGCCGCATCGCGCACGGTAACGCACGTCAATAGAATGACGGCGCATTTTCGGCTGCCTTGCACACGGCCGGGCGAAAGGTGTCGAGTCGGGGTATCAGGCAATTCCCCGGAGCATGCGTCAAGCGGGTTGCACAAGAACGACACCGTAATGGACAAGCTTTCGATTGACGCTGGAAACCGCGCACAGTGCGAATGAATGCCGATGTTAAGTATACAGCATACAATCCATATTCGATCTAACTTTTATGACCTTCGTACCCCGGTAGTGATATCATTTGTTCTTTGAAAACCGAATTTCAAGAAACAATCAACGGGAGGAATACGATGGCATATCGAAAAGGATATTACCGCAAAAGCCGCTCCAGAAAGGACGGCCGTGCCACTGCAGTTTCCCGCAAGCGCTTTACTGCTTCACCGGCAGGGCGCCACCGCAAGATTGCTCGGAATTGCTTCGCGATTGCCCGCAAGGCGAAAGCTGCCGGCAATTATCGCCATTATTGGAAAATGGTGAATTTCGGCAAACGCGCGCTCGCTCTTTCCAAAGCCGAGCATCGCCTATGGACCCGGGGGAAGGCGCTCACCGCACGATCGTTCGCGACCCATCGCCGGGCGAAAGCACGTCTCCGTTCCTGACGACGGGGACGCAAACAGGCAGCATGTGAACGGGAGACGAGCATGACGCGGTCGACGATATTGGGCTATTCGATCGAACGGGAGGATGACAATATTGTCATCACGCTTTCCGGATCGATGGCAGCCGCCTTCTCGGAGCAACTCGTTTCCCAAGCAAGCCGCTCTGGCGATCATCGAGCGAAACTACCCCTTCTTCCATCGAATCTGTCGTCGGCCAGCATCCGCCTGGCCGATGAAATTCGAAAAGACGATGACGACGCCGAGGATTGCTCGAAACCGGATCTTGAAGCCATTTTCGGTCAGGGCTTCGATTGCGACTATGACGAATTCGACGATCGCCTCCTCGAATATCGAAACCGGTTCGCCGAAGTAGCGCCAAAGCTGGAAGAGGCGGAAAGAAAAACCGGCTCGCAAGACAAAAAACCGCCGCCTTCCAAGCCGTCGGGATCGAACAAGAAGAAAAAGTCGAAATCGCGGACAACCAAGAAAAAGACGGCCGGCCCGACCGGCTCTGAAGCGTAGACGTGATACAGTTATCGCCCGAAGAGACGCTCCTCATCCTGGGATGCCGGCCGGTGCTGGCCAAGTCGGACGACAGGCGGATGAAGCGGCTGTTGGAGGGAGAACTCGACTGGCCCTTCATTCTTTGGCGGGCCGAAACCTACCAGACGCTTCCTGTCCTGCGTCATCACATCGACCGGCTAGGGCTCGAACAATCGTTACTGGACTATGTGCGGGACTATATCGAGAACTGGTCCGCCCTGTCCGAAGCTCGTTCGATCGAACAATATCGCGAGCTCGGCAGGCTACTGGGCCTGCTCGAAGAAATGGGAGCAGAATATTATCTGATGAAGGGCGCTGCCATCGCCGGCCTCGTCTATCCTGATCCGCTCATTCGGCCGATGCAGGATGTCGATATCATGATAAAACCGCATCATGCACGCCGCGTGCAAAAAGCGATGTACGGCGTCGGTTACAAACATGGCGTCTTCGATCCGAAAGATGGCCGTTTCCATCATATGTTCCGGCGCATCACGCGAAATACGCTGCGACACAAACCGGCTCTCCATTCCTTTACGAAGGTGGCGAGAATACCGGCTCCGATATCGGGCAGCACGACGCCACGCGAATGGCGAATGCGTCAGATCAAATGCGCCTTCAACGCCGATGGATCGATGTCGATGCCGGTCTTTGTCGATTTTCATATCAGCCTGTCGGCCGGGATGGACAGTGAGGATGTGTGGCGAGGCGCAATCGCACGCAGCTTGCTCGGCCGTGAGGTCAACGTGCAATCGATAACCTCGATGCTATGGTTCAGCGCGGCCCGCCTCTATCAGGAGGCATTCGAGCATCACACTCTTAAGCTTCAGATGCTGGGCGATATCGATCGGCTCGTAGCGGTCTTCGAAGATGAGATCGATTGGGCCGAATTTCTCTACCTTGCGGAAAAATATTCTCTGCGCGCGCCGCTCTATTATGTGCTCGAACAGACATGCAGACTGAACGGCACCCCGATCCCGCAAGAGGTTATTGCGTTGCTGGGACCGGATCAGAAAAGCAGGCCGGACGACAAAGACTGGGGCGATATCCTGCCGCAGCTCCTCTCCCGCACGATTGCGAACCGGTTCAAGCTAGCTTAGTCGTTTTCGGCGCTGTTTTGGATATGCCCTCGGTAACCAGGGAATGCGCGCGGCGCATCACTTCTTCGGGCGTGGTTTCGGCAGTTTGTCGAATAACCGGCCAGCCATATTCCAAAGCAAAGCCAAGCAGAGCCTGGCGGATTGCCTCTTGATACCGGCAAAACGCAGCCTCCGGCTCGCCTTCGATTCCGTCCCATCTGCCCAGTTCGGTCTCCTTGAAGGAATCGCGGCGTTTCCATGCTTCGGCCGGGTCGATATCGAGCAGGATAACCATCGCGGGGCGCAGCGCGGTACGGAAAAGGCTCGCCAGCCAGTCCAGATCGAGTCCGCCGCGAATATGGGCCTTCGCCATCACGCGGTAGAAGGATCCGTCACTAATGCCGATCCGGCGGGCATCGTTGCTTCGAACATCGGCAAATCTTGCAAGGCCGGCATGCCAAGCCGCCAGAAGGAAGAGATAGAATTCGGTGCCAAGCTGGTCGCCCGATGGCTCCGGTTCATCGGGCCAGATCGTGGCCCTCAGTTCGGCCATACGTCGGCCTGCAAAGCCCGCACCGAAATCGAGCGAGAATTTTTCCAACGCTTCGGCCCGATGGCCACTGCTTTCCAGACCATCGACGAGGTTGCGCGCCAAGAGGCTCTTTCCCGCACCATCGATACCTTCGATTGCGACTAACACTCGTCTGGCCGGAAAATCTGCGATTGAGCCGTCAAGACCGGGGCCGCCGCAATGTCCTCTACCTCGCCTGTCTCGACGAATGCATAGCTCGTTCGAACGGTTTCGGGCGCAAGATGATCGGCAACGGCGAGCCCGGCGTAATGCCCGCTGACCAGAGCGGGCACCAGCCCGCGAAAGCGGCCCACCACATCGCCGCAACACCAAATCAATTCGTCTCCTATCCGCAAATCGAGATCGGTTCCCGGGTAACAGCCCGTGCCCTCTATCGCCGGAAACAGGCATATCGTTTCCGGTGAGTCCATATCGGGATAGCGGGCGATCAGCGTCTCGATCGCCGAACGTATTATATCCCTCAACTCAGGATGAAGCTCGGCCGCAATATCGCCGCGACGGAATCGATCGCGGGGACGCCACGGACGATCCGCCAGCATCGCATCGGACGGATCGCGGGTCTTCGCGCGCCCCAGAAACGCGCCCAGCGGCTGCCACAACGCATTCCGGGTCGCGTAGAAGCTGCGTTCGACGTGGCGCCACGCCTCACGTCCGGCAGCGCGCTTCGCTCCCGTAAAGCGCGGCAGCAATCCGAGTTCGAATAATTGCTTGGCGGGCCGTCCGACCGGCCGGAAAGCGCCGACACGTCATCATAGGGGATAAGCCAAATCTCGCCATGCCTGCAGGTACAGAAAGTGCGCACTTCGACATCGTCTTGATTGAGAAGAAGTTTTACATCGGGATCGTCGCAAGCACCGAGAAAGCCGATCCCGTTCGGATGTTCAATCCGGATGCCGAGTTCGAAACGCTGCTCTTCGAAAGGCAGCTCACCCACAAAACTGCGTAGCAAATCGCGTCCGCCGAAACGGCCATTGGCGATAATGAGCTGCGAAAAATGTCGATTCACGGTTCGATCGTCGCAATCGCGGCAAGACAGATCATAGCCTTGGTCGGTGCGTTCGATTTGCTCGACACGGCAACGCGTCGTTATGCGATCGGCATATCCTTCGGCCAATGCCCTGCACAGCGAATCGCGCTGTTCGAGCGTACCGTAACGCGAGACATAATGTTTTGCGCGAAAGCCTGAACCCTGTTCCTGCGGCGAGGATTTTTCAGGGAAGGCCGGCACTTGCATCCCCACACCCTCGAGGAGATCGGCAATCGCGGAATAGGCAGTGCCAAGCCGTTCACGGTCGCCGAGTTTGTAAAGATGAGTGCCGGAAGGAAAGAAGCTGAACTTGCCATCCGAAAACAGGCCGGCCCCACCGATGCCGATTCCCAATTGCTCGGCGTCCTCATGGTGCCTGTCGGCGAGAGGCGCTCCCTCGTCAAAAAGCGTAAAGTCGGCGCCTGCCGAATGAAGTGCGTAAGCGGCGGCAAGTCC
>JABDLY010000167.1 GCA_013001755.1 Sphingomonadaceae bacterium
TCACTGGGATCCGCGCCTGCCCGATTATCCCGGCGAATTCAGCGGATATCAGACGCACAGCCACGCCTATACCGATCCGTTCGAGCCGCACGATTATCGCGGGAAGCGCGTGATGGTGGTCGGCGGCGGAAACTCGGCGATGGACGTATCGAGCGAGTTGGCGATCCGTTCGATCACCGAGCGGTTGTTTTCCTCGATGCGGCGCGGCGTCTGGGTGCTGTCGAAATACGCCAATGGCCAGCCGGCCGATAAGGCGGCGATGCCCGCCTGGATGCCGCAAAAGCTCGGACGAAAGATCGCGCAGCGGATGATTAAGAAGCGGCTCGGGCGGATGGAGGATTACGGCCTCCCCAAGCCCGATCATGAGCCCTTGGAAGGCCACCCGACGGTTTCGGAGGAATTCCTCGCGCGTGTCGGCTCGGGCGATATCCTGCCCAAGGGCGCGATCGAGCGGCTCGATGGCGACGGCGTGATCTTCGCCGATGGATCGCGCGAGGAACTCGACGCGATTATCTGGGCGACCGGCTACAAGATCAGCTTCCCCTTCTTCTCCGACCCCGCGCTGACGCCGGGCGAAGACAACGCCTTCCCGCTGTTCAAACGCATGGTGAAGCCGGGCTACGACAACCTCTTCTTCCTCGGCCTCGCCCAACCGCTCCCGACCTTGGTCAACTTTGCCGAACAGCAAAGCAAGCTGGTCGCCGCCGCGCTGACCGGCGACTATGCGCTGCCCGGCGAGCAGGAAATGGCGCGCGCGATTGCCGAAGATGAAAAGCTCTATCTAAGCCATTTTTACGAATCGAAACGCCACACGATACAGGTGGACTTCGGAACATATGTGCGAGATTTGATGAAGGAGATGGCGCGGGGAAGCAAACATAGACGGTGGATGCTATGAAAACACCAGAGAATAGAGCGTTGGGAGCACATGAATGATCACTGGGACGATCCTCATAGCCTTTGTGGCGCAGGCAGGGATTTATGACGCTCGCCTCGAACCACCTGAATTACCTCCGCAAGTGGGAGGTATGTGGGATATTTCGCCAAATAGCTGCGTATGGCAGAGCGGTATCACCATCAAACACAACCAAGATGACAGCCAGTTGCCCCTAGCTGATTGGGAGGGGCACAACGATACATCGTATATTCGATGTATGTGACAATCGCTCTCCGCAGCCCTAGCCGCTTCCGTACTATATAGCCCTCCCCCTTTATGGGGGAGGGTTGGGTGGGGGTGACCTATCGGCTGGCCTTGTCGCCTGCGGATGGATCACCCCTACCGCTCCGACTAAGCGGCAGAGCCGCCAAGTCTCGCTCCTCCCCCATCGAGGGGGAGGGTTTGAGATCAGCGCGCTGGCCAGTATTGATAGCCCTCAATCTAACGGCACCCTCCTCCCAGCACGACGCAACGCGCCAGACGCCTTCGCAGCGCGCCGACGGATGCCGAAAAGAAACTCTGGCGGTTGCTCCGCGAGAAATTTCCGGACGCGAGGTTTCGGCGGCAGGTGCCGATCCGGCAGTATATCTGCGACTTTGCCAGCCATAAGCACAGAATCGTCATCGAAGCCGATGGCGGGCAGCATGGTGGCGAAGATGACAAGCGGCGCGATGTTGTGATCAAGGCAGACGGCTATCGGGTTCTGCGGTTCTGGAATACGGATATTCTGGGCAATCCGGAGGGTGTTGCCGAGCGGATAGCGGAGCGCCTGACTGAGAGGTCACCCCACCCCTAACTCCTCCCCATCGAGGGGAGGGGGATTGCGGTCCGCTCAGTTGTGACCCTCGCTCCCCCAAACCGGCGGCGGCGTTTCCACCTCTTCACCTAGATCGAACTCCACCCTGAAAAACCGCCCATCGGCGCTTTCCGGGCGGCGGAGTTCGTAGGCGAAGACATTATCATCGATTTCCATCGCCCAGGTGTTGGCGACCGAGACGTTGAGGCCTTCTCTCTCGAACAACGCCTTGCTGAAGTCGTCTGCCGGGAATGCTTGGCGGGTGGCGGCGCCTTCGTCGGCCGTCGTGCCGCCATATTGGGTGACGGCGTCTTCGCTGCCGTCTTCGTGGCGGTGGTCGTGTTTGAGCGTGATGGCCTGGCCGTCGCCCTCTCCGTCAATCGTCAGCACCCAGGTGCGCGAGCGATCGTCGCCGACGTGAAAGGGGATGCGGATCTCGCCTTCGCCGCATTCGGCGACATGCATGATGAGCCGTTCGCGCGCGATATCGGCATCGGCTTCGTCGCTCGACACCAGTTCGCCCTCATAGGCGCGGCCGCAATGGTCTGCGATGCGGGCCATGAAGTCCTGCTGCGGCGTGGGTTGGGCGGCGGCCTGCGGCTCGCTTTCGGCGGCGGGGGCGCAGGCGGCGAGGGATAGGGCGGCGGCGGTTAGAAATAGATGTCGGATGATGGGTCTCCTGAGCAGACCCACATCAAATACCCGTTTCCCCTGAGCTTGTCGAAGGGCTGTCCTTCACTTTCCAACGCTGGATAAGAATGTACAGGGGTTGGGCTTCGCCCGCCTTCGGCCCGACAAGCTCAGCCCGAGCGGATTTGGGTCTGGCAGTTAAGCAGGTTATCGTCATGCCAGCGAAGGCTGGCATCTATCCCAGATCTCGGTCTCGCGATTGGGTATCTGGGATGGACCCCAGCCTTCGCCGGGGTGACGAGATGCTCACCCCTCCGCCGGCAGCGCCCAGTCGATCGGCTCCCTGCCCTGCGCTTCGAGAAACGCGTTCGCCTTCGAGAAATGCCGGCAGCCGAAGAAGCCGTTATGCGCCGAGAGCGGGCTGGGGTGCGGTGCCTTCAAAACGCAATGGCGTCCTTCCCCTTTGGCACCCTGCTCCACGCTCTCAACGAACGCCGCCTTTTTCTGCGCATAGCTGCCCCAGAGGAGGAACACGACCGGCTCCTCCTTTTCCGCCACCAGCCTCACGATCGCATCGGTGAACTGTTCCCAGCCCTTGCCGCGATGCGAGGCGGCCGCACCCGATTCAACCGTCAGCACGCTGTTGAGGAGCAGCACGCCCTGCCGCGCCCAATGTTCGAGATGGCCGTGATTGGCGCGCGTTATGCCGCAATCGCTCTCCATTTCCTTGTAGATATTGACGAGGCTCGGCGGCGGGCGGACGCCGGGACGGACCGAGAAGCACAGCCCATGCGCCTGGCCCGGCCCGTGATAGGGGTCCTGGCCGAGGATCACCGCGCGGACATCGGGCAGCGGCGTCGCGTCGAGCGCGTGGAACCACAGGCTGCTCGCCGGGAAGATGCGCTTGCCCTTCTCGCGCTCGCCGACGAGGAAGTTGCGCAGCGCCTGCATATAGGGCGCCTCGAATTCGCCCTTGAGCGGGGTTTTCCAACTGTCGTGAAGTTTGATCTCGCCGGGCATGGGCGACTTATGGCGTGAGGCTAGTCAAATGTGAAACGCCGATATCCTTCCCGGTACGGTGAGGCGCTATGCAAAGCGCCATCCCTGCACCCAAGGGAGATTGGGAAGTGCAGGAATGGCGCGTATCGGATGACGGCGATTTAGCTGAGAGGGGCCTAGCTCGCCGCCCATCCGATGAGGAAATAGGCAAGGATCGCAACCGGGCCGAGCACGAAGATCGTCGCGGCGACGACGCCGAGGCGGACGAGCATCGGGTTCCATCCCGTCCAGTTGGCAAAGCCCGAGCACACGCCCATCAGCTTGCCGTTGCGTTTGTCGAGGGCGAAACCACTGGTTGATTTGGCGGTCATATTCTTTCTTCTTCCTGTGTATCTGAGTGAATTATATTCGGTCAGCGCCGAGCTTCGCGAAGAGCGGCGTCTGGCGGCGAGCCGCTCTTCGAGAAGATCGGCGCCGGTTATGATGCTGCGCCGGGCCATCAGGCTACCGTGACGGGAGCGATGGTGGCGGCGATGCAGGCAACGCTGACGACCAGAGCGGCAACGGCTGCGGCGATGTTGTTTTGGATCGAGATATTCATTGTCTTTGTCCTGAACCTTTTCGAGTTGATGTTTCTTCTGGTGGGCCGAACCGCTTAGGCGATCGGGGTAACCGGGCCGATGGTCGCGCTGATGCAGGTGATGCTGACAGCGAGGGCGGCGACGGCGGCGAACAGGTTGTTCTTGGCGGTGATAAGCATTTTTTGTCTCCTGGACTTCGTGGTGAATATTGAAGGTTGGTTATCGACTGATCGCTTAGGCGACCTGAAGAGCGGGGCCGACGGCGGCGCTGATGCAAACAAGGCTGACAGCGAAAGCTGCGACGGCGGCGAAAGCGGCACTTTGGAATTTCTGAGCATTGGCAAACATGGTTGGTCTCCTGAACTTTGGCCCTGCGGATCATCCGCGGGATTGCCCTATGTTATGCAGGGGGTGTGCCAGTTTTGCGATATCGATAAATTTCAGCAGCTTAGAAGATATTCTCCGCGCCAATTCTGACATGAACGGCCAATTAATAGGATTTTTCACCAACAAATAGGGCGTGTTTCCTGGATGGCCGGTTTTTGCAGCGGAAATCGCTTCTTTCCGGCAATGTTTCGCATGGGCGATGATCGAAAAACGCGCTGAAACGGCTGGAAATGCTGAAGTTTAAGTAAAAATGCGCAGCGATAAAGGAGGCCGATAGCGTCAAGAAACCGTCAAGCGACGCCAAATCGACAGCGCGATGCGGATCGTGCCGCGCCGATTGCGGCTTCCCTAGAATGCGCAACCGATGCCATAAGGCGCGCCGATAGAGGAGAAGTGGGTTGAAACCGATTTACGCCGCGTTCGCGCTAACCGCCTGCCTCATGACGGCCGGTTGTACCGAGCAGGCCGGCGATGGCGGGGCCGAGGAAAGCGCGGCAGGCAATCGCGCGGAAGCTTCGCATGACGCCCCGGCGGAAGAGGCGCTTTCGATCGTCCTGACGGTCGACGGCCTTAGATTGAGCGACGACAGCAATATGGTGACCTTCGGCACGCCTGAAGAAACCGCGATCGCCGAAATGGACGCGATCGCCGGCGCACCCACCGAACGCAGCTCGAACGACGAATGCGGCGCCGGGCCAATGGCATTCGCGCATTTCGGAGCGCTTACGATCAATTTCCAGAACAGCCGGTTGGTCGGATGGTCGATGTTCGACGGCGAGGAATGGGAGGGCCGTCCGGTCGCTACGCCCGCGGGCATCACAATCGGCTCGCGGCGGGCCGAGGTTGAGGCAGCGCCCCAAGCGGTGTTCGAGGAAACCTCGATCGGCCTGGAATTCACCGCCGATGGTGTCGACGGAGTAATGAGCGAAGATGGACCCGAGGGCGTCGTCATCAACCTCTGGGCCGGCACCAACTGCATCTTCCGCTAGGGAAAGTCGAATAATGGCAAAGGGCAGAATACGCGTCGGGATTGGCGGCTGGACGTACAAGCCTTGGCGCGGAACCTTCTATCCCAAGGGCTGCGCCAGGCCGACGAGCTCGCCTATGCGGCAGAGCGGCTCGGCGCGATCGAGATCAACGGCACTTACTCCGGCTGCAAAAACCCGAAAGCTTCGCCAAATGGCGCGATGCCGCCCCCGATGGCTTTCAATATACGATCAAGGCTTCGCGCTATTGCACCAACCGCAAGGATCTGCGCGAAACCGGCGAGAGCATCGAGAAATTCTGCAATCAGGGAATCGCCGAACTCGGCGACAAGCTCGGCCCGGTCTTCTGGCAGTTCATGGCGACGAAGAAATTCGACGAAGAGGAATTCGATGCGTTTCTCTCGATGCTGCCCGAGACGTGGCAGGGCGTGAAACTGCGCCATGCGCTCGACGTCCGTCATGAGAGCTTCGCGTGCGACGCATTTGTTTCGCTGATGCGCAAGCACAACGCCGCGATCGTCTGCGCGCACAGTGCCAAATATCCCATGCTCGCCGACCAGACCGCCGATTTCGCCTATGCGCGACTGATGCAATCGCGCGAAGAAATCGCCACCGGCTATAGCGAAGCCGAAATCGATGATTGGGCCGAAACCGCGCGCAGCTGGCGCGACGGTAAACAGCCCGACGGACTTAGCTACGCATCCGCCGCAAAGCCGAAGCTTACCGCAGGCCGCGACGCCTATGTCTTTTTCATCAGCGGCGCGAAGGTGAGAGCCCCCGCCGCAGCCGAAGCGATGATCGCCCGGCTCGATTGATCAGAGGAGAAACATCATGCACCGCCCCCTCGCATTTACCGCCGCCATGCTGTTGCTCGCCGGCTGTTCCGGCGGAAGCGACGAGCAATCCGCCACGCCGGACGACAGGGCACCCGAAGCCGGTGCCGGCGAAGCGGCGGTCGCCGACAACGAAACGCTCGAGGCAATGCCCCACGCCTTCCAGGGCAGCTGGGATTTCACCGAAGAGGATTGCGGCACTGGCTTGAGCGATATGCAGCTGACCGTCTCGGCGAACAGCGTCGAGTTTTACGAAAGCGCCGCCGAGCTGACCGCGATCACCCGCACCGCGCCGCGAACGATTACCGCGGAGCACAGCTTTTCGGGCGAAGGCGAGCAATGGGAAGAAACGCTCGCCTATGAAATCGACGAAGATGGCGACAGGCTAACGGTGACGACGCCCGAAGGCAGTATGTCGATACGCATGCGCTGCCCGTAAACGCCGGGGAATCGTACGGTTCGATCAAAAATTCGACGTTAATGCTTTGTTATTCATCAATTTTCGGAACCGCTGACACATATCTACGTTATTGTCGCACCCGAAGCAGAAAAGGCCGAAGCGGCGATGGACAATAACGAGCAGATTACCGGACTTTCGTTCAGCCTTTCGCGCGCCGTATCCGCGGGTCGCAAAAATGGCGGACGCCCGGACAGTCGCGAAACCGTGCTCGCGCGTCTTTTGGTCAAGCGCGCGGCGGCGCACCGCGCCGGCCTGGCCGAGCTTGAAGCGATCATGCGCCGGCAAATTCAGTGGGCGCTGCCGATCATGCGCGACGCCGATATCGAACAGGACAATATTGCCGCCTGACGCCCGGCGGTTCTTTTACGACATTTGTCTAATACCATATGCCGTCTGTCGGAAACCGTGCCGCAAGGGCTGGACGGCGACGCGCAACTCCCCGATTGCGCGAGCATCACTTTATGAGGCAGTCGGGGGCTTATGCCGCGTATCCTATTATTCCTTGCATCGACAACGGCTTTGACCGGCCCGGCTTTCGCGCAGGACGAAAATCCGGTCACAACCGAAGAGCGCGATGCGCAGCGGCCCGAGACCGACGATCCGGCGACCGGATCGACGGAAATCGATGCGCCGGTTGTCGCCGGCACCGACCGCAATACTTATACGGCTGCCGATTTCGAACGCTTTTCGCCGACAACGGCGCTCGACATGGTGCGCCGGATCCCCGGATTTACGATCCAACAAGGCGACGACCGCCGCGGCCTTGGCCAGGGCGGCGACAATGTGTTGATCAACGGCCAGCGCGTTTCGGGAAAATCGAACGACGCGGTCACCGCGCTCGGCCGTATCCCGGCGGCGAACATCATTCGGATCGAGGTCCGCGACGCCGCGACGCTCGATATTCCGGGGCTTTCGGGTCAGGTCGTCAACATTGTCGCGGAAAGCACCGGAATTTCGGGCAGCTTCGAATGGAATCCGCAGTTTCGCGCGCGGATCACCAATCCCCGGCTCTATACCGGCGAAATCTCCGTTACGGGCACACAAGGTCCGATCGAATATACGCTCGGGCTTTCCAATAACTCGGATTCGTTTCGCGGCGGCAATCGCGGTTTCGAATTCGTCACCGACCCCCAGGGCAATCTGCTCGACACGCGCTTCGAGGAAGGGCGCTTCTCGGGCGACCGGCCGAAGCTTTCGGGCACGTTCGCGATCGACGGCCCGGGCAGTTCGATCGGCAATCTCAACCTTTCCTATGAACGCTTCTATTTTCGCGGCCGCGAGGATTCGGACCGGACGGGCGTGGGTCAGGTCGATCGCTTCAGGACCTTTCGCGACAGCGAAGACGAATGGAACTTCGAGATTGGCGGCGACTTCGAGTTCGCGCTCGGGCCGGGCCGGCTCAAGCTGATCGGCCTCAGAAGCTTTGAGCGCAGCCCCTTTGTGACGACCGTCATCACCACGCCCGCCGACGGGACGCCGCCGACCGGCAACCGCTTCAACCGGCTGTTCGACGAAGGCGAATGGATCGGACGCGCCGAATATAGCTGGGCGATGGGCGGCGATTGGCAAGTTTCGGTCGAAGGCGCGCTCAATACGCTCGATGCACAATCTCAATTGTTCGCGCTCGATCCGATGGGCGATTTCCAACCCATCGTCCTGCCCAACTCGAACTCGCGCGTCGAAGAACAGCGCGCAGAAGCCAACATCACCTATGGCCGTCCGCTCGCCGGCAACCTCACCTTTCAGGCTTCGATCGGCGGTGAATATTCGGAACTCAGCCAGACCGGCGCCAACGGGCTAACGCGCACTTTCTATCGGCCGAAGGGGTTCGTCTCGTTCGCCTGGGCGCCCAATGAAACGCTCGATATCAACGCACGGATCGAGCGCGAAGTCGGCCAGCTCGATTTCGGCGACTTCGTCGCCTCGGTCGAGCTCAGCACCAATAACCAGAATGCCGGCAATCCCAATCTGGTGCCGCCGCAAAGCTGGAATTTCGAAGTCGAGGCGACGCAGCAGCTCGGCGAATTCGGCTCGATCACGGCAAAGGTCTATTATGAGAGCATCAGCGATATCGTCGATCAGGTGCCGCTCGGCCCGATCGCCGAAGCGCCCGGCAATCTTGCGAGCGCGCGGCGTTATGGCTTCGAATGGAACAGCACGTTCAACTTCGATCCGCTCGGCTGGCGCGGCGCGCGCCTCGACATGCAGATCGAAGCGCGCGGCAGCCGGGTGCGTGATCCGCTGACCGGGGAAAATCGCCGCATCTCGAATGATTTCTCACATTATTTCGAGATCGAGCTGCGCCACGATATCCCCAATACCGACTGGGCCTGGGGCGTGAGCTACGAACATTATGCCGAGGCCAACAGTTTTCGATTGAACCAGATCGGCAGCTTCGAACAATATCCCGGATTTGCCGGCGCCTATATCGAGCATAAGGATGTGTTCGGACTGCGCGTGCGCGGCGGCGTCTACAATCTGCTCGGCAATAATGAGGATTTCACGCGCATCGTTTCTGTCGATCGGCGCGACGGGCCGATTGCCTTTACCGAGGATCGCAGCCGCAATTTCGGCCCGATCTTCTCGTTCACCGTCGCCGGAAGTTTTTAGGAACCGACCGCCGCGGTAAAGCCGGCTGAAATCCGGACGGGTGCGGGTTCGCCGAAAAGCCGATCGCATTTTTCCCGCGGCCAATATTTTGTGCAGGCTTGCTGCGCAACATTTGCTTGACGGGCGTTGGTTATGGGGCTGTCGGGCAACGCAACCGAAAGCATGGCAGGTCGGCCGGCGCTCGGCCGGTCGGCCAGCCCGTACCAGACGAGAGTCGTTGCGACACCGATGCCGATAAAGGCCGCCGCGATCTTGCGCAGGTAGCGAAAGCGGTGCGGTTTTTCGGTTAAGGAAGGCGCCGCCGCTTCGGCTTCCGATGCTTGTGCCGCTTCGGTTGTTCCGGTTGAAACCGCATCCTCGTCCTCAACGCGGCAAAGCTCGAGCGGCGCATCGAAACGTACCGCATAAGCGCCTTTGGGTATTGCAATATGCACGTCCGATTCGATGCCATTTTCTTCGTAAAAGGCTGCGAGCAGACCGCGCAAACGGCCGACCTGAACGCGCGGATAGCTATCCGCCTGCGCGTCGAAATTGGGCGGGCGGCCAAGCGCATCGACGGCAATGGTATAGGCTTTCAGCCGTTCGCCGTCTCCGGCAAGACTGGTTTCGACCAGAAAAGCAAGCAGGCCGCGCATAACCGGCGAGCGTGCAAATTGCCGCGCCCCAAAGATGCGGATCAGCTCCTCGCGAACATCGTCGCGGGCCCCGGTGTCGGGTAAATCGCCCTTGATTCTAGCCATATCGTCCCCCGGTTCTGCCAGATCGCATTCGGGGCTAGCGGAAAATTCTTATGTAACGGTAAAGCCCTGTCAGAACGTTAACCTTCGCAATGCAGCGGCGGCGCGTGTTACGCCATGTTACTCTCGTTTTGGCGCTGATTTCCCTGATTTTCCGGGAAACTTTCGCGCTTGCCATGCGTCGGAAGAGCAATGGTTCACTCACCCCGCCAACACCAAAATGTAACCGGAGACACCGGCGAGACGGCAAAAAGCCTGCGCCGGTTCGCCTGCTTTGGCGTGGCGATCGCCATTCTCGCTGCGAGCGGCATCGCCAATGCGGCGCCGCAGCGCCCGGCGGCCGGCACAAGCGCCCAGGCCAGCGTAACGATCGCGCATCCGGCCGCCATCCGTTCCGCCGCGTTCGAAGCCCATGGCGGTTGGGACACCGAGGCTGCCGGGACGGATATTGCGCCGATAGGCGAAAGCCGTCGCGACTGTTCGGATGACAATCGCGAACGATGCGGCCTGGTTGTGTTCGATATGCCCTAAAGGGCCAAAATTAGCCTGCGGTAGCCGATGCGGCCTCGGCAACGCGCTGCGTCACGGAACGGCATTCGGCCAGCAGCAGCGGATAGGGCTCTATCGATGCCTCGATCAATGCCGCATCGCTTTCGGCCATGCAGGCGGCCTCGCTGCGGAACACCGTCTCTCGGCGCCCAATCTCGGCGCACATCGATCCGCCGTCGGCGCAGCCCATAATCGCAAGTACGAAATAACCGGGACCCATTTGACTTTCCTTTCTGTCGATTGACCAATGGATAAGCCGGGCGATCGGTTCCCACTGTGTTGAAACGCACAACTCTGGCTGTTTCGGACAGAATCTCTATCTAGGCGGCCATGCCGCCCGACGAGCCTTCAGACCGACAACGCCGCGAACCGGGCTGGGCGGTGTTGCGGCGGTTTCTGCCGTTCCTGTGGCCATCCGACGATCCGGGCCTCAAATCCCGCGTTATAGGCGCCTTCGCGCTCGTATTGTGCGCAAAGGCCATCATATTGACGATGCCGTTTGCCTATAAGGCGGTGATCGACAGCATGGACGGCGAGAACGATCCGGCGATCATGGTCGCGGTGGCGCTGGTCGTCGCCTATGCCGGCGCGCGCTTCGGCGGCGTCGTCTTCGACAACCTCCGCAATGTCGTGTTCGAGAAGGTCGGCCAGACGGCGGCGCGGCGGCTGACCGAAAATGTCTTCGCGCATCTCCATAATCTGTCCTTGCGCTATCATCTCGATCGCAAGACGGGCGGCGTCACCAAGATCATCGAACGCGGCACCAAGAGCATCGATACGATGCTCTATTTCCTGCTGTTCAATATCGGCCCCACGGCGGTCGAGCTGCTTGCGGTCTGCATCATCTTCTGGGTCAAGTTCGGCCCCGGCCTAGTCGCTGTCACGCTCGCCGTGATCGCCATCTACATCACTTTCACCCGGCTGGTGACGATCTGGCGCACCAAATTGCGCCGCGACATGGTCGATCTCGACACCACCGCCTACAGCCATGCCGTCGATTCGCTGCTCAACTTCGAAACGGTCAAATATTTCAATGCCGAGGCGCGCGAGGCGCAGCGGTTCGGCGATGCGATCAACGGCTGGGCCAACGCCGCGGTGAAGAGCGAGAACAGCCTCGCGCTCCTCAACGTCGGCCAGGCGCTGCTGCTCAACCTGATGATGGCGGGGGCGATGGGCTATACCGTCTGGGGATGGAACGAGGGGATGTTCACCGTCGGCGACGTCGTGCTCGTCAACGCGCTGCTGATGCAGCTTTTCCGCCCGCTCGACTTTCTCGGCACGGTCTACCGGACGATCCAGCAGGGCATGATCGACATGGAAGCGATGTTCGAGCTGATCGATACGCCGGCCGAGATCGTCGATGCCGAGGCGGCAATGCCGTTGCGCTGTACCGAGGGCGCGATCGCCTTCGACGATGTTCGTTTCGGCTATGGCGAGGATCGCGAGATCCTGCGCGGGCTGGACCTTCGGGTGGCGCCGGGCAGCAAGCTCGCCATCGTCGGCCCGTCGGGCGCGGGCAAATCGACGATCGCGCGGCTGCTCTTCCGCTTCTACGACGTTTCGAGCGGGCGCATCTGCATCGACGGGCAGGACATTGCGAAGGTCCGCCAGGCCAGCCTGCGCGAACATATCGGCATCGTCCCGCAGGATACCGTGCTTTTCAACGATACGATCGGCTATAACATCGCCTATGGCCGCGACGGCGCGACGCAGGAAGAGATCGAGGCGGCGGCAAAAGGCGCGGCGATCCACGATTTCGTCCTCGCCCTGCCCGAAGGCTATGACACGCGCGTCGGCGAACGCGGGCTCAAGCTCTCGGGCGGCGAAAAGCAACGCGTCGCCGTCGCCCGCGCTCTGCTGAAGGATCCGCCGATCCTCATTCTCGACGAGGCGACGAGCGCGCTCGATTCGCGTACCGAAGCCGATATCCAGGCGACGCTCGACAAGGCGGCTCGCAACCGCACAACGATCGTTATCGCGCATCGGCTCTCGACTATCGTCGACGCTGACGAGATCGTCGTGCTCGATCACGGCCGGATCGCCGAGCGCGGCAACCACGCCGCGCTGCTCGAGCAGAACGGCCTCTATGCCGAAATGTGGGCGCGGCAACGCGAGGAGCGCGAGGCGGTAACCACAGACTGAAACGCTGCTCGTTCTCCTTATCGTCAGTGCGAGGAGCGAAGCGACGAAGCAATCCAGAGCGGCAGGCGGTATCGTAGTTGGCTCTGGATTGCTTCGCTGCGCTCGCAATGACGCGTGTTGCCTAATCCGACCAATTGCGCGTTGGCGAACGAAACAGAAAGCGGATACATCATTCTGCCATGCCCGCCCCCGAGTCCATCCTCCACGACGTCTTCGGCTTCACCAGCTTTCGCGGCGTCCAGCCCGAAGTCATCGGGCGGGTCATGGACGGCAAGGACAGCCTCGCGATCATGCCACCGGGGCCGGCAAATCGCTCTGCTACCAGATCCCCGCGCTCGCCCGGCCCGGCACCGGACTCGTGATCTCACCGCTGATCGCGCTGATGCACGATCAGGTGCGCGCCGCCGATGCGGTCGGCATCAAGGCGGCGACGCTGACTTCGGCGGACAACAATCGCGCCGAAACGATCGACCGCTTCCGCGCGGGCGATCTCGACCTTCTTTACGTCGCGCCCGAACGCGCGAGCGGCGAAGGTTTCCAGTCGATGATCGCCGAAATGCCGCTCTCGCTGATCGCGATCGACGAGGCGCATTGCGTCTCCGAATGGGGGCATGACTTCCGCCCCGATTACCGGCTGCTCCGCCCCCTGCTCGATCGATTCCCCGATGTCCCGCGGCTTGCGCTGACCGCAACCGCCGACAAGCACACCCGCGCCGATATCCTCGAACAGCTCGGCATCCCCGGGGACGGCCTGATCGTCGCCGGCTTCGACCGGCCCAATATTCGCTATGTCGTCCAAGCGCGGCAGAGCATGGCAAAGCAGGTGCTGGCGCTGGTCGCCGAGCAGCCCGGCCCCGGCATCGTCTACGCGCCGAGCCGCGCCAAGGCCGAAAAGCTCGCCGCCGCCATCGCGCAAACCGGCCGCAGCAGCGCGGTCTATCATGCCGGCCTGCCGCCAGAGGAACGGGCGCGAAACCAGGCCGCGTTCGTATCATCGGAGGATATGGTGATCTGCGCGACGATCGCCTTCGGCATGGGGATCGACAAGCCCGATGTCCGCTTTATCGCCCATGCCGGCATACCCAAGTCGATAGAAGCCTATTATCAGGAAACCGGCCGCGCGGGCCGCGATGGCGACCCCGCCGAGGCGCATATGTTCTGGGGCGCGGGCGATTTCAGCCAGGCGCGAATGTGGATCGAACAAGAAAGCGACGACAGCCGCAAGGGCGGCGAACGCACGCGGCTCAATGCGCTCGGCGCGCTCGTCGAAACCGCCGGTTGCCGCCGCGCTATCCTGCTCCGGCATTTCGGCGAAGACCCGCCCAAGACCTGTGGAAATTGCGACAATTGCCTCGATCCGCCCAAGCAGACCGACGCGACCGAAGTGGCGCGCAAATTCCTCTCCGCCGTCTATCGCACCGGCCAGCGTTTCGGCGCCGGCCATATCGAAGCGGTTCTGGCGGGCAAGGAGAGCGAGAAGATTCACCAGCTCAGCCATCATAAATTGTCGGTCTTCGATATTCTGGGCGATGACGAGTATCCGCTCGTCAAGCCCGTCGCCCGCGCCCTGCAAACCCGCGAGGCGTTGGTCACGACTGAGCATGGCGGGCTGGCGCTCGGGCCAGCCGCACGCGCAATCCTCAAGGGCGAGGAGGACGTCGCGCTCGTGCTACCGCCCAAGGGCCAGCGTGGGAGCAGGCGCAGCGGCCGCAGCGCGGCCAATCGCGAAGCCAATCCGATCGGCGATCCGCTGTTCGAGGCGCTGCGCGAGCGCCGCAAGACGATCGCGGCGGAAAACGCAATCCCGCCCTATGTCATCTTCCACGATTCGACGCTGCGCGAAATGACGACGCGTAAACCGGAAACGCTTGCCGAAATGTCGCTGATTTCAGGTGTCGGCGAAGCCAAGCTGGCGAAATATGGGCAGACGTTTCTCGATGTGATTGCTGCGCAAGCGGATATCGCAATGGAGGAAAGCGAAGTCTGAACGTCATTGCGAGGAGCCGAAGGCGACGCGGCAATCTAGAGCGGCACGCGACGTCGCCTGTGGCTCTGGATTGCGTCGCTTCGCTCGCAATGACGGCGTAACTTTACTTGCCGCCCGCCGCCCAATCGCCATATGAGCAGCGCAAAGGAGACCGCCATGTTCCGCACGCTGAGCGATACGATGCTCGCCGCCCCGCAAATTTCGCCCGATGATGTCGCCAGGGCCGCGGCCGAGGGCATAACACTGATCGTCAACAACCGCCCCGACGACGAAGCGCCCGGTCAGCCGGCCGGAGCGGCGATCCAGGGCGCCGCCAAGGATGCCGGCATCGATTATCTCGCCATCCCTGTCACCCATGCCGGCTTCTCGCTGCCGCAGGTCGAAGCGATGCGCGAGGCGATCGAGAACAATAAGGGCAAGACGCTCGCCTTCTGCCGCTCGGGCACGCGCTCGACATTGCTCTGGGCGCTGGCGCGCGTGCATATGGGCGACGATCCCGATGCCGTCGAAGCGGCCGCGGACGAAGCCGGTTATAGCGTAGCGCCCGTGCGTTCGATCATGGACGCCTTCCATATGGCGCAATGAGCGCCGCACGGTGGACTGGGTCACGCTTGCCGGATCGCTTGCCGCGGTTTTCGCCGTCGCCGGCATCGTCTGGTTTATGGGCATGGGCAAATCGCAACGCATAGCCGATCCCGAGCAGGCAATGGCGCTGGCCCGCGACGCGCACAGCGGCTTTTGCCCGGTCGACGCACTTGTCGATAACGAGGGAGCGGCGGCGCTGGTCGCGGGAGAAGGCGGCACGGTCGTGCTGGTCCGGCCACATGGCGCGCAGATCGCCGCACGGGTTTTCGCCAAGCCGCCCGAGATGGAATTGTCCGCTGGGCTGCTCACTATAGCGACAGGCGACCGGCGCTTTGGCGATATAGTGCTGAGGCTGGGCGACGAACAGGCGGCGCGCTGGCCGGCCTTGCTCGAAAGGATGCGCCATGGATGATCTGCTTCCCGATCCGGTGCAATATGCCGTGCCGGCATTCATCGCGCTGATCCTGGTCGAGATGCTGATCGCGCGGCGTGTCGACAGATCGCGCTATGAACCCAAGGATACGCTGACCTCGCTATTGCTCGGCACGGGCAGCACCGTGGCGGGCGCGCTGACCGGATCGGCCGTCGTCGCGCTCTCCTTCTGGCTCTACGAGTATCGCCTGTTAGACATCGGCTATGTCTGGTGGGCGTGGATCGTGGTCTTCCTGCTCGACGATCTGGCCTATTATGTCTTTCACCGCATGGCGCACCGCGTCCGCTGGTTCTGGGCGAGCCATGTCATCCACCATTCGAGCCAGCATTATAACCTCTCGACAGCGCTGCGGCAGACATGGACGGGCTTCTTTTCGCTAAGCTTCGCCTTCAGCCTGCCAATCGTGCTGCTCGGCTTTCCGGTGCCGATGCTGATCTTCGCGAGCGCGGTAAACCTGATCTACCAGTTCTGGATCCATACCGAAGCGATCGGCCGGATGCCGCGCTGGTTCGAAACGGTGTTCAACACGCCCTCGCACCACCGCGTCCATCATGCGACCAACCCGCGCTATCTCGACAAGAATTATGCCGGGATGCTGATCGTCTGGGACAGGATGTTCGGCAGCTTCGAGCCCGAACGCGACGACGAACGCCCGCGCTACGGCATCATCAGGAATCTCGGCAGCTTCAACCTGTTATGGGCGGCGTTTCACGAATGGATCGGCATGGCGAAGGATGTCGTCACCGCGCCGGGCCTGAAGAACAAGCTCGCCTATCTCCTCGCCCCGCCCGGCTGGAGCCATGACGGTTCGCGCGACACCAGCGACACGATCAAGGCGCGATGGCGGGAAGGCGAACTTTCCTCCCCGCCGCGCAGCGATGGGGAGGGGGACCATGCGAAGCATGGAGGAGGGGCAATGCGCCCCGGTTAGACGAGCTTCCTCGCCCTGCGGGCTTCGGCCCCTCCGCCACTTCGTGGTCCTCCTCCCCAAGCAAGCTTGGGGAGGAAAAATGGGCCGGCGGGTTGCCCCGCCGGCCCAGTTATTCGCAGGGACGAATTCTGTTAGATATTATAGGCGCGTTCGCCATGTTCGGCGAGGTCTAGGCCTTCACGTTCGGACTGTTCGTCGACGCGCCCGCCGGTGACGAGCTTGGCAATGGTGAAGGCAATCGCCGAACCGACGCCGGCCCAGCCGATCGCGACGAGCACGCCCTTGGTCTGGATCCAGAGCTGCGCGCCGGCGGCGTAGTCGGCATCGCCGGGGCCGCCAAGGCCGGGCATCATCGTGAAAGCCGTGCCAAGCGAGCCGACAATGCCGCCGAGCCCGTGGATACCAAAGACATCGGCCGTGTCGTCGAAGCCGAGTTTGGGTTTCACGATCGCGACGAACCAGAAGCAGACGATAGCTGCCGCCGCGCCGAGCAGGATGGCGCCGAACGGGCCCGAATTGCCCGCCGCCGGCGTGACAGCGACGAGCCCGGCAATCGCGCCCGAACAGGCGCCGAGCAGCGAACCCTTGCGGCCCGTCGCCGCCTCGGCGAGCATCCAGAAGAGCACGCCTGATGCTGTCGCGACGAAGGTGTTGAGTACCGCGAGCGATGCCACGCCATCGGCCTCGAGCTGCGAACCGCCGTTAAAACCGAACCAGCCGACCCATAACAGGCCGGTGCCGACCAAGGTCAGCGTCAGCGAGTGCGGCGGCATCGCCTCTTTCTTGTAGCCGATGCGAGGCCCGAGGATGATGCAGCCAACCAAGGCCGAGATACCGGCGTTGATGTGCACCACGGTGCCACCGGCGAAATCGAGCGCACCCCATTCATAAATGAGTCCGCCGCCCGCCCACACCATGTGCGCGATCGGGAAATAGACGATGACGAGCCAGATCAGCGCGAAGACCATGATCGTCGCAAATTTCGCCCGTTCCATGACCCCGCCGACGACGAGCGCCGCGGTGATCGCAGCGAAGGTCATTTGGAAGGCGATAAAGATATATTCGGGAATCTGGACGCCTTCGGAAAAGGTGTCCGCGCCGGACGTGGCAGTGACGCCGTTGAGGAACGCCTTGCTGAAATCGCCGATGAATGGCCCCGTGCCGCCGCCGAAGGCGAGCGAATAGCCGAACGTTACCCAGACAATCATCGCCAGGCAGGCGACGCCAAGCACTTGGGTCAGCACCGACGCCATATTCTTGGTGCGCGCGAGGCCGCCGTAGAAGAGCGCCAGGCCGGGCACGATCATCGCCATGACGAGCACGGTGGCGACAATCATCCAGGCGGTGTCGCCCTTGGCGATCGTCGCTTCGGCGGTCTCCTGCGCCCAAGCGGGCGTGGTTGCGATCAGGGCCGTCATAGCGACGGCCGTCAATTTGGTGAAATTTCTCATGCGCGACCCCCTTACAATGCCGTATCGTCTGTTTCGCCAGTGCGAATTCGCAATGCAGCACCGACATCAAGCGTGAAAATCTTGCCGTCTCCGATCGAATCGGTGTTCGCCGCTTCGGCGATCGCCTCGACCACGCGGGGTGCGAGATCGTCGCTCACAACGGTCTCTATCCGGATCTTCGGAACCATGTTTGTCGCATATTCAGCGCCGCGATAAACCTCGGTTTGGCCCTTTTGCCGCCCGAAGCCCTTGACTTCGATTGCGGTCATCCCCTGGACCCCGACCTCGGACAGCGCTTCGCGCACTTCGTCGATCTTGAAGGGCTTTATGATGGCTATGATCAGTTTCATACGACCTCCCTGAAAGAGCTCGAATGCTGCACTGCAAAAGAGTTGTCAAATGCTAAAAGCCACAAGAAACTGTATTTTCGTGAAATATAATTGCGCCGATAACGCGATAATGGCCGTTTTCTGCGCCATTCTCGCCGCCAATAATTTTTTCGTCAGCGTTCGGCGAGCGCCTTAATTTCCGGCAGAGTATCGGCAACCGTGCTTCGGCCGATTGCGATAAGCTCGGCGGCGCGGGTGAAATTCGAGGTGTCGATATGGCCGACTTTGGGCGCGAGCTCGAGATCGGGCGGATCGAGATCGAGTGAATAGCGCGCAAGCCGCGAGAGCATCAGCCCGGTCGCACCGCGCACGACGCTAAGCGTCGTCAGTCGCGGATCGTCGGCTTCGCGCAATCCCACGGCACGCCGCCGCTCGATATAATCGCCCTGCAGATTGACCGCGACGATCGGAAGACCGGCCGCGAGCGCGCGCACAGGACCGACCGGGACGGGCAGCACGGCGCCGCCGTCCGACAATATCTGGCGATCGCGAACCACCGGCTGGAAGATGCCCGGCAGCGCGATCGTCGCATGGATCGCCTCGCCGACCGGTCCCTCGCCGATGACCACCGGATCGCCCGAGATCAGATCCGCCGCCACGACCACCGTCGGTATCGATAGCGTCTCGAAGCTCAGATCGCCGAGATTGCCTTCGATCAGCTTGCCGATCGCCTTGCCGCTGAGCATCGAGCCGGGCCGGAAATTGGGACCGAGATAGCGGATTACGCTACGCAAGTTGGTCGCCGACAAGGCAATTTCTTCGAGCGTATCGAGCCGCCCGGCGGCATAGGCGATCGAGGCGACGCCGCCGATCGACGTGCCCGCCAGCGCGCCGATTTCGACGCCTGCCTCGTCGAGCGCGCGCAATATGCCGATATGCGCCCAGCCCAGCCCGGCGCCGCCGCCAAGGACAAGCGCGATCTTCATTCTTCGGCGTCCGTTTCGCTGGCCGCCAATATCGTACGCGCCGCTTCGAGATCCTCGTCGAGCACCATCACGCGCACCGGAATCATGATGCCGACGCTTTCGGCGATATTCATCCCGCTGTCGAAGCAGACGGCGCCGATGCCTTCGGATTCAAGCTTCGTGCGAACGATCTCGCCTTCGATGCCGCTTGAAAATTTGGCGAGTTCAACGAGCGCCATCGACCTTGATCTCCTCGTCGAAATGGCGCGTCGTCGGGCGGGTCGGGAGGCCATCGATACTCTCGATCCGGCCCGCCGCCTTGGCGAGCCACTCTTCCGCGCTGGGCTGCTTATGCGCCTTTTGCAGCGTCTCGCGATCGCGGACATGCTCCATCATCGGCACGCCCCAACCGCAGCTCGTCTGCGCGCTTTCAACCGCGATATCGAATATCTGCCGGGTGCCGGGCAGGATTTCGAAATGCGCGGCGAGCTCGTCCCAGCCTTCGTCCTGCGGCAGCACCGGCATGCCGCGGCCATAGATGCGGAAGATCAGCGCGGGCTGTTCGAAGGCGCAGAACATGACCGTGATCCGGCCATCGGCGGTCAGATGCGCATGCGTCTCGTTGCCCGACCCGCCAAGATCGAGATAAGCGACGCGACTGGGGCTGAGCACGCGAAACGCGTCATACCCCTTGGGTGAAAGATTGATCCGGCCCTCGCTGTTTGCCGTCGCGACGAAGAACATCGGCTGCTTCTCGACAAAGGCGATATGCTTGTCGGTCAGATGATCGAAAAAGTCGGCCATTCATCTAACTCCTTCGTCAGTTGATTAAGTTGACAGCTGCTTGACACAGGCTCGGCCTGTTTCCCGCTGCATGGTCCACCGCAATCCGGACACCCAATCGCTAAACCGGGGTTTCCAATATTGCAAAGCACGTTGCCTTACCAAGCCGCGCCGTTCTCGATAGCTACGCGTTCCGCAGCCGTCGTTTCGCGCCCGAGTGCCTCGTTGCGATGCGGGAAGCGGCCGAGTTCGGCGATCACATCGCGATGGGCCTTGGCGAATTTGAGCGATCCTTCACCCGAAAATGTCTTGAACAGCGCCACGCAACGCTCCTGATCGGCGATATCTTCGCTGTGCATGAACGGCATATAGAAGAATTTCCGGTGGCTCTCGTCGACTTCGCCGTCGAAGCCCTTTGCTATCGCGGCATCGGCAATGTCGCGCGCCAGGGGGTCGCAGGAAAAGGCGCGGACGTCGTCGCGAAACATGTTGCGTGAAAACTGGTCGAACAGGATGGTTGCCGCCAGCGCCGTACCGGCATTGGCCATAAAGGCGTCGGGCGCTTCGTCCTGCCTGTTTTCCCAATGCTCGAGAAAGCGATCGCGTATTTGGCTATCGAGCGCGGCATTGGAACGATACCAGTCCTCGGGCGACAGCTCGTCGAACCAGAAGGCGAGAATCTCCCGCGCCCAGGCCGGGCTCGCATTCAAGCCGCCGTTCCGCCCACCGTCAGCCCGTCGATCAGCAATGTCGGTTGCCCGACGCCCGCCGGAATCGACTGGCCGGCCTTGCCGCAAATACCGATGCCCTCGTCAAGCGCGAGATCGTTGCCGATCGCCGCAACTTTCGTGAGCACGGTCGGGCCATCGCCAATCAGCGTCGCGCCCTTGATCGGCGCGCCGATCTTGCCGTTCTTGACGCGATAGGCCTCGGTACAGCTGAAGACGAATTTGCCGCTGGTGATATCGACCTGCCCGCCGCCAAAGCTCTTGGCGTAAATACCGTCCTTTACGCGGCTCATGATTTCGAGCGGATCGTCGGTACCCGAGCGCATAAAGGTGTTGGTCATCCGCGGCATCGGGGCAAAGGCGTAGTTCTCGCGGCGGCCGTTTCCGGTGGCATCGACGCCCATCAGCCGGGCATTCATCCGGTCCTGCATATAACGGGCGAGGATGCCGTCTTCGATCAGCACGGTTTCCTGCGTCGGCGTGCCTTCATCGTCGATCTACAGCGAGCCGCGGCGTTCGCCGATCGAGCCGTCGTCGACGACGGTCACGCCGGGCGCGGCGACGCGCTCGCCGATCCGGCCCGAAAAGGCACTCGTGCCCTTGCGGTTGAAATCGCCCTCGAGGCCATGGCCTATCGCTTCGTGGAGCAGCACACCCGGCCAGCCCGGGCCGAGCACAACCTGCATCTCGCCCGCCGGCGCGTCTTCGGATTGGAGGTTGATCAGCGCCTGCGCCAGCGCCTCGTCTATCGCGCGGTTCCAGGCGGCGGGATCGAAAAGCTTCTCATAGAGATAGCGCCCGCCCATGCCGAAAAATCCGCTCTCACGGCGGCCGTTTTCCTCGGCGACGATGCTGACGTTGAGCCGCACGAGCGGCCGGATATCGGTCGCCACGAACCCGTCGGGACGGACGATCTCGACGACGCTCCAGGAGCCCGAAAGCCCTGTCGTCACCTGCACAACGCGCGGATCGCGGGCGCGGGCGGCAGCGTCGATCTGCTCGCACAGCGCGACCTTCTCCTTGAACGGCACCAAGGTCAGCGGATCGTTGTCGGTATAGAGATGGACGTTGGTCGGCCGCGGCGGGGCGGCCGGGCCCTGCTTCGCCGGATCGAGCAACTGCATCGTTTCGGCGGCGCGGCGGATCGCCGATGCGCTGATCTCGTTGGCATGGGCGAAGGCCGTCGTCTCGCCCGATACGCCGCGCAGGCCGAATCCCGCTTCGGTGCTGTAATCGGCGGTTTTCAACCGGCCATCGTCGAAAGCAAAGGCCTCGCTCGCGCTATATTGCAGGAAAAGTTCGCCATCGTCGGTTCGGCTCAGCGTTTCGGCGGCGAGCCTTTTGGCCTCGTCGGGATCGAGAGCGTCGGGGCGATAGAGATAGGAGCGGGGATCGGTCGGGAGTGTCATGCCCCCAATATAGGGCTATTCGGCTTCGCGACTACCCTCATCGGCTTTGGTATCCGCAGTCCCGCCGATCAGAACAAAGCGGCGGTCGCAATAGCCGCATTCGACGAAACCCTCTTCGCCGATATCGAGCCAGACGCGCGGATGGCCGAGCGCAATGCCGCCGGGAATATCGGTGGCGCCGTCGCAGGCGACGCGCGTATCGGCTGTGCGAACTGTTTCGGGTGGGTCGATCATCGTGCCGGGCGCTTAGCAAGCCGCCCGCGCACGATCAATCAGAGATAGATCGTCGTGACCTGGAAGGTGCCCTGATAGGTCCCGGGCTCCTGGTCGCCGCCGACGGCGAGCGTCGCGCCGACGTTGAAATCGCGGATCCCCGTCGGCCCGAGATTGATGATGAGCTGGCCGAACAGGTTGAGCGTCGCGCCATCGACGGTGAAATTGGTGAGCGGCATGATCTCGGTTCCGCTCTGGCGCGTAATCGTGGCGGCTGCCGGAAGAAGGATCAGCCCGACGACATTGGCACCGCCATTGGCGCGGAAGCTTGCGGCGTGAAAGGTGCTCGTCACGCCGGTGACCGACCCGGTAGTGCTGCGCGCATCGTTGACCGGGTTGATCGTCACCGTACCGCCCGCCGCGCCCGGGATAACCGAACCGAAAGCCAGATCGCCGAGCCTGACAAGCCCTGCGGGCGGTTGAACCACCGCCGTCGATTGCGCTGTCGCATCGGCGGCATAGGCCGCACCGGCTCCGAAAGTGCTCGCAAGCAGGACCGATGCGCCGACAATGTCGCGCAGGAAGCGCAGCGGGATCGAGAAAAGCTTCTTTATCATGTTTCAAGGATTTAGGCGGCCGGCATGAAGGAACTTCTGAAAGACGCCGTTAAAAAACCCTTTACCCTGATCGCCATGTTACCGCGCTGTTAACCATCTGCCTTCACAGCTTTTCCACCGGCGGCCCGTAATCGGAAGATTGATCCGGGGGGATTATATGAACAAGATTGTTTTGCGGGCCGTCTCTGCGCTCGCGCTTGTCATGACTGCGGCCGGGACCGCCCAAGCCGCCGACAGCAACGCCGTTGCCGATGCGGCGGTGGTGCAGCCGTTGCAGCTGGTAAACACGCGCGATCTCGAATTCGGTGCGATGCTGAGCGGTGCAACCGACGGCACGATGGTCGTCAATCCCAGCACCGATGCCCGTACGGCGACCGGCGGCGTTACCGCGGCTGGCACAGCCGGCCATGCCGCGCAATTCTTCACCTATGGCGGGCCGCTCCAGTTTGTCCTCGTCACGCGCGGACCGCTGCCGGTGTTGCAGCGCCAGGGCGGCGGCGCGAGCATGAATGTCAGCCAGCTGGTCCTCAACGGACCGGTCTTCCGCTATCTCAGCACAGCAGGCGTGCTCGATCTGCGCGTTGGCGGTACGCTCCAGGTTGGCGCGAACCAGCCCAGCGGTAATTATGACGGCGATTACACGATTACGGTAACCTACTTTTAAAGAATGCCTTTTCTAGAAATCGGGAGAAATTAGAGCGGGGCGGGGCATTGACGATCTGCGCTGCCCTGATCGTGTGTTTGTTAAAATGCCGCCAACGCGAGATTCAGCCAAATTCTACCGGTATTCAACAGTTACATTAAACGTCGCGTCATAGACGCCGGGCGCCTGATTGGCACCGACCTGCAACCGGCCGCTCGCATAGAAGGTTAAGCGGCCGGCGCCATTGAGCGTCTGGTTTTTGCCGCCACTCACGCGTAGCTTGTCCATCTCCATTGTAGCGCCGCCACCTTGGCGGTTGAGAGTTATCGGCGCCGAATCAGTCGTGATTTGAACTTTGGTATTAGGATCGCCGAGGATAAGAAAGTGGCCGCGATGACAGCTGTTACCGACGAGCGTGATTCCGCCATTGGTCGAGCAATTGCCGTTATTCTTATCAATGTCGACGCTGCCGCCGGTCGTACCGGGAATAATCGTGCCGAAATCGAGTTCATCGACCTCTATCACCGAGAAGCTTCCTAGAATTTCAGTTTCTGCGGTTGCGCTAGCATTCTGCGCATGGGAAGGGGTCGCCGCCAGCCCGATGGCCAGCAGCACGGTCGGCGCCCCCCGGCGCACCAAGATTCCCCAATTCCGCACATCACCATATTGCGCTGCAGCACAAAACATTGCGTGAAGAACAAGGGTTAACGCCGCATTAGTGCCTTCGTCAGCCCGTGTACTTTGCGCTCCTCACGCAAACCGCTATGCGCTCTGGCATGACCGAAGCCGCTATCCGCATCGAAAACGTCACCAAAATCTACGATGGCAGCGTCAAGGCGCTCGATTCGGTGAGTATCGACGTGCCGCGCGGATCGATTTTCGGCCTGCTCGGCCCCAATGGCGCGGGCAAATCGACGCTGATCAACATCCTTGCAGGCCTGGTCAACAAGACCGCGGGCAGCGCCAGCGTCTGGGGTTTCGATATCGACGCCGATCCGCGCAACGCCAAGGCCTCGATCGGTATCGTCAACCAGGAAATCACCTTCGATCCCTTCTTCACACCGGCCGAGACGCTCGACATCCAGGCCGGTCTCTATGGCGTCCGCAAATCCGACCGGCGGACGATGGAGCTGCTCCGCGCCATGCATCTCGAAGACAAGGCCGATGCCTATGCGCGCACGCTTTCGGGCGGCATGAAACGGCGGCTGATGGTCGCCAAGGCGATGGTCCATGCGCCGCCCGTGCTGATCCTCGACGAACCGACGGCCGGCGTCGATATCGATCTCAGGCGGCAGCTTTGGGATTATGTCCGCGAGCTTCACGCAGGCGGCGTCACCATTGTGCTCACGACGCATTATCTTGAGGAGGCCGAGGAGCTTTGCGAGCGGATCGCGATCATCAACCATGGCAAGCTGATCGCCGACAAGCCGACGCGCGAACTCGTCAACATGGCGCAGGAAAAAGCCGTCGTCGTCACCGTCGAGCGCGATTTTGAAACGCTACCCGACCAGAGCGTCTTCGAACGCGTCGAACGGATCGACGCCAACACGCTGTCGATCACCTATCGCAAGGACAAGGTGAACGCCGGCGAAGTGCTGACCGCGCTCAACCAGGCCGGGCACAATATCATCGACGTATCGACGCGCGAGGCCGACCTGGAGGACGTGTTCCTGAACCTGACCCGGGCGGCGGCGTGATCTCGCTCGCCAAAAATTTACCGTTCGGGCTGAGCTTGTCGAAGCCCTGCTCTTTCTTCTTTTGTAGGACCGAAGTGAAGCACAGCCCTTCGACAAGCTCAGGGCAATCGGTTCTATAGTGAGCGATCACGACATCCTTATCATCGGCTCCGGCGCGGCCGGCCTTACCGCAGCGATTACGCTGGCCGAAAAGTTCAAGGTGCTGGTGCTTGCCAAGGGCGAGCTTTCGGGCGGATCGACCGCCTGGGCGCAGGGCGGGATCGCGGCGGTGCTCGAGCCCGGCGACACGTTCGAGAGCCATATCGCCGATACGATGGATGCCGGCGCGGGGCTAAACCGGCGCGAAACGGTCGAGTTCGTCGTCGAGAACGCGCCGCGCGCGATCCAGCGGCTCGTCGATTTCGGCGTGCCGTTCAACGTCGAGGATGACGGCGACCTCCATCTGACGCGCGAGGGCGGGCACAGCCATCGCCGAATCGTTCATGTCGACGATGCGACGGGCTGGGCGGTGCAGGAAGCGCTCGAAAAGGCGGCCGAGACCAATCCCAATATCACGATGCTGCCGCATATGGTCGCGATCGACCTGATCACCGACCGCCATCGCGAAGAACCGCAGGGCGGCAGCCATGTCTGGGGTGCCTATGCCTTCAATAAGGCAAGCGGCCATGTCGAAGTGTTTCCGGCGCGCGCGACGATCCTCGCCACCGGCGGGGCGGGGCGCACCTATCTCTTCTCGACCGCGCCGCGCGGCGCGACGGGCGACGGCATCGCGATGGCGTGGCGTGCCGGATGCCGGATTTCGAATATGGAATTCATGCAGTTCCATCCGACTTGCCTCTATAATCTCGAGGTCAAGAATTTCCTGATCACCGAAGCGGTACGCGGCGAGGGCGGGCATTTGAAGCTGCCGCAGGGCGCGCCCGATCCGGGCTATCGCTTCATGCCGGGCTTCGACCGGCGCGCCGAACTCGCGCCGCGCGATATCGTCGCGCGCGCGATCGACCATGAGATCAAACGCCTCGGGCTCGATTACGTCCATCTCGATATCAGCCACCGCGAACCCGAATTCGTCCGCGAGCACTTCCCGACGATCTACGAGAAATTGCTCGGCCTCGGCATCGACATGACGACAGAGCCGATCCCGGTGGTGCCTGCCCAGCATTATACCTGCGGCGGCGTGCTGATCGATCTTAACGGCAAGACCGACCTGCCGGGCCTCTATGCGGCGGGCGAGGTCAGCGAGAGCGGGCTGCATGGCGCCAACCGGCTCGCGTCGAACTCGCTGCTCGAATGTTTCGTTTTCGGCGAAGCGGCGGCGAATCACATCAGCGCGCATTGGGATGGGTTGCCCGAGCCTCCCGATATTCGCGCATGGGATGAAAGCCGCGTCACCGATTCGGACGAAGAAGTCGTCGTCCATCATAACTGGCGCGAAATCCGCCGCTTCATGTGGGATTATGTCGGCATCGTGCGCACCACCAAGCGATTGGAGCGCGCCCAGCACCGCGTCGAACTGCTGCGGCGGGAAGTCGACGACTATTACGGCAATTTCCGCGTGACGCCCGATTTGATCGAGCTTCGCAACCTGATCGAAGTCGCCGCGCTGATCGTTCGCTCGGCGCTGTCGCGGCAGGAAAGCCGGGGGCTGCACTATACGACCGACTATCCCGAGCGGGCGGACGAGGCGGTGGATACAGTGCTGCAACCCTAGCATTTTAGCTCACCGTCATGGGGAGCGCAGCGAAGCAATCCAGAGCCACAAGCGGTATCGTGGGCGGCTCTGGATTGCCGCGTCGCTTCGCTCCTCGCAATGACGGATGAACGGCCCTTCCACTGGTTCAGGGAGAACGGTGTTTTTTGGGACGGCAGGACTTATGGCATCAACTCATGCCGCTCCGCCGCTTCCTCCGCGCTTATTACGCCTATGTGTTCCTGGTCGACTTCATCCTCGGCTATGCGATCTATACTGCCTATTTCGTGCTCTCGGGTCTCGGCGTCTGGGATGTCGCGCTGCTGTTCATCATCTGGTCGGTCATGGCGGCAATTTTCGAGGTGCCGTCGGGGGCGCTGTCGGACCATCTCGACCGGCGCTGGCTGCTCGTCGCCGCACCGCTCATAAAGGCGTCCACCTTCGCTCTCTGGGCGCTCGGCGGCGGCGATTTCTGGCTGACGGCAACGGGCTTCCTGATCTGGAGTTTTTCCGGCTCGCTGATATCGGGGTCGAAGGAAGCGCTGCTCTACGAACATATGGAGGCGGCGGGCGCAGCCGATGACTACGACCGCGTCCTCGGGCGCGACCGAGCGTTGCAGGAAGCCGGCGCGGGGATCGCGATGGTGCTCGGCGGTTTCGTCGGCCATTTCTCGATGACAGCGGCGCTTTGGCTCGCCCTGCCGCCGCTGCTCGCCGCCGCGATCATCGCGCTGTGGCTGCCCGATATCCGCAAGCGGACTATGCATGGCGGCGGGACGCCGCACTATTTCACCCATTTCGCCGTTGCGGCGCGCGAATACCGGACCAGCGCCGGTTTGCGCTTTCTGACCGCCTATCTGGTGCTGGGCGTAATGCTGTTCTGGGTGCTCGAGGAGTTCGACCCGCTTTACTATCTGGCCGTCGGCATGCCGATCTGGAGCTTCGGCCTGATCGGCGCGGCGGCGATAGCCTTTCTCGCCGCCGCCAACATCTTCGCGCATCATTTCGCCGGTTTCCGCGCCGGCGGCTGGCTGTTTCCGCTGCTCGCGGGGCTGTGCCTGATCGCGGCCGGGCTGACCAACTCGGCCTGGCTGCTGATCCCGCTGATGTTTGCCTATGTCATCGCGGCGCCGGTGCGCATTCTCGGCGAGGCGAAATTCCAGCGGTTACTTCAGGGCGCGAGCCGCGCGACGACGATCTCGGCGCTCTACTTCTTCCATTGCATCGCCAGCATCGCAATGTGCCTGGCGATCGGCGCGGTTGCATCGCAGTTCGGCGTCGTCACCGCCTATGGCTGGTGCGGCGCCTATCTCTGCGCCATCGCGCTCTGGGGCTGGTGGCGCGATCGCAAGGGGCAGAGCGCGATCTAGCTGCGCGGTCCAGAGTCCCTTTGCCCCGCCCCCGCCATCGGCTAGACCCCCGCGATGGCCGCGAGCGACCCCAAGCATCTCTATCTTGTCGACGGGTCGAGCTATATCTTTCGCGCCTATCATCGGCTCCCGCCGCTGACCAACACGCGCGGCGAACCCGTCGGTGCGGTCTATGGCTATACGACGATGCTGTGGAAGCTCGTCGACCAGCTCAATGCCGAGGAGGGGCCGACGCATATGGCGGTGATCCTCGATGCGAGCGCCAAGAGCTTCCGCAACGAAATTTACGAGGACTACAAGGCCAATCGCCCGCCGCCACCCGAAGACCTTGTCCCGCAATTCCCGATGATCCGCGATGCGACGCGCGCCTTTTCGCTGCCCTGTATCGAGGAGCTCGGCTTCGAGGCCGACGATCTGATCGCCTCCTATGCGAAGGCTGCGCTGGCCGAGGGATGGAAGGTGACGATCGTCTCCTCCGACAAGGATCTGATGCAGCTGATCGAACCCGGCCTCGATATGCTCGACACGATGAAGGACGCGCGGATGAGCCGCGAAACGGTAGAGGAAAAATTCGGCGTCGGTCCCGAAAAACTCGGCGAAGTTCTCGCGCTGATGGGCGATACGTCGGACAATATTCCGGGCGTGGCGGGGATCGGGCCGAAGCGGGCCTCGGACCTGATCAACGAATATGGCACCGTCGAAGCCGTGCTCGCGGCCGCGCCCGAGATGAAGAAATCGAAGATGCGCGAAAATCTGATCGAGCAGGCCGAGCTCGCGCGGATGTCGCGCGTTCTGGTGACGCTCAAGGAAGACGTGCCACTCCCCGAACCGCTCGACTATTTCGCGCTCGATGGCATCCCCGAAGGGCCGCTGCGCGAATTCCTTTCGCATCATGGCTTCAAATCGCTCCTGACGCGGCTCGGCGGCGATGGCCCGGCCAATGCCGAAAGCGCGCAGCATAGCGAGGTCGAGGCCGAACCCGCCGAAGACGAAGCGCCGATCGATCGCAGCACCTATGAGACGGTGACCGACGCCGCGCGGCTCGACGCATGGATCGCCGAGGCGCGGCGGATCGGCCATATCGCGGTCGATACCGAGACCGATTCGCTTGAGTCGGTGACGGCGCGGCTCGTCGGCGTGTGTCTCGCAACTGCGCCGGGCAAGGCCTGCTACGTCCCGCTCGGTCATGGCGGCGAGGGGCTGCTCGACGAGAAACCCGAGCAGATCGATTTCGATGTCGCGATCGCCAAGCTCAAGGAGCTGTTCGAGGATCCGGCCGTCCTCAAGATCGGGCATAATCTGAAGTACGATATCGGCGTACTGAGGCAGTACGATATCGCGCTTGCCCCCATCGACGACACGATCGTCATGAGCTTCGACCTCAAAGCCGGGATGCACGGGCATGGCATGGACGAGATCGCGCAGCTGTTCCTCGGCCATGAATGCATCAAGTTCAAGGATGTCGTCGGGACGGGGAAGAAACAGATCTCGTTCGGCGAAGTGCCGCTCGACCGCGCGACCGAATATGCCGCCGAGGACGCCGATGTGACGCTGCGGCTGTGGAAACGGCTCAAACCAAGATTGCACGCCGACAAGGTGACGCGCGTCTATGAGCTCGTCGACAGGCCGCTGGTGCCGGTGATTGCGCGGATGGAATGCGCCGGAATCAAGGTCGATCGCGAGGAACTGTCG
>JABDLY010000214.1 GCA_013001755.1 Sphingomonadaceae bacterium
GATCTCGAGCAGCCCCGTCGTCGCCGCCACCGCCGCATTTTCCGGATTACGGCCCGTGGCGAAGGCGTTGGGCTGCGGATTTTCGACGATATAGACCTTGGGCATCGGCAATCCCGCGCGCTGGGCCAGCTGTTGGACCAAGCCATGGAATTCGGGCGAATCCTGCGCGCTGACCTCTCGCGCGCTGTGCATCCGCAGTACGATCTTGTCGGCATTCCAATAGGTGAAAAGGTTCATACCGACCGCAATCAGCAGCGCGATAATCATCCCCATCCGTCCGCCGATCATCAGGCCGAGGCCCATGAACAATGCGGTCATCACAGCCAGCAAAATCATCGTCTTGGTGACGTTCACCTTGCGCTCCTCTCTTTCAACGCCAAAATGGGGACTGGAAACCCGTTTGGCAATCGAAGGAGCGCTACATGGCCGGCAAACGCCCCGACTGGGTCAAACCGCCCGCTCATCTCTCGAAAAACCCGCCGGTGCCCGAGCCCGAAGCAACGAAACCCGGCAAGGAACACACCGGCAAGGAGATGCTCGAACCGACCCGCTATGGCGATTGGGAACATGAAGGGATCTGCTGGGACTTTTGATGCACCGCGTCATGCACAGCATGACGAAGCCTCAACCCCCGCGAAGGCGGGGGTCTCGTGCCACTAGGCCGCAAGGTTTGTTTTTCGACCCCGTTCGGGCTGAGCTTGTCGAAGCCATGTTCTTTCTTTTCGACCGGTTGAAAGTGAAGGACAACCCTTCGGCAAGCTCAGGGTAAGCGGAGTTTGGGTTGGGGGCTATCCCTCGCTCTTGAGCGGCCGAGTCAACAACTGCTCCACCGCGTCATCGACCGACAAAACACCGGACAACAGCGCGCAGACCGCCTCGGTAATCGGCATCTCGACGCCCGCATCGGCGGCGGCTTCGCGGAGCACCGGCGCGGTATGCGCGCCTTCGGCGACCGTCGTCCGGTCGGCCATCAGTTCTTCCGCCGCGCGGCCTTCGCCAAGGCCCTTGCCGAGCGAGAAGTTGCGCGAACTGGTCGAGGAGCACGTCAGCACGAGATCGCCCAGCCCCGACAGCCCGGCCAGCGTTTCCGCCCGTGCGCCGCGGGCCAGCCCGAAGCGCGTCATCTCGGCAAAACCGCGCGAAATCAGCGCGGAGCGTGCATTCTGGCCGAGCGCGCGCCCCTCGACGACGCCGCAGGCGATCGCGAGCACATTCTTCACCGCCCCGCCGATCTCGGCACCGACGACATCGGTCGACCGATAGGGGCGGAAGGTCGGCTGGGCGAGCCGCTCGGCAAGCGCGTCGGCTATCGCGCCATCCTCGCAGGCCAACGTCACCGCCGCCGGCAACCCCGCTGCCACTTCATGCGCGAAGGTCGGCCCCGAAAGCACAGCGATCGGCGCGCCGGGATAGACCTCGACCGCGACTTCGCTCATCAACTGCTTGCTCGTCGCCTCGATCCCTTTGGCGCAGAGGATCAGCGGTGCGAAGCCGATCGAGGCGGCGCTCAGCGTTTCGCGGACATGCTGCGCCGGGGCGACGACGAGCACGGCATCGCATTCGGCCAGATCGTCTAGCTGGCTCGTCGCGCGGATCCGGCGCGACAGCGGGATATTCGGAAGAAACAGCGGATTGGCCGATTGCTCGTTGATCGCGCGGACGACCTCGCCTTCGCGCGCCCAGAGGATGACATCGCCGCCCGCCGCGGCATTTTGTGCCAGCGCGGTGCCCCAGGCCCCGCCGCCGATCACGCCTATCCTGTCGTAGCTCATGTTTTCGGGCTCATGTTTTCGGGCTCATGCTTTCACTCCGGCTCCGCGCACCTTATCGGCCTCGGCATCGAGCGGCCAGCGCGCGCGCGCCGGGGTGGCGAGATCGTCGGTCAGCCCGGCGGCGAAGCGTTCGGCGCCGGCCCAGGCGATCATCGCCGCGTTATCGGTGCACAGCCAGGGCGGCGGGGCGATGAAGGGGAGGCTGTGGTTGTCACCCAGCGCTTCCAATGCGGTCCGGATGGCGGCGTTGGAGGCGACGCCGCCGGCGACGACCAGCGCATTGATATCGTTCACTTTCTCGAGCGCGATACGGGTGCGGTCGACGAGACAGTCGACGATCGCCTGTTGGCAGGAGGCGGCAATGTCCGCGACCGCATAGTCGCCGCTTTCGTGCGCGCGAAGCACCGCCGCCTTGAGCCCCGAAAAGGAGAAATGCGGCTCGCCCGACCCGACCAGCGGCCGCGGCAGCGGCACGGCTTCGGGATCGCCCGCCCGCGCCGCCGCCTCGACCGCCGGCCCGCCCGGGAAACCCAGCCCGAGCGCCTTGGCGGTCTTGTCGAAACATTCGCCCGCCGCATCGTCGATCGTCGTCGCCCGCCGCCGATAATCGCCGACGCCTTCGACCAGCAGCAGCTGACAATGGCCGCCCGACACCAGCAGCAGCAGATAGGGAAATTCGAGCGCCGGCGCGGTCAGCCGCGGCGACAGCGCATGGCCTTCGAGATGGTTGACCGCGACCAGCGGCTTGTCCGCCGCCATCGCCAGCGCCTTGCCCGTCATCAGCCCGACCATGACGCCGCCGATAAGCCCCGGCCCCGCCGTCGCCGCGATCGCATCGACCTCGCCGAGCGTCACCCCCGCCTCGCCGAGCGCGGCGGCGACCAATGGCGTCATGACCTCGACATGCGCGCGCGCCGCGATCTCGGGCACCACGCCGCCGAACGGCCGGTGCGCCTCCTCCTGCCCGGCAAGCGCGTGCGCCAATATCTCGCGCTCGCTCGTCACCAGCGCGGCAGCGGTTTCATCGCAGCTCGATTCAAGGCCGAGGATCAGGGTCATGGGCGGGTTTTGCCGCCTGAACCGGTCAAGAGCAACCACACACATCTCCCGATTGGACTGAGCTTGTCGGGCCAAAGGCGGTCGCAGGCCAACTCCTGCCCTTTCTTTTCCAACGAAGAAAGTGAAGGACAACCCTTCGACAAGCTCAGGGCAATCGGATTGGGGAAAATGGGTTCACTGAAGAAAAACCAATGCCCCGCCTGATCCTCTTCAACAAACCCTATGGCGTGCTCTCGCAATTCACCGATCGCGGCAGCCCGGCCAAGCGCGCGACGCTGTCGGATTTTATCGACCTGCCGGGCGTCTATCCCGCCGGGCGGCTCGACCGCGACAGCGAGGGGCTGTTGCTGCTCACCGATGACGGCAAGCTGCAGGCCCGCATCGCCGATCCCGCGCACAAGACGCCCAAAACCTATCTCGTCCAGGTCGAAGGCGAGCCCGATGACGCAGCGCTCGCGGCGCTGCGCCGGGGCGTCGCGCTCAAGGACGGCCCGACCCGCCCCGCCGAAGCGGCGCGCATCGCTGCCCCCGACCTCTGGCCCCGCGATCCCCCGATCCGCGTGCGCAAATCGATCCCCGACAGCTGGCTAAAGCTGACGATCCGCGAAGGCCGCAACCGCCAGGTGCGGCGAATGACGGCAGCGGTGGGGTTCCCGACGCTGCGGTTGGTGCGGCGGAGCGTGGGCGAATGGACGGTGGAGGGGATCGCGCCGGGGGAATGGCGGGAGGTGGCGGCTGGCGGGCCGTGAACCGAAGGTCCGCTATTGGGCCGGTTGCGGACATACGGATCGGTGCTAAACTGATCTGATGGAAACAACGGTAAAGATCATCGAAAGCCGAGACGGAAAACAGCGCGTTATGATCATTACTCGGGCCGACGGCCGACACACATATCGTCGCCAGTGGGCATCAGAGCGCGGTCATCCAGACCCCACGGTTGCGTGGGGCCCGGTCGGACCAGATTGTGGGACTTATGACAGTCCCGAGACCGCTGAATCGGAAGCCATGCAGCGCATTGATTGGTTCGATGAACGCCTAAATTGACCATCTGAATGTCTGCAATGGCCGCAAAGCGGTCGGTGCGTCGTTGAGCTCGCCTGCCCAATTCGGCCGCTCCGGCCTCTCAATCTGCCATTTCCGCCCGCCCGAAAATCTTCTAACAGCGGTGGATGGCTTCGCCCCCTACCCCTCTCCGCATCGGATCGCGCGGGTCGCCGCTGGCGTTGGCGCAGGCGTATATGGCGAAGGCGGCGCTGGCGGCGGCGCATGGCTGGGACGACGAGGCCATCGCCATCGTTCCAGTCAGGACGACCGGCGACCGGGTTCAGGATCGCCCGCTGGCCGAGATCGGCGGCAAGGCGCTTTGGACGAAGGAGCTCGATCGGGCGCTGATCGAGGGCGATATCGATATTGCGGTGCATTCGATGAAGGATGTCGAGACGATCCGGCCCGCCGAGATCGTGATCGCGGCGATGCTCGAGCGCGCCGATATGCGCGACCGGCTGATCGGGGCGGAGAGCATCGATGCGCTGCCGCAGGGAGCGCGGATCGGCACCTCGTCGCCGCGCCGCGCCGCGCAGCTTTTGAGCCTGCGCCCCGATCTCGCCATCGAGACGCTGCGCGGCAATGTCGCGACGCGGCTTGCGGCGGTCGAGAGCGGGACGGTCGATGCGACCCTGCTCGCGGCGGCGGGGCTCGACCGGCTCGGGCATCACGATATCGGCGCGCCGATTCCGATCGAGACATTGCTGCCCGCCGCGCAGCAGGGCGCCATCGGCATCGAGACGCTGGGCGGGCGCGGCGATATGCGCGCGCTTCTGGAGGCGATCGACCATGGCGCCACGCATCGCTGCGTCGCCGCCGAGCGCGCGTTTCTCGAAGCGCTCGGCGCCGATTGCCATTCGCCGGTTGCCGCGCTGGCGCAGGAAGAGGGCGGGCGGACCAGGCTGCGCGGACAGTTGCTCACCAATGATGGCGGCGAAACCGTCGCCGATACCGTCGAAGCCCCGGCCGATGCGGCGGACGAGGCAGCGCGCGATCTTGCCGATGCGCTGCTCGAACGCGCGAACCCGGCGCTGCGTGCGCTTTTCGCCGGATGACCGAACGGCTGATCGTGCTGCGTCCCGAACCGGGAGCGAGCGCCACCGCCGAGCGCGCCATCTCGGCCGGGTGGGATGCCGTTACCGCGCCGCTGTTCACCATCGTTCGGCGCGGCTGGTCGCCGCCCGATCCGGCCGGTTTCGATGCGCTGATGGTCACCAGTTCCAATGCGATGCGCCATGGCGGCGCGGCATTGGCCCGCTATCGCGATCTTCCACTCTATGCCGTGGGCGAAGCGAGCGCCGATGCGGCGCGCGGGGCGGGCATCGGCGATATTCGCACGAACGGCCCCGATGTCGCCGCGCTCGCCGATAGCTTGCGCGCCGACGGGCGGCATTCGGTGCTGCATCTTGCCGGCGAAGACGTGCGCGCATTCGACGAACGCGGTCTCGCCGTCACCCGCGTCGCAGTCTACGCCGCCGAGCCGGCCGAGCCCGATGGCCTGTCGGGCGCGCTCGCGGAACCGGCGATAGCGCTGCTCCATTCGCCGAGGGCCGCCGCGCGCTTCGCCGAATATTGCGACGGGCACGCCATCGACCGCGCGGCCATCGCCATCGCGGCGATAAGCCCGGCGGCGCTCCACGAAGCGGGTGGCGGGTGGCGCAGCGCCGTCGTCGCCGAAAAACCAGGCGATGCCGCACTGCTCGACGCCGCCGCAAAGCTCGCCTGACCACAGCCCCCTTTCAGAATGGGTTGTTACACCTTCCAGAACGGAGAACCCGTCATTCCAGCAGGCCGAAGGCGACCGCAGGTCAACGCTGGAATCTATCCCAGGCATCAGTCTAGCGATTGCGGTTCTGGGATAGACCCCAGCCTTCGCTGGGGTGACGCCCATAGAGCGCTGATCGGCGGCTTCTACGCCAAAGCTGGCGCCCGCGCGCCCGATCCTCTATCTGGTCGTCGCACCAAGAGATGAGAGAGTGTTGCGCCCATGCCCGGCGATTATGAACCGATAGAAACTGCCGATAACCCGCGCCGTTCGCTGATCCGCGTCGCATTGATCGCCGGCGTCGCCTTTCTCGGCGGGCTGATCGCGATGGGCTGGATACTCGTCAATTACGGCGGGTCGCTCGGCATCATGGCGGTCTCCGAAGAGACCCAGCCGACCGCCGAAAGCGCCGCCGCCGTCGCCGCCCTCGAACGCCGGCTCGACGAGACCGAGCCGGGAACGCCCGGCGCACCCGTTGGCGAGGCGCCCGACCCGGCCGATATCGAACCCGAGCGGGTGACGCTCGCCCGGCGCGTCGAACAGCTGGAGGAACAGATCGACAGGATCAGCCTGCGCGCGGGTGCGGCGAGCGGCAATGCGGCGCGCGCCGAGGGCTTGCTCGTCGCCTTTGCCGCGCGGCGTGCGCTCGATCGCGGGATCGCGCTCGGCTATATCGAAGGGCTGCTCCGCGAACGCTTTGGCCGCCCCGACCCGGAAGCCGTGGCGCGGATCATCTCGGCATCGCAGCAGCCGGTGACGCTCGATGGCCTGCAATCGCGGCTCAACGAACTCGAACCCGCGCTGATCGGCCGCGCCGACGATGAGAGCTGGTGGGATACGCTGCGGCGCGAGTTATCGGAGATTTTCGTCGTGCGGCAGGAAGGCACGCCCTCGCCCGCGCCGCGCCAGCGCCTCCAGCGCGCGCGAGAGAAGCTCGCCGTCGGCCAGGTCGATACCGCGCTCGCCGAAGTCCTGCGGCTGCCGGGCCGCGAGGACGAGGCCGCAGCGCAATGGATCAACGATGCGCGCCGCTATGTCGCCGCGCGCAATGCGCTCGACAGGATCGAAACGGTGGCGCTTATGGAACCGCGCATCGCCGCCCGCCAACGCGAGCGCGCCGCGCAAACTCAAGCCGAAAACGAAGAGGCTTCGGCTTCGGAGAATGGCGGCGAAAACTAGCTCTGGCGCCCGGTGCGTTCGAGCAGTCTTTCGGCCTGCACGAGGTGCGGTCGGTCGATCATCTTGCCGTTGAGGCCGATCGTCCCGGCATCGGGATTGTCGCGGAACGCCTGCACGACCGCCTCGGCATGGGCGATTTCCCCGTCGCTCGGCGTAAAGGCAGCGTTGATCACCGGCACCTGCGCCGGGTGGATCGCCATCATGCCCGTAAAGCCTTCGCGGCGCGCCTGTTCGGCGAAAGCGCGCAACCCGTCCTCGTCGCGAAAATCGGCGAACAGCGTTTCGACCGGCTGGCAATCGGCGGCGACGGCACCGGCCAAACACAAGGACCGCGCGAGTTTGTAGGTAAAGCTGAGTTCGCCATCGGTATCGAACTTGCTTGCCGCGCCGAGCGCCGAGGAGAGATCCTCGCCGCCCCAGGTCATCGCCGTCAGCCGCGCAGACGCGCCGCGATACGTCCCCGCGCCGAACAGGCTTTGCGGTGTTTCGGTGACGAGCGCGATAATCCTGGCATCGCCGGCATCGCGCGCATCGAGCATCGCCGAGAGCCGCGCGACATGCTCGCCGCTTTCGGATTTGGGCAGCATGACGCCATCGGGGCGGGCGGGCGCAATCGCATCGCAATCGGCCCCGGCATGATCGCCGTCGAGCGGGTTGATCCGCACCCATAATTGCGGACCATCGGGGGCTCGATCGCGCAATGTCGCGGCGGCACGTTCACGCGCGACGGGTTTGTTCGCCTCTGCCACCGAATCCTCGCAGTCGAGGATAATCGCATCGGCGTCTCCGGCGAGCGCCTTGGCGATCTTCTTCTCGCTATCGGCGGGCACGAACAGCCAGCTTCTCGGTTCGGACATGGCGATACGCTCCTTTCGCGACGGTCATGGCTTAGCCGCGCGGCAGGCGCAATCGCTTGACAGGCGGGCGATGGTTTAACAGGCCGGAGCGATGCTGCCCGCGCTGCTCATCGTCGACGATTTTCTTGCCGATCCGCATGGCGCGCGGCGGCAGGCGCTGGCGCTCGGTTACGACCCTGCCAATGCGAGCGGCAACTATCCGGGGCGGATGTCGAGCGCGCCGTTGCCGGTCGATGGGCTCGAGGCCAGCGTATCGAGGATCGTCGGCACGGCGCTCATGCCCCAGCCCGAGACAAGCCATAGCCATTGCCGGCTGACGCTGAAACGTGATCGTGGCCGTACAGGCGTCCATATCGACCCCGCCTCCTATTCGGGAATCCTGTTCCTGAGCCGTCCGGAAGACTGCAAGGGCGGCACCGATTTCTTCCGCCACCGCCGCACCGGGCTCGATCGCGTGCCGCGCGATCCGGCGGCGATCGCGGCGACCGGCTATGCCGATATCAACGCGCTGGTCGAGGATGTGGTCAACAAGGACACGTTCAGCCAGGGCAAGTGGGAACGCGTGATGCGCGTGCCGATGCGCTTCAACCGGCTGATCCTGTTCAGCCCGTGGCTGTTCCACAATGCCGCGCCGGGGTTCGGCGAGACGCCCGAAAATGGCCGTCTCGTCCATCTGATGTTCTTCGCCCACGCGTCATAGTCCTCGCGCGATAATCCTCGACTCGCGCGGGGCGCTAGGCAATAATGCCCGCCATGGCAGACGATACAGATCCGATGGACAGCATTCGCAAGGCGATGGGCGATCTCGAAGGGCGCTTCGACGAGATGGCGAAGGCGGTGTTCGGCACCGATGCTTTCGCGGAGACATCGCACCGCGCGACCGAACTTGGCGCCAAGGTCCAGCGGGGCATGTCAGACCAGATGTCGAAGAACCTCGCCTTCTTCAACATGCCGAGCCGCGAAGATGTCACGGCAATCGGGGAACGCCTGATGACGATGGACGAACGGCTCGTGCGCATCGAAGACGCGCTCGCGCGGCTCGCGCCATCCGAACGCAAAACCACCGGCCCTAAACGCACGCGCAAGCCGCCGGCGAAAAAGGCATCCAAGAACAAATCGGATTAGTCCATCATGGCGACCGAAACCAAGGAACGGCCCGATAGCGGAGCTGGCGAGCGAATCCGTTCGCTCGTCGAACGGACGATCCAGCGCAATATCAAGGGCGTCGAATATTTCGCCTCGGCCGCACCGCCCGTCGGGCTGACGCCGAAAGAGGTGATCCACAAGCGCGGGACGCTCAACCTCTATCATTACAAGCCGCTCGTCGACGAAATCTACCGCGTCCCGATCCTGATGGTGATGGCGACGACCAATCGCGGCTATGTCTTCGATATTGCCGAAGAACACAGCTTTGTGCGCTTCCTGCTGAATGCCGGTTACGACGTCTTCGTGATGGACTGGGATCATCCGCGCCCCGAGGAAAAGACGCTCGGCCTCGACGATTATGCCGACAAGTTCATCGCCGATTGCCTGCGCCGCGTTCGCGACGTGACGGGCGAGGAAGAGGTCACCCTCGCGGGCTATTGCATGGGCGGCGTGCTGGCGACGATCTACGCCGCGACGCACCCCGAAGAGCCGCTCAAGAACCTCGCCTGCTTCACCACGCCGGTCGATTTTTCGGCGATGGAAATGTTCGCGCATATGTCGCAGCGCAAATATTTCAATGTCGACCGGCTCGTCGACAATGTCGGAAATGTCGCGCCCGAATTGCTGCTGACCTCGTTCGATATGCTGCGTCCCTCGGGCCGCGCGGCGGGCCAGCGCGCGCTGTGGGATAATATGTGGAACGGCGATTTTGTCGAATTTCACCGCAAGATGGAGCGCTGGTCGAACGACATGCTGCCGCTCGCCGGCGAGTATTTCCGCGACACGACGAAAAAGCTGATGTGGGACAATGCGCTCTATAAAGGCACGCTCGAAGTCGCCGGGCGAACCGCCGATATCGGCAATATCACGATCCCGCTCTTCCACGGCGTCGCGCTCCACGATCACATCGTGCCGTACGAAGCATCGAAGCATCTCGTCGCGCTAGCGGGATCCGAGGACAAGACCGAGATCGTGCTCAAGGGCGGGCATATCAGCCTGATCGCCGGCCCCAACGCCGCCCGCCGCCTCTGGCCCACGCTCGACGAATGGTTAGCCGAAAGGTCCGTTTAATGCCCGAAACCGTTAAGCTTGACGGAGCGGAATATGCGCTCCGCCCGATGGAGGCCGACGACAAGGCTGCGGTGATCCGCTTCGCCGAATCGCTGCCGCCGCACGATCTGCTGTTCCTCAACCGCGATATTACCAAACGCCCCGTCGTCGATGCCTGGATCGCTTCGAACGAAGACGGGTCGATGACGACCTTGCTTGCCGAATATGAAGGCGAGCTGGTCGGCTGCGCGGCGCTGCGGCAGGATCCGATGTCCTGGTCGCCGCATGTCGGCGAGCTGCGCGTTCTCGTCGCGAAGGGTGCGCGCAAACACGGGCTCGGCCGTTATCTGATCGAACAGGCTTTCCGCGTCGCGCTCGACAAGGATCTCGAAAAACTCACCGCGCGGATGACTCCCGATCAGAGCGGCGCGATCACCGTCTTCGAGGAACTCGGGTTTCGCGGCGAAGCCTTGCTCAAGGACCATGTCCGCGACGGCGGAGGCGATATGCACGACATCGTCGTCCTCGCCTGCAACGTCCGGAACGCCGCCGCGCATATCGAAGCGCTGGGGATGGGTGAAAGCGCAACCTGACCCCCCGAAAGGCAATATGCGGTGGACTCGCGCCGCCGATTTGGCGACGACGGCAAGCCCCTTCTCAAGGAAAGACCGTTTCATGGCCGATACCGAAGACACCGAAACCCCCGAAAATCAGCCGCCCGGCTATGAACCACCTGCGGTCTGGACATGGGACAAGGAGAGCGGCGGGCGGTTTGCCAGCATCAACCGGCCTATTGCCGGGCCGACGCACGACAAAGAACTTCCGGTCGGCAAGCATCCGTTCCAGCTCTATTCGCTGGCGACGCCCAACGGCGTCAAGGCGACGTTGATGTTCGAGGAACTTCTCGAAGCCGGGCATGAGGGCGCCGAATATGATGCCTGGCTGATCAATATCGGCGACGGCGATCAGTTCGGCAGCGGCTATGTCGACATCAACCCCAATTCGAAAATCCCGGTGATGGTCGATCACAGCGTCGAGCCGAAGCAACGCGTATTCGAATCGGCTTCGATCCTGCTCTACCTGTCGGAGAAATTCGATGCCTTCCTGCCCAAGGATCACGCCGCGCGCACCGAGGCGATCAACTGGCTGATGTGGCAGATGGGGAGCGCGCCCTATCTCGGCGGCGGCTTCGGCCATTTCTACGCCTATGCGCCGATGAAGATCGAATATGCGATCGACCGTTTCGCGATGGAAGTGAAAAGACAATTGGACGTGCTCGACCGGCATCTGGCGGACAACGACTATATGGCCGGCAGCGAATATTCGATCGCCGATATCGCGATCTGGCCTTGGTATGGCGGGCTCGCCAAGGGGTTGCTCTACGATTCGGCCGAATTCCTGCAGGTGCACGAATATAAGCACGTCAATCGCTGGGCCGATGCGATCATGGCGCGGCCCGCCGCCCAAAGGGGACGCATGGTCAACCGCGCCTGGGGCGATCCGGCGACCCAGCTCCACGAACGCCATGACGCCAGCGATTTCGAGCTGCGGACGCAGGACAAGCTGGAACCCGAGGCCGAACCGAGCGAGATGTGACGGCGCGAGGCCGGGAGGAAATTCCCTCCGTCACCCCAGCGAAGGCTGGAGTCTAACCCAGATATCGAATCGAGGGCCACTGAGCTGGGATAGATTCCAGCCTTCGCTGGAATGACGACATTCCTACGCCAACCATGCGATGCTCAGATCGTCACCGACCGCCCGATCGCGCTGCTGTTGAACCAGGGCACATCGGTCCAGGCGCGCAGATCGAGTTCGTGCGTCCAGACCGAGCGGTGTTGCCGGGCGACGTGGAAATAGGTCTCGGCGATCTTTTCGGGCAGCAACAGGCCATCTTGAGCGCCTTGGGTCTCGCGCAGCTCCTGAAATTTCTCGGGCCCGAGCAGCTTGCCGAGCGTATCGGGCGCATCGACCGAGCCATCGACGAGGATATGCGCGACATGGATGCCCCGGGGAGCGAATTCGGCGTTGAGGCTCTGGCACAGCATCCGCCTCCCGCCCATCGCCGCGGCATGGCTATGCTGCCCCGCATTGCCGCGCATCGCCGCCGTCGCCGATGTGACGAGCAGCGTTCCCGAACCGCGCTCGACCATCTTCGGAAACAGGCATCGCGCGAGCCGGTAAAGCCCGAAGGTTCCCATCCGCCAGCCGAGTTCGAAGGTCTTGGGCGGCGTTTCGGCGAGCGAACGATTGCCGATCTGCGCGCCGAGATTGTAGATGACGACCTCGATCGGGCCGATATCCTTCTCGACCTCGGCCACCCGCTCCTCGATCGCATTGTCATCGACGGCGTTCATCAAGAAGCCGCTCGCCTCGCCGCCTGCCGCCTTGATGTCGCTGACGAGCTTTTGTAGCCCCTCCTCGTCGCTGCGGCGGCAGAGCACCGCATGATAGCCCTCCGCGGCGAATTTCTTGCCGACGGTGCCGCCGATTCCGGCGCCCGCGCCTATGACAAGACAAACCGGCTTCATCGCTATTCTCCTTCAGCGCGTTCGTTCGGCCAAAAACGCGCCGATTTCGTTGACCGCCTCGCGCGCCTCGTCGACCATCGCATAAAAGGCCTGGAAGACGTGGATCATATGATCCCAGACTTTGAGCGTCACATCCGCCCCGGCGTCTTTCGCATTCCTCGCCAGCACCACCGCATCGTCGAGCAGCACCTCGGCATCGCCGACATGGATCAGCATCGGCGCGAGGCCCGAAAGGTCGGCAAGAATCGGCGAGGCGAGCGGCGTGTCGGGCGTGGTATCGCCGAGATAATGTGCAGCCATTTGCGCTATGCCGTCATGCGTCACCATCGGATCGGCATCCTTGCGGCTCTCATAGGATGCCGAGTTCAATCGCAGATCGGACCAGGGCGAGAGCAAAGCCGCACCCGCCGGTTGCGGCAGGCCCCGTTCCTTCGCCGACAGCATCAGCGCCAGCGCCAATCCGCCGCCAGCCGAATCGCCGGCCACGACGATCTTCTCCGCCGGCGTCCCGCCATCGAGCACGGCCTTGTAGACCGCCACCGCATCTTCGACTGCGGCGGGAAACGGGTCTTCCGGGGCCAGCCGGTAATCGACCGACAGC